>DAOMHE010000010.1:1479-24499 GCA_035430785.1 Spirochaetota bacterium | reverse complement strand
GAAAATAAGATCATCAATTTTGACAATTCAATTACAATAATTTACGGGGGAAATGAATCAGGAAAGTCGCTTTTCGCAAAAGCGATGATAGATTCTGCTTTCGCAATACAAAAAGAAAACCGCATCTTATCTGAAGACATGTGGAGCAATCTGTATGTGAACATGACACTTTCGGATGAAAATGAAAAAATGACAATTATCCGGAACGGAAGCAGTCTGATAACTTTCGCAGATGTCTCATCCGGAACCGGAAAAGAAGTTTATGCCGGTGAAACCGATATCGCCAGGTTTTCTGACAAAATTAAATCACAGCAGAATCTTTCAAACTCCATGATTTGCCGCCTGATTACAACACTGACACCTCAGGTTTTTATTGATGCATCACTTATATCCTCTCCTTTCGAATCATTTCTTGCACCTTACTATAGTTACGAGAATATCAATAAAATTGTATCATTTTCGGAAGATAAATTCATAGATATACACTCAAAACTTAAACACAGCATTTATTCCGAACATATTTCATCCAGAATAAACAACTCATTCCTTTCTAATATTTTTTATCACGAAAATGAAATTCAGAAGATTAAAAAAGAGCTTCAGATTTTTGATGTTCATTTTTCAAAAATTGACAAATTATCACAGGAATTATCAGAAATAAAAAACCGCAATCAAAGCATTGAAAAAGAACTGATTGAGATTGAAAGCAGAACAGCTTTTCTTCATAAATCTCAGGAGGCTCTTGCAAATGTTTTTATAATAGAAAGCAAACTCAACGGACTCAAGAACTTTGTTGCATCAGAGGAAAGCAAAGTTTCTGCGATAGAAACAAAAAAACAAAAACTCAGTGACAGATTTTCAAAATTTATAAATCTTTCTGAAACCCAAAGAAATAATCTCAATAACATTCAGCTTGCCTACAAGTATGCGATTGACGCGAAAGATTCATTGATCAAAAGATTAAAAACAATCGGAATTCTAAAAAACTTATGCTACACTCTAACAGCTTCATTTTTCTGCGCGTCGCTGGCGTTTCCTGCTGCTGTGCATTTTTTTCTTCAATATTTTGAACAAATAAATACTCTTCATAAAATTTTAATTCCTTCATCAGGATTATTTATATCCGTATTTTCTATTGCAATAATGCGGTTCAGATTAAAAAAAGATATCAGCAATAAACTTAAAGAACTCTTCAATCAAAGAGTTGCAGAACTCAAAGAGATTTTATCAAAAAGCGATATACCTGTATCATCAGAGCATTTCGAAGACATGTTTGAGTTTCTTCTTCAGTATTTCGAAGAGTACTCAGAGTTTCTTGAAAATGAAGCTGAAATAGAAGACATTGAAAATTCTTTGTTTCCTGAAGAAAAAATCAACAGCGTCAGACAGGAAATTCTTGATCTTGAGAAAAACAGATCAGTTCTTCTTAAGTCGCTCGAAAGTATAAACGGTGAAAGAAACTCAAAAAATACTGCAATTAATAAACAGATTGAAGGAAACTCGGAAAAAATCGCAGTTTTAAAAGATGAACTTGAACGGAACATAGAAATTCTAAATAGAATGAATGAAGAACTTCAAGCCAGAGGAAAAGAAAGCAGCCAGAGCGAATCACTTAATCAGAGAAAACTTTTTCACGAACAAAAACTTAAAAGCTTAAAATCATCGCACAGAAGCGCTTCTTTCATACTTACAAATATGACTCAGGCAAGAGCAGAATTTGAAAACAGAGCCTTCACACAAATTTCCGAAGATACTTATTCTATTTTCTCAGAAATAACATCTTCGAGCTCGGTAAATAAACAAGATACGGATTTGCTGATCAAAGGAGATATGAGCTCGATTAAAAATACATCTCTCCGATACTCCGCACTACTGGCTTTCAAGCTTGCAATGGGAAGAGCAATGAAAAATTCGAACATTTCACTGCCTTTAATAATTGACGAACCCGCATCATATCTGGATAAGGGAAAAATTGATAAATTTTTCAGCATACTGTCGGAATTTTCATCAGAAAGGCAGATTATTATACTTACATGCGATGATAAACTCTTTTCCGGCATAGGTCAAACGGTTAAATTCTGATGAACAATGGCGATCAATTAACTTTTTCGGACGATAAAACTGTTGAATCCGTAAACCGCGGTCTTGATTTTCTTGAAAACGGCGATTTCATGAACGCATTCTCGGTTTTTGATTCCATTATGAACAACAAACCCGATTATCCCGGAGTTGAAGCGGGATACCGCACCTCGCGTTACTGGCTTAATCGTGTCCCGGGTCTGGCCACTCTGAACAACGGTAAGGAAAGTGCTGATTTTTTAATGAGTCAGTGGAACGAATTTGAAAATTATTCCAGAGAAAAGAATTTTTTCGGCGGAAGCGCATTCAAGGCTGTTCAGAAATATATTTACTATAATTCAAGCGAACATTACAAAACAGCATTTGCGAATCAGGAATCTCCTGCAGATAACTTCAGCCTTCTTATGAACCTTGCTGTATGCTTTCTGACGCTTGAAGATTATCCTAAAACCATAGAAACACTGGAATACGCAAAAAGCTTTTTTAAAAACGATCCGAAACTGCTTTCAATACTGGCAGCCGCATATTTCAAAACCGGAGAAGCTCCGAAATCCCTTCTTTTATTCCGAGAAGCATTTTTTATCAATCCGTCGGCAATAGATATCGAACTCATCAAATGTGAACCGATAAATGAACTCACGAGCGCTTCCAAAGAAGCGCATCCTGATGAAGATATAAGGGAATGGGTTCCTGTTTACGGATTTCTCATGGATATTTTTTATGTAAAAGGAAAGATCAGTCAGCAAACTGCGGAACTTATTACAAAAGATATCGCTTCTCTTGAAAAATCTTATCAGTCAATGACAAGAGAGAAACTCAAAAAATCAAATGTGCTTCCCCGTCTGATCAATAAATACTTATGGCTTTATGATTTTTATCATTTCCAGAATTACGACCTTTCCATATTATCCCAGATATCCCAAAGACTTATTGAAATAGATAAATCCCTGTTCGGATCATATTTCTCCAAAAATAAACCCTAAAAACTGTTGACAGCGGCACCTTGCAAAATTTCAATTTTTTCATTGATTGCTATATCATATTGAGGAAATTATGCAGTTATCGACATCTTACGAACCTAAAGAAACAGAAGAAAAATGGCTTAAAGCGTGGAATGAAGGAAATTTTTACCACGCCGATGAAAAGGACAACAAAGACTCATATTGCATAGTCATTCCTCCGCCGAATGTAACAGGATCTCTTCACATGGGACATGCCCTGAATAATACTCTTCAGGATATTTTGGCAAGATGGAACCGCATGAAAGGCAAATCGGTTCTCTGGATGCCTGGAATGGATCATGCCGGTATAGCGACTCAGAACGTCGTTGAAAGACTTCTTGCAAAAGAAGGAAAATCACGTCACGATATGGGACGCGAAGCTTTCGAAAAAAGAGTATGGGAATGGAAAGCCGAATCCGGCGGTATGATACAGAGCCAGCTCAAGCGGCTTGGTGCGAGCCTTGACTGGGAGAGAGAAAGATTTACACTCGATGAAGGTCTCTCTAAAGCCGTACGTAAAGTTTTTGTCACCCTGTACAAAGAAGGGCTCATCTACCGCGGAGAAAGAATAATCAACTGGTGCCCTAGATGCGAAACTGCCCTTTCTGACATTGAAACAGAATACAAAGACCTTAATGGAAAACTTTATCATTTAAAATATCCATACGCTGACGGAAGCGGACACATCACAGTTGCAACAACAAGACCCGAAACAATGCTTGGAGATACAGCCGTTGCAGTAAATCCTGATGATGAAAGATATAAAAGCGTTATCGGCAAAAAACTGATCCTTCCGTTAATCAACCGCGAAATTCCTATTATCGCTGATTCTTATGTTGATAAGGAATTCGGAACAGGTATGGTTAAAATAACCCCTGCTCATGATCCTAACGATTTTGAAATGGGTAAACGTCATTCTCTTGAAGAAATCAATGTTCTTACGCCCAAAGGCTTCATAAATGAAAACGGCGGAGCTTACAACGGTCTCGACAGATTCGACGCCCGCAAAAAAATAATTGAAGACCTCGAAAACCTCGGACTTGTAGAAAAGATCGAAGACAATCCTCATTCAGTCGGACATTGCTACAGATGCTCGGCAATAATTGAACCTTATATAAGCAGTCAGTGGTTCGTAAAAATCAAACCGCTTGCAGATGAAGCAATAAAAGCTGTTGAAGACGAACGCATAAAATTTGTTCCCAAGAACTGGGAAAAAACTTACTTTGAATGGATGAGAAATATACGCGACTGGTGTATTTCGCGTCAGCTTTGGTGGGGGCACAGAATTCCGGCATTTTACTGCGAAGACTGCGGTCATATAAATGTCGAAATGGAAGATCCAAGCAAATGCTCAAAATGTTCATCAACTAATATCAAACAGGATGAAGACGTTCTTGATACATGGTTCAGCTCCGGACTCTGGCCGTTTTCAACTCTCGGATGGCCTGATGATACAGCCGAGCTCAAGAAATACTACCCTACTTCCGTTCTGGTTACGGGTTTTGACATCATATTCTTCTGGGTTGCCAGAATGATTATGATGGGCTTGAAATTCATGGGCGATGTTCCTTTCAAAGATGTCTATATTCACGCGCTTGTCCGCGATGAGCACGGTCACAAGATGAGCAAATCAAGAGGAAACGTAATCGATCCGCTGATAATGATGGACAAATTCGGTACAGACGCATTCAGATTTACTCTGGCGATGTTTGCAGCCCAGGGCCGCGACGTAATCATGTCAGAAAAACGTATCGAAGGATACAGGGCATTTTCAAATAAAATTTGGAATTCGACCCGCTTTGTTCTCATGAATCTCGGCGAGGATTTTACATCAAAGGGAATCAATAATGCTTCACTCGAACGTTTCGACAAATGGATTCTTTTCCGTCTCAACTGTGCAATAGATGAAATTTCCAAAGCATTAAGCGAATACAGATTCAATGATGCGGCGCAATCCGTTTATTCATTCTTCTGGAATGAATTCTGCGACTGGTATCTTGAACTCACAAAACCGCGTCTATATGGTCATTCCGGCGAAGAGTCCGCAAACTGCGCCAAAGAAGTTCTTTTTCATGTTCTTAAAGAATCGGTTAAACTTCTCCATCCGTTCATGCCTTTTATCACAGAAGAAATATGGAGCAAGATCAAGGACAAGAATCAGAGTTTACTGATAATAACCAAATATCCGGAAACTGATCCTAATTTCAATTTTACAAAAGAAGCCGACGAAACAGCGGTTTTTCAGGAAATCATTTATAAAATCAGAAATATCCGCGGTGAGATGAATATTGCACCGGATAGAAAGGCTGACCTGATAATCAAATCCGAAAGCCTTCTTGTGAAAGAAATCGTCGAGAAAGAATCTGCTCAGCTGAAATCACTTGCAAAGATTGAGTCTATTAAAGTCGATGAATCTTATAAACCAGAGAAAAGCGATTGCTCCGCAGTTATTAAAGATGCCGAAATTTATCTTCCTCTCAAAGGACTGATTGATGTCGATAAAGAACTTGAAAGACTCAACAAGGAATTATCTAAAATTGAAGCTGATCTTTCACGTGTTGAAGGCAAACTTTCAAATGATAAATTCATATCATCAGCACCTGAAGATATCGTGGCAAAGGAAAAATCAAAACGTGATGAATTCGTTGAACTAAAAAATAAAATCACCGAAAGCATCAACAATCTTAAAAATCTATAAACCGGAAACGATGTATAAAATAGTATTTTATACATCGTAAAACTTCTGAAGATTTTTGAACGACAAAGCTTCTGCCAGATGCTTCTTTTGGATATTTCCGCTTTCATCAAGATCCGCGATTGTTCTTGCAACTTTCAAAACACGAAACAGCGAGCGGGTCGAAAGATTTAATGATATCGAAGCTTTTTCGAGAAAATCCGAAGAATCAGAATCGAGCTTACAATGTTTTTTCGTCTGAGAGCTTGTCATACGCGAATTAAATTCATGAGAATCGGATTCAAATCTTCCGCGCTGAATAATCCGTGCCGAACTAACTCTTTCTTTAATTGAATCTGAATGTTCAGATTCGGAAACACTCATAAGTTCCCGGTAATTAATACGCGGAACATAAACCTCAATGTCAATTCTGTCAAGAATCGGTCCTGCGATTTTTCTGAAATAGTTTTTGATAATATGAGGCGGACATTTGCACTTTATTTTATCATCAAAAAGATATCCGCACGGACAAGGATTACTCGATGCTACTAGCATGAAATCCGCAGGGAAAGTCACAGAACCGGATGCACGCGAAACAGTAATTTCATAATCTTCAAGCGGCTGACGCAATGACTGAAGAACATTATTCTTAAATTCTGAAAACTCATCCAGAAAAAGTACGCCGTTATGAGCCAATGAAATCTCACCTGCTCCGGGAATCTTTCCGCCGCCGACTAATGCAGCATCGGATGAAGTATGGTGAGGTGTCCGAAACGGCGGTATTTTTTTTAAGCCGATTCCGCAAGGCAGAACACCCGAAACTGAATGAATCATTGTTGTTACAATCGATTGCTGTTTCGAAAGATTAGGCAGGATAGACGGAAGTGATTTTGCAATCATAGTTTTTCCGCTTCCCGGAGGACCATACATTAAAATATTATGATTTCCGGCAGCAGCTATCTCTAAAGCACGTTTTACGGTTTCGTGTCCATATACATGTTTAAAATCATAAAGACATTCTTCACTTTCAAAACCCTTTTCTTCATAAACATATTTTTCAATTTCACCGTTAACTGCATCTACTGCTTCACGAAGATTTTTTACAGCATAAATATCAATCAGCCCCGGGGAAGAAGCTTCTACGCGGTTATAGTATGGAAGAATTATTTCCTTGTAACCGAGATCATAAAGTGCTATGACCATAGAGATCACACCATTAACGCCTCTTATATCACCGTCGAGTGAAACCTCACCGACAACAGGAATAGGCTTTTCCGGAAGAGATATCTGACCGGTTATATTCAAAATAGCCAACGCTATTGCAAGATCATAATTCGAACCCTGTTTTCTAAAAGTTGCGGGCGCAAGATTTACAATATAATTGTGCGGCGGGAATATATAACCGGAATTTTCAATTGCGCTTCGTATTCTATCCTTTGATTCCTTAATGACCGAATCTGGAAGTCCGATTATTGTAAAGCCCGGCAGACCTTTAATGAGATCTATTTCGATTTCGACAATCTGTGAAGTAATCCCGTTAATTCCGAGGGATAAAGTTTTGGCAAGCATTCGTTTCTCCTCAGTAATTAATACGGATTTGAAACAGAATTTTTCTTTAAAAAATGATTTCTATGAATTTTTTTTAATATCCATGAGCATCGTCAGATAAGACCGCTTTTCAAGACGCGTGATTCCAAGCTTTTGCGCAATTACAAGTATTTCCTGTTCGATTACATCTTTATCAGAACCGATTTTTTCAACCTCTATAAACTTTCCAACTTCCTCTACATCATCAAGGCAAATTGTGAAATCAGAATAAGTAAATATTTCTCTTACCTTTTTAACTCTGCCGCGTGGTATAAAAGAAAGCTTCTCTATCATCGCATAAGCCGCAGAATAATCTCCAATGGAAAACTCAATCTCCTCGCGGACCTTTATTCCTGACGACTGCCTTGGCCCTTTGTAAGTAAAACAAAAATCATTCCCGCTTTTTCTAATTCGGAAAGCTTCCCCTGTTTCAGCGAAATCCCTTGAAGGATGTGAAAAATAAACATCCTCTTCTTCAAGCAGGGAAACGAACACAGCACCTAATGATTTAAGTTTTCTGCGCAGCTCGTCTTCATCATCATAATATGCTTTTAATTCAATTTCAAAATTCAAAGAGGATTCCTTATCGGCCAGTGTATTATCCGTCCGTCCTGACCTATGGAATTAACTTTTTTACCGTTGACGGTAATGGATATTCCTTTAACTCCGGGAAACTGCCTCGCAGTATAATATATCTGATTAACACGGCTGAGTGCGATATCTCCGAATGCCTCATGAGAAATATCCGAAGATACATCAATATATGCAATTCCGCCGCGTATTACCGCTGAATGAACTTTCATCGATTTAGGTATACTTGAAAGAAATCCTTTTTTTTCTTCATCGCGCGAAAGCCCCTTCGATAAAACTGTCAGAGCTTCACGCAGATCATTGCCTGCCGGAACTGACCGTTCAAACGGGATATATTTTATCTTTCCGCTGTCTTCATTTACGGAAATAAAAAAACTTTTTACTTTAACCTGCTTTGGAAGAGTTTCTTCGCTGTTTTCTTTATTATCTTCATTTGTTTCATCTTTAATTTCATCAGCAATCTCAGTTTTATCATCTGAAGGTTTTTCCTGTGACTTAACCGAATCTTTATACGGCAATTCTTTCTGCATATTTGACGCTGCCGGATTATAATCAAGAATGTTAACGGCAAGAACGGCAATTACAGCAACAAGAATCATTATAATCAAAACATAATGAGCACTCGAAGTTTTCTTCTTAGCTCTGGCTGATGTTTTTTTGGGGAGAACAGCTTTTAACGGGTCTTTCTTAACGCGGGCCATTGATATCTCCGGTTTTTCCGCCAGAAGTACAGAAAGAAACACGGTTTTTTCCGGATCTTTTCGAATCATAAAGAGCTGAATCCGCTCTGGCTATCATTGTATTGTTGTTTTCTTTAATCGAACGGTCAAACTCAGTAACACCTATGGAAACAGTTGTTTTAAGTTCTTTCCCCTCATGGGTTATCCTGCTGCTTGCAATCTGATCGCGTATTCTTTCTGCAACATTCAATGCATCCTCAAGATTAGTTCGTGTCAAAATAACTGCAATTTCCTCTCCGCCGTATCTTGCAGCAGTATCTATCTGACGGCAGTTCTTTTTTACGAGAGATGAAACATTCTTTAAAACAATATCACCGCAAAGATGTCCGTAGGTATCATTGAATTCTTTGAAATTATCTATATCAAGCATCAGAAGTGAAACAGGTGTCAGTATCTGATAAGCAAGTTTGATTTCTTCTGTCAAAACAGTCTGAAAATAATGATGAATCTTAAGTTTGGTCATCATGTCGGTAGTTGCGACTTCATAAAGGTATGCATTCTCAATTGCTATACCTGCAAGAGATGCTATATCAAGCAGGTATTCTTTTTCCTCATCTGAGAAATCACAATTTCTTATTCTATCTCCTAAAAGTATAATCCCGTGAAACTTCCCTTTTCCCTTAAGCGGAACAAGAAGAGTAGGATTAATACTCGAAAGCATATCCTTCTCCGCCGGTGATACTTTTGAATCGGCATATATTTCACTAGCTGTAAAACAACGGTCATTTCCGGCAAGAAGACCTGCAAGATATGAATCGTTCGGAATTACGTAATCAGTATCTCTGTTCAATTCAATTCCTTTGTGATTGCGGTGCAGCGAAAAATACTCATCATCAAAATTCTTTTTAAAAAATATCCCGGCTTTCACAAGCTGCATCTGACCCATGCATGTAAGCAAAATAGAGTCGATGAGAACATTGTACTCCAGAGTAGAGTTAAGACCCTTGCTTATCTCTATGAGCTGCTTTAAATCGAATATCTTTCTTTCAAAATATTCAAGCTGAGCTTTATCGTTTTTTTTGGAGCTCTTAGCCATTCGCTATTCTGACCGCCTCATTTAGGTCTATCATACCGTCGTATATAGCCTTCCCTATAATACAGCCGAAGAGCCCGTTTTTTTCAAGCATTTTAAGTTTTTTTACATCATCAAGAGACGAAACACCGCCGCTAGCGACCAGTGCAACTCCCGGAATATTATCAAGAATCTGCTTTAAAGAATCATAATTTGGTCCCTGCATCATGCCGTCTGTAGCTATATCCGTAAAAATTATACGGTTAACTCCCTGCAAGCAAAGATTACGGATAACATCAAGAGCATTATACTCAGAAACATTTACCCATCCATGAGTTGCAACCTTGCCGTCTTTAGCATCAATCCCTGCAACAATAGAGTCTTTATACTTGGAAATAGTATCCGAAAACTCAGGATTGAGAATCTTGGTACCGATGATAATTCTGTTTATACCTGCTTCCGCATAAAGACATATGTCTTTTTCTGTGCGGATGCCGCCTCCGATTTCAACTTCAACATTAACTCTTGAACGTATTTCGCAGACTAGATCTGAATTTACCGGATGCCCTTCTTTTGCTCCGTCAAGATCTACCACATGAATTATTTTCGCTCCGCAGTCTTCAAAAAACATTGCCTGCGAAACGGGATCATTCTCATAATTTATCTGACGGGAATAATCTCCCTGAACAAGACGAACGCATTTTCCGTTTCTTATATCAATTGCCGGTATTATCTGCATGATTCCTCAACAAAATTCTTAATAATTTTAAGCCCTGCTTCATGGCTTTTTTCAGGATGAAACTGTGATGCTATCAAATTCCCATGTCCCGCTACGCATGTAAAACGCCCGCCGTAATCCGCTGTAGCTATAACAGATGAAGGCTCAACATCTACGGGATAAAAAGAATGAATGAAATAGAAATATGTTCCGCTTTCAATTCCTTTTAAAAATTTATTTTCAGAATTAAAATCAACCCTGTTCCAGCCCATATGCGGAACTTTCAGCGAAGAATCGCTGAATCTGACTACTCTGCCTTTTATCACATCCAATCCTTCATTGTACGAAAATTCTTCGCTTGATGAAAATAAAATCTGAAATCCAAGACATATACCCAAACAATACCCGTCGGATGAAATATGTTCACGCAGAGGCTCTATCCAGCCGCCGCTTGAAAGATTTTTCATCGCTGCCGGAAAAGCCCCGTCGCCGGGAATAATAATCGCAGAAGATTTCCTTATTTCATCAGGATCTCTTATTATCTGAACATCTTTGGTAAAAAGCTCAACGGCTTTTGCAACAGATCTGAGATTGCCCATGCCGTAATCAATTATTGAAATCATATCACTCCCTTTGTTGAAGGAATTTCATCAGAAACAATTTTCTTTGCTTCACGTACAGCTACCGCAAGAGCCTTAAATAATGCCTCATGAATGTGGTGGCGGTTTTGTCCGTAAATCAGATTAGCGTGAAGATTCATTCCTGCATTTGCCGCAAACGCATAAAAGAATTCATTGGTAAGTTCTTCAGCATAATCAGAAATATATCCGATTAATTCACAGCCGCTGTATTTATAGTAAGCACGCCCGGAAAAATCCACAGAAACCTGTGCCAGAGAATCATCCATGGGAACAGAAGCAAAACCAAACCTTGAAATACCTTTTTTATCACCAAGGGCTTTTTTAAAAGCAAGCCCCATAACAATTCCTATATCTTCAACCGAATGATGGTCGTCGATATGAGTATCTCCATCGCACTTTATTTCGAGATAAAACTGACCGTGCTTTGCAAATGCACTAAGCATATGATCAAAAAAAGGAACCCCTGTAGATATTTCCGAAGGTGAATTGTCATCAAGATTTATTTTCAGAGATATATCAGTTTCGCTCGTTTTGCGCTTAATGTCTGCCTTACGTTCCATGTTAACTCCTGTATTATATTGAAAAAGAGGCGCCGAAAGAAACACCTCCGCCGCTCAAGCCTTCTCTGTACCGGTAAGTCTTTCCGCAGTCAAGATATAAAAAAAGACCGTTTGAATTTTCAACAAAAACAGTAAAACCGGCTTCATTGAAAAAATTTATTTTATCCGGATTTCCATAATAATATCTGGACCAAAATATTCCGGCACTAAGCGGAACATCAAAATAATTCCTCCATGAACTTATTTCATTAAAATCGAAAGTTATGGAAAATTTATTCTTTTGCATGATTTCAGATGATATTTCAAAATCATCCTTTGATAAAAACTCCATATAGGACGATTTATACTCAAAGCGGCTTTTATAGAATGAACCTTTATAATAAAGCGATAAAGGAGATATATCTGCGTAAATATCAAACAACACAAAATATGACGAAAATGCATTTTTCGAAAAAGTGTATAAGAAATCGCTTTTTAAAAAAACACCGGATTTCTCAGAGGCAATTACATTATCACATGTATCATACTGAATATAAGCATCTGCAGTTTTATAATATTCATTGCCGCTGCGTTGATAATAAAATGCCGAACCGATAGAAAAATAACCAGTTAAAGGAAGAAACGCCTTTGCATACAAAGTATCCTGTTTATCGAAAGATAATGAAAAAGGAACATGAGCAGATAATCCATCGTTAAATTCCGGATTCTTCAGGTGATATAATCCCGCCTGATAATTCAGAATTCCGTTATCAGAATTAAAATACACCGCGGCGGAAGCATCTTTCTCTTCTTTCTTTCTATATTTGTATTCGGTTTTGATATTAATTGAATTTTGATTAGTAAGTCCTGAAATGGCAAATGATAACATTCCGGAAAAACGCGAATTAAATATAGACGCCTTTAAACCGGGAATTAGAATCAGCCGGTTTTGCAAATCCGAAAAATCCGAATCCTTAAAATCATAATATGGTTTTGACTGTTCAACAGGTGATGTAAGCGGTATATAAGCAGTACCAAGAATCTGTTTTTCAGATATATGCCATGTCATGTTTCTGAAAACAGAAAAATAAAGTTTTTCTCCCGAAACGAAAGGTTTCTTCGCAGATGTGGATGAATTTGTATGACGGAGAATACTGTAATTTTCTGTATCAATGCTGTAAATCTGAAACGTACCGTCATTATCTGACGAAAAATACATATATCTGCCGCTGATTGACAGATCAAAAGCTTTAATCTGTGCAATGGTTCTCTCTGTCTTTGCCGAATAGTCTATTTTTTTTATTACTGCGGACTTATCCGAATCTTCAGATATAAAAATATTTTTACCCGCAACAATGTAATCATAGATATGATTTCCGGTACTGTAAATTATCCTTGAAGCATTGGAATGTATAGAAAATTCGGCGATGATATTTGATGATGCCGATCTTATGAGATAATATAAATAATTACCGCAGCTTGAAATTTTAATCAGATCGGAATTTTTAACAGGTATCTGAATATGTTTTTCTTTGCCTTTTATATCTGAAACAACAGCATATCGGATTCCGTTTTTCAATATGGAATAAACAATCCGGCCTGAAGACATAGATATATCATTTAAAATCAATGTTCTTCCTGAAATACTGCGCCCTTTCGAATACAATTTTTTACCATTTTTATAAAGAACAATTGATCCTCCGTAATTAACGCCGACCATACCTTCTTCAGAAATAGAATAATCAGAAACAGATTTATTCTTTGGTATTATTTCAGAGTATTGGAAGTTTATTTCAGAATCATCATGCTCTGACTTTTTTTCCAGAAATCCCGATAACTCTCCGTCTCCGCCGGCAAGATTATCAATAATATCACGATAGCTTCCTCCGGACAGGACATCGTAAAGAATTTTAAGAACAGCATCTTCACCATGTCTTTCGGAAATAAGACGCAATGCAAAAGCTGATATTATAGATGAATCCGGATAATACGAAGCATGATATTTTCTATAAGTATAATAAAGCGGATTTTTAGAAAGTATCATATCCCGAAGAATCATAATTTCACGAGAGTCGTAACTGCCGGAAAAATATTCACAAAATGCTTCTTCCAACTCTGAAGGGATTTTTTTATAAAAGCTTTTCTGCTTTATATATTTATGGATGAAAACATGCGTCATCTCATGAAATATAATTTTTTTAAATGTTTTTCTTTCGGAATAAAATGGCAAAACAATATATCTATTTTCAGGTGATGAAAAAGCCAATATAGAATCGTCATAATTGATATCAACAATCCGTGTGTTTTTATAATCACAGGAATCCTGATAAAGAATTATATCAGTAACGCAATCAATCCTAAGGCGGAATTTTTCTGAAAGATATTCATATGCCAGTTCTGCATATTCTGCAGTTCTTACGGCATTCGCCTCATACCCTTTTTCATAATGAACATTAAAATGCAGAGTTCTCAGGGTAGAATCAATTTTCTCTGAAGTTATCCTGTTAGAAAACAAGGAAGTACTCAGAAACAATGAAAGAGCTATTATAATTCTTCTCATAATTTGCGAAATTTGCTTGCCCGTTAAACCTTGCGTTCTTATATTGATTATGCCTGCGTTGTTCGCGAAGGGTCAATGCTCTTGAACCTAATTCTTTAGAGGGATTTTTATATCCGGGTCTGTAGGTCACGCTTCTTCGGAAGAAGACCAAATTGCCCGTGCGAGAACCCACGTTTACCGTGGTTCTAAGCGCTTCTCCCAGACGGCAAACGCGGGTATTTTATTCTTCAATCCCGTTTTGAATACAAAAAGCCTTTACTGTGTTTTTCATAAGCATGGCAATAGTGACAGGTCCGACACCTCCCGGAACAGGAGATATAGCCTTAACCTTTTTGCTCACATTTTCAAAATCGACATCTCCGACAAGTTTTGTTTTTCCGGCTTCATCTGAAGGAATTCTGTTTACTCCGACATCGATAACAACAGCACCTTCTTTGACCATGTCTGCTTTTATCATTTCAGGAACACCGACTGCAGCAATTAGAATATCAGCCTGAAGAGTATACTTTGAAATATCCTTCGATGCAGAATGACACACCGTTACGATACAGTTAGCGCCTTTATTTTTCTGAACCATTATATTCGCCATGGGCTTTCCGACGATGTTACTTCTTCCGACAACAACTACATGAAGCCCGTCAGTGTTCGGAACATATTTTTTTATCAGTTCATGACATCCATGCGGAGTACACGGCATAAAAGCCGAATCATCGCCTATTACAACTTTCCCGATATTTACAGGATGAAAACCATCCACATCCTTTTCAGGAGAAATGGCGTTGATTATTTTCTTTTCATTTATTCCCTTTGGAAGCGGCAGCTGAACGAGTATTCCGTTAACATCTGCATCATTATTCAAATCGTCAATAATGGACAATAGTTCTTTTTCTGTGATGGAAGACTCTTTAATGTATTCCCTGCTTACAACACCGATTTCAGCACACGCTTTAATCTTGTTCTTAACATACACCTGTGAAGCAGGATCCTCTCCGATCAATATGACCGCTAGAACCGGTCTTTTGGCAGTTTTTTTATATAGAGACTCGAGTTTAAGCTTTAATCCGTCTCTTACTTCTTTCGAAAATACCTTTCCGTCAATTATTTCAGCCATTTGTTCCTCCGAAAACGATATTTAGTTTATGGCCGCATTTTGCGCATGAGCCGCCGTCAATAGAACAAATATCAACAGAGTAGCCTTTTCTTTCAATAACAATATTTCCGCACCTCGGGCATTTAGTATCGCTTCCAATGCCGTTTCCGGTATTTCCAAGGTAAACATAATTGAGCATGGAAGAAAATTCGGTGTAAAGATGATTCAAATATTCTTCTCCGGTCGGAGGAGCAGATGATTTATATGCAGGAAAATAACGAGACAGATGCCATGGTATATCTTGATTTATTGAAGAAATCCATTCCGCCATTTCTTTAAGCTCAGCAAAAGAATCATTGAATCCTGGAACAACAAGAGTCGTCAGCTCAAGATGTGTTTTGCCGGATAAAAAAGCTATATTATCTTTGACTATGCTGAGTTTTGCACCAAGAGTCTGATATGATTTTACAGTAAAAGCCTTAAGATCAATATTCCAGGCATCAATAAGCGGATAAAGTTTCTCAAGCGGCTTATCGTTAATAAATCCGTTAGAAACCATCACGGTTTTTATATTTTTTTCTTTTGCCGCTGATGCGCAGTCGTATACGTAATCATACCACACAATCGGTTCGGAATATGTAAATGCAATCATGGGTATTTTGTTTGATACAGCAGAGTTAACCAGCTCATGCGGCTGAATTTCCCTGAAAGAAGAAGGAACCGTCTGACTTATCTGCCAATTCTGACAGAAGAAACATTTCATGCTGCAGCCGAAAGTTCCAACGGACAATATTTTTTCTGATGGATGAAAATGGTAAAGAGGCTTTTTTTCAACAGGATCAACTGCTATCGAAGAAACTATCGCATAATTAGATGAATAAACAGAGCCGCCGATAAACTCTCTGCCGCCGCATATCCCTTTAAAATTATCTCCGATAACGCAAAAGTGCGGGCAAATCCCGCACTTATTATCAGATGAAAAACCTGTTAAAACTTTCTCATGCATCTATCGCTTCCGCTTCGCCTTTTTTCTTCGGCAGATCAGCGCGTTTTTGTTCCTTTATCATTTCACAATTCCCTTCAAAAACAACTCCGTCGGCTATTTTCAGTTTAGCGGTTCTTATATTTCCGTAAAGTTTACCGCTAGGCATTATTTCAAGTTTGGAATCAGCTTCAATATTTCCGTATACAGTGCCGCTTATTACAACACTCTTCGCCTTGATGTTTGCTTTTACAACGGCTCCTTCTCCTACCACCATGAAACCTTTAGCGATAATCTCTCCTTCAAAAAAACCATTTATCTGAAGTGACTTTGAAAAAGACAAATCACCGTAGAATTCAGTATCCTTTCCGAAAACCGTAGCTACCATTCCGTTTTCATAAACCGGATTTTTATTAACCTGTATAACTTTTCTGCTCATATTTCCCCTACTTCGTTGTCATAACAAAAACGCCATCCCAGTCTTCCGAAGGGGGGTTTTGCATAAAATTTCGGCTTCTATCAAGATACAATTTTGACGGTCCGTCAGACGGAATAATAGAAAGAGCCTTTTCGAACATTTTTTCGGCATCGCTCCATTTTCGAAGCTTATACAATGTCAAACCTTCATTATAATATCGTAAAAGTTCTTCTTTTTCACGCGTAATCATATAATCTCCGGCATTTTTCTTTATTGCAATCAATCAAAAGAATTTCTGCATTCGCGGACAGATTCGTAAATTTCAAAAACCTTATCAAGCATAGTAGTTTGAAAAAGTTTCAAAAGATTATCATTTGAAAGAACAAGCTTTATATCTCCCTCATGATCCTTTATACGTCTCTTTACTGCAACAAGTACGCCGAGAGCCGAACTGCAGATATGCTTAACTTCTATCATATCGATGCATATATTCTTCACATTGTCTTTAACACATTCATCAAGAAGAGTTTCAAGCTCTTCACTCATATCCTGATCGATTCTTCCGTCCAAAACAATTATATCAAGACCTTCTTCGCGCTGTCTTTTCATATTACCTCAATTATTGAAAAACTGATTCAAAAGAACATAAAATGGAAATAATGTCAACTTTTATACAATGAAAAGGCATTTTTTATATATGCTTCAAACGGATTCATACACAAAAGGTTCAACCTTAGCCATCGTGAATACAGAAATTTTTAAAGCACCGCCTTGTTTTAATATTCTTGAAGCTTCATTGATTGTAGCGCCAGTTGTCATAACATCATCTATCAATCCGATAGATCTGCCCCGTACATCAGCGTTCAATATAAATTTTCCAAGAGTATTAAAGAATCTGTCATTATAATCGAGCTTCTTCTGTTCTCCGCCGGCAAAAAGGCTTTTCAGGGTTTGATCATAAGGGATTCCGGTATTTATAGATATTTTTTTTGATAGATATTCCGCCTGATTGTATCCCCTTTTTCTAAGTTTTGCCCGTGAAATAGGAATACACGTAAGAATATCAATATTCAGTTTTTCTTCCTTAATAATTCTCGCGAATTCCTTAGCCGGATATTCTGAAATAGATAAATTATTTTTATTTTTAAATTCTGAAACAAGAGTTCTGGAATATAAATTATATTTCCACAATGAATATATCTTATCATAATATATTTTCTTCAAGTCAGGCGGATTGCTGTCTTCGGCACATGTTTCATAGGGCAGAAGTTTATCCGCACATTTTTTGCAGACTCCGGATGACTCATAGGCAATCACGCTTCCGCAAAAAGAACAGAAAGAAGGTGAAATAACATCAAGCAGGCAGTTTAAGTATTTCATAAAAACCTCCGTACAAGTATATACGGATTTTTTTCAGAAATTTACGAGCTTTTAGACATTTTTATTGAAAGCAGGATTCCGACAGCTATCATGCACATCATAAGATTGGTTCCGCCGTATGAAACAAAACAAAGAGGAATTCCTGTAACCGGAGTTAAACCGATTACCATTCCGATATTTACAATAGCATGAAACAAGAACAAAGAAGAAAGACCGAAAGCTAACAATGATGAGAATTTATCCTTGGCTTCAAGAGCAATTTTAAGACCCTGATAAATTATTCCGAACATAAGAAGAATAACAACAAGAGCTCCGAAGAAACCCCATTCTTCAGCAATTACAGGAAATACGAAATCCGAAGTTTTTTCGGGAAGGAATCCGTACTGAGTCTGAGTTCCCGACAAATAACCCTTTCCGAAAAATCCGCCTGAACCGATTGCAATTTTCGCCTGGATAACATTATAACCCGCGCCTTTCGGATCAAGATCCGGATTCAGATAAACAAGAATTCGGTTTTTCTGATAATCACGCAATGACCTCTGAAGAATTACTGCTAAAACAAGACCAATCGATAAAACAGTTGCAGGAATGTAAATTCTTCTGTATGATTTTTTCGCAAATATAAACCTGAAAGCAAAAAATATAACAGAAATAAAAATTAATACAGCAATAACTATAAAAATCCCTGATCCTTTCTTAAAAAAAGTAATCAACGGATTGTACGCTTCGGTGTGAAGCCACTCGTGATGAGTTATATAAGTAGGTATTAAAAGCGCTATAAGCGCAATTGAAGCTACTGAAACAAGATGTGTTACGTCTGCGCCTGCGGCAAAAAGCATCACGAAAAGAATTGGAACAAAAATCATTGCTGTTCCGAAATCGGGCTGAAGCATTATAAAAAATACAGGCACCAGAGTAATTATTGCCGGAACGAAAAGCTCCCTGAAATTCTGAATATCCCGCTCACGGAGTTCAAGATATTTTGCAAGCATTACAATAGTCGCAATCTTCATAAATTCTGAAGGCTGAATGGAAAAAATTCCGAAATCGATCCATGCGCGTGTTCCTCGAATAGACGGGGCAAGAAACGAAGTCAGAATAACTATAAAGAGCAAACCGATGTATATGTAAAAACAATTCTGCTCAATAAGCCTGAAATTAATAACCATAATTCCGAACATTAAAACAAGACCTATCACAAACGATATTATCTGCTTTTTAAACATTCCATTATTAATCTTTGTCACGGCGTCAAAACCCGCACTGTAAATAGTAAATATGCCGATCAATGAAAGTATCACGACAAAAACTATGAGCCAGAGATCGAATTTTGCTAAATCACTTCTGCGTATCATTAAAATATCCCATAGAAATCATCTTTGAAAAAATAGCCTCGCCTACAGGAACGGCAGCAATCGCCCCAGCGACACCGTACTCAACCATAACTACAACAACAACTGAATCATCCGGGGTTCCGCCGAAAGGAGCGAATCCGACAAACCACGCATGCTGAGTATGATCTGATTTAACTACAGATCTGGTCTGAACAGTTCCGGTTTTTGCCGCAATCGGAACTTTTAGATAATTAAGTCTGCCTGATGTTCCGTTTGTAACCCCATAACGCATCCCGGATGTGACTGTTTCAATTGTGCGGGCTGAAAGCGGAATCTCGAATAATTTTTCACGCTCGATGCGTTTAATCACTGTCGCATTATCCTGCGAACGGACTTCCCTCACTAAATGAGGCTTATATACAATACCCTTATTGACAATAGCCGAAACTAGATCGCAAAGAGCAACCGGAGTAATCGAAGTAAATCCCTGGCCTATCGCCAGATTTATCGTATCACCGTCAAACCAACCCTGACCGAAAGTTTTCATTTTCCATTGTTTAGAAGGAACAAAACCGGAAATTTCACCCGGCAAATCAATACCGGTAACCTTATCCATACATAAATACTTTGCATAATTTATAATTGAAGTCGGACCGATTTTATATCCCAAATTATAAAAATAAACGTTGCACGACATTCCTATCGCGCCGATCATATCCAGATTCCCGTGCGATTGACCCTTGTAGCACTGATATGATCTATCCTGAAGTCCCTTCAAGATATAATGCCCTGAACAATAGTATGTCCATTCCGG
Organism: Spirochaetota bacterium; assembly: GCA_035430785.1. Taxonomy (GTDB): domain Bacteria; phylum Spirochaetota; class UBA4802; order UBA4802; family JAFGJZ01; genus JAKJGA01. The sequence continues at coordinate 4,339 of DAOMHE010000010.1, read as the reverse complement.
CTGCCATTTTTCGTCTTCTAAAGCTGCAATACTTGTAATAATCTTGAATGTCGAAGCAGGCGGATACTTTGACTGTATTGCTCTGTTTAAAAAAGGTTTCTGCTCATCACTTTGAAGTGAAGCTAGAATATCCGACGCATTTTTGGAGGTTATTAGATTAGGATCGAAATCCGGCTTTGACAGAAGAACAAGAATCTCTCCTGTCGACGGCTTCACAGCTATAACCGAACCCATCTTGTCCTGCATCGCAGTATAAGCTACATTCTGCAGTTCATAATCAAGTGAAAGAACAAGATTATTACCGGAAACAGGCTCATCACCTAACTCTTCACCTTCTGTACGGTTATGCACGTCCACAATTCTTTTTACACTGCCGTCTGTTCCGCGCAAAAAATTATCATACTGTTTCTCTATTCCGTTCTTTCCTATCTTCTGATAGTACTTATAACCCTGATCTTTAAGTTTATCATATTCGCCTGGATCAATGCTTCCGATATAACCCATCACATGTGAAATACAGGGCCGTAATTATAAACACGGACCGGAGCATCTTCCCACATTATATGTTCATAAAGTTCTTCATGAGATGCAATAGAAACTACTACATCAAAAGAAACGTCTTCTTTAATTACAATTCTCTGCCATGGATTGGCTTTATCCATTTCTCTTAACAATTCGAATGAATCAACACCTAGAAGCACGGCTACGCGCTGAACGATTTCAGCCATCTGCTTTTTGCTTTCAAACTTAGCGGGAACAGTTGTAATATTAAACGAAGGTCTGTTTGATGAAATTACCTTGTTTGAAGAAGATTTAATATCAAAATGCCTGTCATAGACTTCTCCGCGGCTTGCCGGAACAGGGACATTGTCCTCAATATTGCTTCTTGATCTTGCAGTATAATAACTTCCCTGAATGAACTGAAGATTTATGAGCTGAAAAACAAATATAATAAAAATTCCGCCGGTAACCGACATATACAAAAAAACTTTCCCACGGAAAGCTTCAAGCATTCTGCCGCGCAAAGAGGTATTGGACATTTAGTACCTCTCTTTTGATAATTCAAATTCAAAAATTTTATCGTAGATGAAGAAAAGAGGCATTGCAATTACTGCATTATAAACAGATTCAGGAAGAACAATATGCAAAAGTGATGCTACAGAAGCATCATTAAAAATCAGTGCAAATATCAAAGTTAAACCGCCCTTTAAAAGCGATGCAACAAAAATTATCAATATAATCGTAAACGAACTGCCCTGAAAAACAGATCTGCCGACAAAACCGGCAAAAAATGCAATTAGGACTTTCGGCAAAGTCATTAGTCCCAGCGGGCTATTGGAATTTGCATCCTGAAAAATACCTGTTATAAAAGCGCATGTCTGACCGTAAAAAGAACCGAACGAATATGAGAAATAGATAATCGCTATAAATGACAAATCAGGCTTAACACCTGCGAAACGTATTGCATCGAAGGAAGGATGGGATTGAAGAATCAATGAGACCGCCAGAATAACCGCGGATAAGATGTATACAAGAATCATTATTTCTGCTCTTCCTTTTTAGTTAACTCTTCAAGCTCTTTGTCGGGTACATACTTAATTACGTAAACTTCTTCAACTTCATTATAATCAATAATTGGCGTCACTATAGCTCTCTGAAATGCGCTCGACTTGGTAACTACAGTCTGTGAAATCCTTCCGACTAAAAGCCCCTGAGGAAAAACACCGCCCTGTCCGGAAGTTACAACATAAACATTTGTCGGAATCTGAACTGATTTTGAAAGATAATCAATCTGAGCAAGTCCCGGGCGCGATGAACTTCCCTGCATAAGTCCTGGAGATCTTGAATCCTGAAGCATAACACCTATTTTCAAATCTGAGCTTATAACCGGAAGAATTCTGGAAACAGAACCTCTGACTTCGATTACCTTTCCGACAACGGCTTTCTCATCCGCGTTAAAAGCCACAACAGGCATGTTGATTTTGATACCGTCATTTGATCCGCGGTTTATTATTATTGTACGGAACCAGTTATCCGGATCCTTTGAGATAATCATTGCCGGAACATTATCATAACCGACTTTATCGCCGAAATTCAACAAACGGCGAAGCTTCTCATTTTCTGATTTAATTTCAGTGAGGTCTTCAGCTGTTCTCTCATAATTCTGGAGTTTCTCTCTGGTAAGACGAAGCTCTTCATTAAGGGAATTTAAATCTGTAAAACCTGCCCATATTTTGCGGACATTATTCTGAGAATACCAGTACAGCTTCTGAAAAGGAGTCGCCAAAGCACTCGCAACACCTTCTACAGAAAGAGTAAAAGTGCTCGACTGAAGCGACATAGAAATGATACAGAATAGAATATAAAAGACCAGTGATGCACCGGTCTTATTTCTGATAAAAAAATCCACTGGCAAACCTTATTTTAAATTCGATTTATAAAGGTTCTTAACCTCGTCAAGAAACTTCCCTGCACCAAGAACAACACAAGTCAAAGGATTTTCAGCTCTGATTACAGGAACCCCTGTTTCCTTGCTGATATATTTATCGAGACCTTTGAGCAATGATCCGCCGCCGCTCATTACAATACCGCGTTCAACGATATCTGCAGCGAGTTCAGGAGGAGTTCTTTCAAGGGCATGTTTAATACCGTCAAGAATCTGCTCAGTCGGCTCTTTAAGAGCTTTTCTGACTTCTGAGGAATCCATCTCAAGAGTACGAGGAAGACCTGAAATAGCATCACGCCCTTTGAGCTCCATAGTATCAACTTTCTTCTCAGGAAAAACATTACCAAGACGGAATTTAACTTCCTCGGCCATTCTTTCACCGATAACAAGATTATACTGATTTCTCATATATTT
>DAOMHE010000010.1:0-1379 GCA_035430785.1 Spirochaetota bacterium | reverse complement strand
ACAAGAGCTTTATGCTTATGAACCTTATTGATAAAATAACGGATCATTTTTTCTACAGTTTCGAAATCTGCGATTACACCGTCTTTCATAGGACGTATCGCAACTATATCGCCGGGAGTTCTTCCAAGCATACGTTTAGCTTCGTGACCAACGGCTCTCACTTTTCCGGTGCTCGTCTGAACGGCTACAACCGACGGCTCGGAAAGTACAATCCCCTGACCTTTTACATGAACAAGCGTATTAGCGGTACCAAGATCGAAACCCATATCATTTGAGAAAAGACCGTAAAGTGAATTGAAAAACATTTTAGCTCCCAAAGAATTCTATGATTTGAGTGAGAATCAATGCCGAATTTAAACAGAAACTCTCTTTTTGCTTACCTATTATTTTCGCTTTTCGCTTTTGTCAAGTTATAATGACTTGTTACAAAAAAAATTCAGAATTTATTTATTTTCTGTCACTGCGTAAAGTTTTGCTTTTACCGGATCCTTTAATTCAACGAATAACTTCTCCATAACCGCCTTTAAATCAGCGTCTTCGGACTGAGGCAAAACAAACGGCTCAAGTATATCAGCGGCTTCACGATAAAGCGACTGCGAATAATAAAGCAGACCCAGATTCACAGATGCTGTCTTTTTTATTTCAGAATCTGCTGTTTCTGCAATAACCTCTTTATAAGCAGAAATAGCATCAGTAAACTGCTTTCCCTCAGCAAAAGATTTTGCCATTACCAGTTTTGAAAAAGAGTCTTTCATATTCATTTTAACAAGATAATCCATTCCTCTCTGAACTGCACCGTTTACAACAAGAGTCTGCGCATAGAAATAAATATCATCAGTATATCTGATCATCAAAGGCTCTTTAATCGAATCAAGAAGAATAAAAATCTGACTTACCTGATAATAATCCGAATAATATGAAGCCTTGGCAAGCATTATCCTTGATTCATCATCAAGAGCCTTCTTTCCTCCCAAAGCTTCGGCTTTTCTGAAATATTTAATCGCAGCTATGAAACCCGAAGCAGCTTCAGGAGAAAGAGCATCCTTTTTTGAATTTACAAACATTGCCCCGAATTTTCTCGGAAGCAGGGATTCTGAAACAATAAATGACAATTTCGCTGATACGATAAAAGCCTCTGGGTTCATCGGATCATCCTCACGGAATTTTGCGGCTTTCTGAAGAGCTGACTGAATTCCGCCGCTTCTTTCATAAGCCGAGGTATCCCTCTCGCTGATAGAAACTATTTCTGCCAGCTTGTTGAAACCTGTCTTCCAGAACATCAAATGAGATCTGTATTTATATCCGAAAAAAACAACAGCAGAAACAATAATAAGCCCTGCCAACAGTTTATACAGCCTGCTGGATTTATTTTTAGTCCT
>DAOMHE010000009.1:0-25346 GCA_035430785.1 Spirochaetota bacterium | reverse complement strand
TCATGTGCGGACGTTTTGCTCAATATACTCCGGTCAATGAACTCATGGAAGAGTTTGAAATCGACCAGAACCTTTCCGAAACAACGGGGAGTTTCAATATTGCACCCGGATCGGAAATTTCCGTTATCGTCTTTGACGGAAAAAAGAAGCTCGTAAAGATGAAATGGGGCTACATCCCTTCATGGCTGAAAGATAACACACGCCCCGGAATGATTAATGCACGGGCCGAAGGAATAAATGAAAAGCCGTATTTCAGAACTTCATACAAACAAAGAAGATGCCTCATCGTCGCAGACGGCTTCTACGAATGGAAGGGCAGCGGAAAAGAAAAAGTACCAGTTTACATTAAACTAAAATCCGGCAAACCTTTCGCACTTGCCGGAGTATATGATTTCTTCACGGATTCGCAGGGAAGAAAAATCGGAACCTGCGCGATTATCACAACCGGCTCGAATGATCTGATAAAGGACATTCACAACAGAATGCCGGTAATCATTAAAAAAGAAAACCACGGAATTTATCTTGATGCCGTTTCGGATGAGCAGCTGACACTTCCTTTTCTGGAGCCGTATCCTCCGGAAGAAATGGAACTTTTTGAAGTTTCGAAGGACGTCAACTCACCGAAGAATAATTCACCTGAGCTTATCAAAAAAATCATTAAAAAAGACTGATTCAAAAACCTTGACAATTTACTACACTTTTGTATAGTATGTCCGTGAGGTTTTATGTCTGCCGATATTTCCGAAATTCTACGCATCGAAGATTTTCACCTGACTCTTCCCTATGCAGTCAGCCGAGTAAAGGCGGGCTTCCCCTCGCCTGCCGATGACTACATCGAAAAGAGTCTCGACTTCAACGAATATCTCATAAAGCGGCCCGCCGCAACATTCTGCGTCCGCGTCTCCGGAGATTCGATGATAAACGCAGGCATTCATGACTCGGATCTTCTAATAGTTGACCGATCGATAAATCCGTCGCACAACAGCATCATAATTGCAGTAATCGACGGAGAAATGACTCTCAAGCGTCTTGTCCGGTCAAACGGCAGAGTTATTCTTCAGGCGGAGAATCCCGATTATCCTTCGATAATAATCACAGACGAAATGAATTTCGAAGTCTGGGGTGTCGTCTCTTTCGTCATTCACAGGGCTTTATGATTACAGCTCTTGTCGATTGCAATAATTTCTATGTTTCGTGCGAAAGGGTTTTCAACCGCAGGCTCGAAAATATACCGGTCGTCGTGCTGTCAAACAATGACGGTTGCGCAATCGCGCGAAGCGCCGAAGCAAAACTGCTCGGCATAGAACTCGGAACACCTTTTCATAAATGCCGCGATCTCGTACTGACCAATAACGGAAAATTTCTTTCGAGCAATTACACTCTTTACGGCGACATGTCTTCAAGGGTGATGAACGTTCTATCAATGTTTTCTCCCGACATGGAAGTCTATTCAATAGACGAGGCATTTCTTTATCTCCCGCAGATTGAATCACCGTATGATCTGGCTGAAAAAATCAGAACAACCGTTCGGCAATGGACGGGAATTCCCGTTTCTGTCGGAATCTCAAAAACAAAAGTTTTAGCAAAGATGGCAAACAGAACCGCAAAGAAAAATCCGGAAAGCAAAGGAGCAATGGTGATTCTCGATGATGACAAAATCCGGTCCGCGCTTTCACGCTTTCCCGTTTCGGATATCTGGGGAGTCGGAGACGCGTATTCACGGAAGCTAATGTCCTATGGAATTATAACAGCATATGATCTTACTCTCATGGATGACAAATGGATTAAAAAAGAAATGACCATCGTCGGGCTTCGTATCGCACACGAACTTCGCGGAATATCATGCATTCCGCTTGAAGCTGTTTCGCCCGATAAAAAAAACATCTGCTCTTCACGCTCTTTCGGCGTACCGGTTACCACACTCAGAGACATGAAGGAAGCAATGTCATGCTATGCCGCGAACGCTGCCGCAAAAATGAGGCGTCAGAAAAGTGCTGCTTCCGCGATTTCAGTATATCTTTCAACAAATCCTTTTAACGATTCTCCTCAATACGGAAACTCCGCCTCGGCAAAATTTCTTACACCTGTTTTTTCGACACAGCAGATTATCAAAGAATCACTTTCGCTGATTGAATCAATATTCAGAAGCGGATTTTCATACAAAAAATGCGGAATTTTTCTGTGCGGACTCGTACCGGACAATTCTCTTCAGGGAGGATTATTCTGCGATTATGTCCGTGACGAAAAAGAAAATAAAGTTTCCGTCGTCATGGACTCGATCAATAAAAAATACGGTAAGAGCTCATTGTTTATGGCCTGTGAAGGCATCGATAAAGAATGGTCAATGCGCAGAAATTTCAAAAGTCCTTCATACACGACTAACTGGAACGATCTTCTGAAAATCAATTAATCTTCAGCGCAAACATGTCACACCGTCTCTCATGATAAAACTATCTTGACATGCTTTTTGCATATTTCACATTAGAATCGACAAGCTAGAAGATCATTATTTCTCTGAACAATTTTATAATCTCCAGGAGTAAAAAATGCTTAATCAAAAACTTCCACTTATTTATCTGTCCGGCATCATCACATCTATAGTTACAATGTTTCTCATTTTCATGATGGGGCAACAATTCGAATTCAATCTGTTGGGTTTTTATGTGTGGATTTTTCCAGTTGGGGCTCTCATCGCAGGACTTGCTTCCGGAAGCGGATACATGGCAAGTGCGCGCCTATTAAATGTGAATACAGGGAAAATGTTTGCGATTTCTATCGGAGCAATTGCCTTTGCCTTCTATACTTTGACACATTATTTGATTTATATAAGTGCAGGCAGCGATCCGGAATTTTCAGCCTTCATCGCAAACACGCTTGATACGGCACGAAATTCTTCTCTTACAATAGGGAAGTCGCACAAAAGCACAGTAGATAACATAGGATATGCCGGATATGCTTTTCTCGCGCTTGAATACATAGGATTCATTACCGGCACGGTTATTGTTCTAAACGGCGCAAAAGGATCTACTTACTGCGAAAAGTGTAAGAAATACTTCAAGAACAACAAAGATAAATTCTACTTCACTCCTCATATTGATAAAACCGATCTCGAAAGCCTTTCATCATCAGAAAAAAGTTCTTTGATAACAGCAAATACGGCGCAATTACGCAATGAACTTGAAATTATACGTGAATCAGTCAAAGGCAAAACTCTGGAGCAGACGCTTGAATATCTGATGTCACTTGCGCAGAAAAGCACTTACAGGCAAATGTTCTACATAACATTTGCTGTCCAGAGCTGTCCCGTTTGCAGGGATTACGATATTCTCCCGCAGCTCTTTCTCGATATTGACAACAGCAAAGGAATGAACTCTACAAATGAAGCGCCGATCTTAATTCGAAAATAATCGGGAATATAATTTCACATCACCGGCAAATGTAGATAATTAATTACGCAATAATAACGGCTGACGATCATGAACATATAAATGAGACCTTAGATTTGCACTTGCCTTTTTCAACAGATGCCTGTTCTTAATATTCGCGTTTGTTTCATTGAATTATTAGATTGTCATATCGGGTGATTAAAATATGGGATTAATCAAAAGTGCTTCATTCGTCAAAATTAAAATATTCTTTATATTTGCAATTTTAATTATGATTGCGGCAAGTCCGGCAAATGTTTTTGCATCATGGAACCATTCTGATGCAGCGGATTTTGAAAAGAAGCTGGCTGATTTTAAATACGGACTTTATCCTGAAATTGAAAATCTGGAATATACAGGCATTTCAAGCCTGACTTATCTGGAAGATGAAAACAACAGTTTAAATAAAAAATGCGCGGAATTCGTCAGGCAAAACAGCAATAATATTTACGAATACAGGTGTTTTCTGCTGAACAACTATATAAATTCTTTTCCTGTAAATGACTTATACGAAGAAACCGAATTTGAAGATTTCAGCATACATCAGGATTACCTCAAATATAAAAACAAACCTGCTTTTACTTTCCTTCTTATTAATCCTTTTTACGAAATGCACTATTTCATGAATTATTATCTTGCAAGCATGCGGGGAGCCCGCGAGCTCAGCCAGTTTTATCTTCAGCAGCAAATAGGCGGAGAAAGAATTTTCACCCGAATTAAAAAAGATAAAATTTACGAAGTAATGATAGATCAGTATTTCTTCAGATTTATTTTTGAATTTGATACATCAAACTCGGAAGTGAAACTCCTTAAAATATTTAAAAAGAAGAATCGGATAAAAGCTGATTCCGAATAAATATAGTTTACGCTGTCAATGAAACCCGGTGCCGTTGGGAAAAACTTTTTTAATTTACAGGAATATAATCCGAATCATTATCGATTCAGATTTCTATTTATTATGCTCAACCCAAATGAATTTACTAACATCAAAACCGAGTTCCCTTGCCTTAGCCAGATATTTTTCTTTTATATTATCAGGAATAGTTTTTGTTCTTGAAAGAATCCACAAAGTCGTTTCGCTTCCGCCCATAACAAGAGAATATTGATAATCAGGATCTAACGCGACAATATTATATGCACCGTAAAAAGGTCCAAAAAATGATACTAGAAGCTCACCCCTGTCTTCTGTTGTTTTAAACTTTGCTTTTCCGACTGCTTCTTTCCATTCACCCGTCTTGTAATTATAGCCCTTATTAACAACTTTGATTTTATTGCCGTCTACTGCAGAATATTCGGCAGTAGTATTATTCAAATCTTTCTCATACTTAAAATCCATGCGGGCTATCTCGTACCACTTGCCGAGATATTTTTCTTTTGAAAAATTACTTACAACATCAACATCTTTATTAACTGATGAACACGTGCAAAGTATAAAGGCAGTTGCGAAACATATTGTTTTGTAAAAAACATTCATAATCCGGCACTCCTTATTTATTCATAGAATCATTTTGCTATTTTCAGAATCTCCTGCTGAAATTTATCAGGTTCTTCAATATCCATTCTATGAGCCGATTTATCAAACCATATTATTTCTTTCTTCGGGCATTTCAGCATATTAAAATATCGAACAACCGGTTCAAACTTCAAACCGTATAATACTTTCAGTTCCGTTATCGCTCACAATATCATAAGAACCTCCGAGCTGTTCAACAATCATTTTAACAATTGTAAAACCGAAACCAGGAGATTTATTTTCCTGACGTCGTTCAGAAATGCCCACGCCATTATCTTTTACTACAAGCGTTACTCTGTTTTCAGTCTTATCTATTGAAACAGAGACTGTTCCATTATCTCTTCCTGTAAATGCGTATTTAAAGACATTGGTAAGAAGCTCATTGATTATTATTCCGACAGACAGAGCTTTCTTGGAATTAATTAGAAAATCAGATATATCAGTCTTAACGGTTATATTATTATTCAGATCATGTACCGCAACAAGAGAAGATATAAGACTTTCCAGATAATTGTTAATTGAGGTATCCCTGTAGTCAGCTGTTAGCAATAATTTTTCATAAAGAACACGTATGCTCTGAACCCGGCCGACAGCCTCCTGGAGTGCTTTTTTTACTTCGATATTGGGATTTGAACCTGCCTGCAAAGACAGGAAAGCTTCTATATTTGCAATGCTGTTCTTCACCCGATGATGAACTTCTCGAAGGAGAATTTCCTTTTCAGCGAGCTGCTTTTCAGCTTCTTCCTCTGCCCGTTTTCGATCTGTGATATCACTGAAAATACAGACAAACTGACCGGCGGCAGGCCGGAATGCAGTAACTTTAAAATACTTCCCGATGGCGGCTGCGTAATTTTCAAAAAAAACAGGTTCTCCCATGACAGCAACTTTGCCGTATGTGTCGATCCAATACTGTTCTGTATCCGGCATAATATCGAGGACAGTTCGTCCGACTACATCCTTAGCTTTAAGACCGGTCATTCTTTCAAAAGCCGGATTGATATTTAAAAAACGGTAATTGACTGGAATTCCTGTTGAATCACATATAATTTCGTGCAGTGCAAAACCGTCCAGCATTTCATTAAACAGCGTTTTGTAATTTTGCTCGGCTTTTATTCTCTCAGTTATATCTCTGGTAACTCCGGCTAAACCTATAAAATTGCCGTTTTCGTCAAATAAAGAATTTGCCAGAAACTCGACCCACATTAAAGAACCGTTTTTGTGGTATACTCTGACAGTTACCGGATTTGATTTATCAGTTTTTTTTGTCTTTAAATCCTCCAGCGTATCAAAAACAATTTGTACGTCATCAGGATAAACGAAAGCTTTCCAATCAAGTGATTCCCATTCTTCATTTGAGTAACCATAGAATATTTCAGTTGAAGGAGATAAATATGTAAACCGGAAGTCCTCATTCATTACCCACACACTGTCAATTATGTTATCAGACATGATACGGTATTTATGTTCACTCGCTTCAGCACTTTCTTTGGATTTAATAAGTTCCGACTCAATTTTCCGCCGTTCATTTTTTTCTTTAAAAAGCTTAATTGCCATTTTAATAGATGCGTCAAGAACAACGATTCCGCTGTTTTTAACAACATAACCATAAGAAGTGAGTCTTTCGGTTTTTTCAACAATCTCGGGCTCAGTATGTGACGATAGAAAAACAACCGGAATGTCTTTAATTTTGAGTATCTGCTCAGCAGCTTGCGTTCCGTCAATACCGGAGCCGAGATCAATATCAATAAGTATCAAATCTATTGTATGAATATTTTCAACAACTGACTGGACTGCTTTTTCTCCGGAAGTAACATGATGAACCGTATATCCGTAATTTTCCAGTTCCATTTTTTCTGACATGGCGATAATAACTTCATCTTCTACCAGCAGAAGCGATACTTTATCTTCAGTTTTCATTCAAAGCTCCCGGAAGATATTTTTCATATTTCGCCTTTATCAGGAGTACGCAATGACATGGCGCCGCATACACAAAAGTATCATTTTATTTCTATACTGTTTTTGACCAAAAGTCAATACTAAATATAATCATCCACCCAAAACCATAGTATTAAATCATTTCAGCATTTTAATAAGTGCCGTCAATTCACGAAATCCACACGAAAAGTATCTGTTCGTGACCAATTATTTATTTTCAGTATTTTAATCAATGAATCATAGACCTGTTCATCTGTATTCGTGAAATTTATTAAATTTAAGAGTTCATTCATCTTATCATCAACATCAATATTGCTTAAATTATTATCTACATCATAACAAAAAACCCGTCGTATAGGCATCTCTTTCCTGAGAGAATGAGACACTAGCGTTTTCAAATTATGTTTATCACACTCATAATATAATGACTTAATATCCGCTTCACCTTCAATCAGTTTTTCTATAAACATTGAATATGATTCAATCGAAAGAAGATTCCAGTTTGTAGCCCATGTTTGATCGAAAGACAAATTTGACAAAGCCGATTCTGTCCAATCTAGCTGCTTTGTACTTGAAGGGACGCTGTCAACATGTCCGCCGCAGTTGCATATCTCCAATTTGCCGGTATAGGTGAAATAATTAAACTCAAGTTTAAAAGGAAATGTTTTATTAAAGTGTTCATTATAAACATTGACCGATTCGTCGAAGTACTTAACATATTCACGGTTTTCAACTATGCTGACATGTTCAAATAATGGAACTGGGAAAATACTTTTCATAACTGCTCCAATGTTATATCTTCATTCGGGTTATCATAAAACTCATGGGGAACGAGAAGCAACCTGCCTGATGATTTTTTAAACTGTTATTCAATTGAAGCTTCAATTGACTTGGACATTTTGCCTCATTATTATGGTTTGAAATTCAGAAACACTATACATCAAATTCCTGAGAGCAACTTATCATTTATCGTGATTGATTGCCTGATCAATATAATATCTCATAACTTCATCACTGTAGTTTTCGATATTACTTATTCTTAGATTAAGTGATTTGTTCCCTTCTCCTTCTAATAAAGAATATTTATCCTCAAAACTCTTTCCGTCTGCAAACGAAAAAGTGATTCCTTTTTTTGTAGGACTCAGAGTAATTATAATTCTGTTTAATCTGTAAACAGGCACACCGTAATATTTATCCGTTCCTCCGCGCATTTCTTCTTTTAATTCAGGATAAGATTTATTGATCAGATTCCTGAAATTTTGAACAATCGGCCTATATTCGGCAAGAACCTTTGACTCAATGAATACATCCACAGAGCTTTTCATTTTCACCCTCTTTTTAAGTGAACATATCACAAAACTAATATAACCCCTAGAAATATCCTTTGCTTACAGCTAAGACCAAACCGGAATTAATTCTCTGGCAACGAAACATTTCTTTTTGATAAACGCAAGAAAATCCTTCATCAACGTTCCGGTCTTTCATTTCTGATCTCCATCCAGTCTTCAGGCCTTCCTATATTTTTAAACCCGGATTTTCCATAAACTCCATGCGCATCTTTTGTTATCAATAACCACTGATATACATGCTTGAGTTCATCATGATTAAGAATATTGTTTATCATCAATTGCCCAATTCCGTTTTTTCTGTATCGTTCATCCACATAAACATCTAGAATATAAGCAAATCTGGTCTTGTCTGAAATAACCCGGGAATAAGCTATTTGTTTCTGATTCAAAAAAACTCCTTGAATTAGTGCGGAATTCATAGCTCCTTGTTTCACCTCTTCAGTTCTAATACCCCTGCTCCAAAAAGCCTCAGACAGCATTTCAGTGACTCGATTAAAATCCATATTATTAAAACCAAATCTGACTTCGCATTGATTTAAAATTGTTTCATTCATAATTACTCCGAATATTTCACGTCAATTCAACTGTATCATCAACCGGCAACAAGTGTAAATAACTAAAATCTACAAAGATTAAACCAGCTTACTGCAGAATCTTTCCGCCAATACTAAGCCAGTTTTTATTTTTCTAATAACTTCCGCAAACAAACACCTGAAATATTAGATTTCAGTATAATATAGTCGTTTTTTACATTTCTGAATCATAAAACTTCTTGTTTTATTATAAAAATGCTATAATATAACCTGATTCATATTTATGATGAGCTAATCGGGGTTTTTATGAATACAAATGAATTATGCGTAGATCTCAGTGACCTTTTAAAAATTGCCGAGGAACTGAATCACAACAAAGATCTTGATTCACTTCTCGACAATATTCTCCGCGAAGCACGCAAAAGCACCGGAGCAGATGCCGGTTCAATTTTTATTGCCGAAAAAAATATGCTGAAATTCAGTTACGTCCAGAACGACACAATATCCAAACGTGAACACAACAAAAACAAGTATATCTATTCTGAACTGACTGTGCCGATCGATACTAATTCAATCGCAGGCTATGTTGCCGTCACAGGCAAAAACGTAAATATTCCGGATGCATATAATACCGACTCATCTTTACCATTCACACTGAATCGGTCTTTTGATGAAAAATCAAACTACAAAACAATTTCAATTCTCGCTGTTCCTCTGGTAACCAGTCAGAATAAAACCGTCGGCGTAATGCAGCTCATAAATTCTCTGGATTCTAAAGGCAACATCAGACCTTTCACGGAAAATCATGAAAAATTTGCAAACTTTATCGCAGCTAATGCGTCAGTTGCGGTTGAACGAGCTCTGATGACAAGACAGAATATTCTTCGAATGGTTAAAATGAGCGAACTCAGGGATCCCAAGGAAACAGGTAATCATGTAAACAGGGTCGGCTCGTATTGTGTTGAAATATATGATGCATGGAGCAGAAAAAATGGAATCGATTCATCCGAAAGAAGACGTTTTAAGGATATACTAAAAATAAGTGCGATGCTGCATGATGTCGGCAAAGTTGCTATATCGGACAAAATTCTCAAAAAGCCTTCAAAGCTTGATGATGAAGAATATAAAATAATGAAAAGGCATTCAAAATACGGCGCCGACCTTTTTGATCCTGATATAAGCGATCTTGACGCGATGTGTCACGACATAGCCCTTAACCATCACGAAAAATGGAACGGTACGGGTTATCCGAAAGGACTTAAAGAAAATGATATTCCCTTTGCTGCAAGAATCTGCGCAATTGCAGATGTATTCGACGCTCTCATTTCAAAGAGAGTTTATAAGGAAGGGTGGAACGAGGAAGAGGTTCTCGAATATATCCGTAATGCTTCGGGAAAGGATTTTGACCCCGAGCTTGTTGAAGCTTTCACGCAGGTTTACGAAACTGTGAGTGCGATCCGCAGAAAATATCCCGATGTGGATTAGATACAATTAAATAAGCGTATTTAATTAAAAAATTTATCAAACTGCTGATAATAATCTTCCGGATTACGTATTAATTTACAGTAATATCATTGACATTACGTTAAAAATCGTTAGGTTGAGGCGGGGGATGAGTTCTGCAATGAAATTGACTGATGAACAGCTTGAACAGATAGCTTCATATCTTGAAGCAAATTCGGAAAAGTTATGTTCTAAAAACAATTTAATCCATCTTCGTCCTTATGATCTGCAGATTTTTGAACGAATAACAAGAGTAGAAGAAGAACTTCGCAACCAGCGCGAACTCTTAATCAAACAAAACGAAACCATGCAATTCGGATTTTCACAGATAGATAAACGTTTCGACGATGTCAATAAACGTTTTGAAGATGTCAACAAGAGATTTGATGACGTCAACAAAAGATTCGATGATGTAAACAAAAGATTCGATGACGTCAACAAGCGTTTTGCAATGCTGACATGGATTTTCGGAATCGGTTTTACTATAATCGCAACAGTAATTTCTCTTTCGTCTTTTTTTGCAAAATAATCTTCACTAGTTTATCCTCCTTAAATTAATGCTTGAAAAAGTCACCACTAGGTACATAGTACTATTATGTTTACATGCCCGAATAGAGTGAATATTCTTGTTCTTGATGATGACAAGCTCGTCGTGAAGGTGCTTCTTGACCTTTTTTCAAAGGATTATTGCGTCGAATCAGCTGTTTCAATCGCCGAATTTGAAGAAAAGCTGTTAACATTTAAGCCGGAAATAATGCTGATAGATGTTGTACTTCCGGACGGAGACGGAATCAGTCTGTGCCAGAATATCAGAAGCCGGAATGAATTTAATGAAGTGTTTATCATCATGCTTACAGCAGCAAGCGACTCAAGCCATATAGAAACCGCATACCGCAACGGTGCTAATGATTATATAAGAAAACCGTTTATTCCGTTTGAAGTTTCTTCTAAGATTTCACTTCTGGCAAAAAATCTCGAATATAAAAAAACAGTAATCGGACTGTACGAACGCCAGAAAGACATAAACAATAAGCTTTTCAAGATGACATCACTCATCAATACCAACATCAATCTGTCCAGCAAGTATGGAATGCTCACTTCTCTTTTTCAGATTACGGCTTTTGTAGATACTTCTTATATAGAAGTTATTTTTTTCGGGGATAATGATTCGGTTTATTCCAATAAAAAAATAATCCGCGAAGGATTCAACTTCGCAGAATACGAAAAAATAAAGTCCAAGCTCTCAATTTTTTCCGACGCAAAAAAAATCAAACAGAGAATAAAAATCAAAAACCAGGCCGGAGAATTAATTTACTGCAATGTTGTCAGCCTTTTTTACAACAAACAGCATGCCGGTTATATTATACTCGAAAATTCGACTCCAATGCCGAAAGAATCCGAAGACCTGCTTTCGCTATACCTTGACTTTGTAAATATCAAAGGAACTGACATCTACGCTCAGGACCAGCTCAAGGATGAAATAAAAAAAGACCGAAAGGAACTCGCAAAAGTCAGAACTCTCCAGGTGGCGCTTCTTCCGCAGTTTCAGGAAATTGACAGATATGATATCGCTTCAAGCTTTATTCCGATGGAAGATATATCCGGAGATTTTTTTGACGGATTTTACATCCGCGAGGGAGTATATCAGGTAGTAATTTGCGATGTCGCGGGCCACGGAGTTGCTTCATCATATGTCGGAAGTTCCATCAGAGGAATAATCCGGTCAATCGCAAAAGAAATATTTGATGTCGAGCATCAGATAAACTATATCAACAAATCGATAATGCAGAGCATGAAGGAAATTTATTATTTCTCAAGTCTTGTTCTGTGCCAGCTTAATATTTCAGACGGTACGGTAACATATGCCTCTGCAGGTCACCCGCCGTGCGTTTTCTACGACAATTCGGTAAATAAAGTTTTCAGAATCGACAACACCGGTCCTCTTCTCGGCCTTTCTGACAAATCAGAATATGAAACAAAAAGAATCGTCATCAAGGAAGGTGATTGCTTCTTTATCTATACAGACGGACTCACCGAAGCGCAAAACGGCAAAAAAGAATTTTTCGGAACTAAAAGACTGATAGATTCGTTCGCTAAATGCGCTCACGAAAATTCAATTGATATCGTGCACTCAATTCTTGGAACGGTTTATGAATTTACTGAATACAATAATCTTCAGGATGACGTTTCGCTCATTTGCCTCAAAAGAAAATATTAAGCACGCCGCCTGAATGCACCGAGACGGAAATCCGAAATCAAAGAGTCAATGTATTCATTTATTTTAAGCGCACAACCGTATCCAGTTCGACCCGAAAAATGTTCAGTTATTTTTTTTCTGCGTTCTGAACTCTGATGCATTTTATCAAAACGCACAGGCTGATCAAGTTCCGAATTGCGGATTTCAAGAATCCTGACGCAAAAATCAAGCGCATCATGAAGCAGAAAAGCGCACTCTTTCATGAAATTATTTCTGATTTTTTCAATTTCAACATCTTTCAGTTCGGCATAAGTAAAAAGGTGGATCAGGTCTTCGCATTTTTTCGGGGGTTTTGTTCCCTTAACAAGAGCAAATTCCGACAGTTTTTGCTCGATATCATTTAAAGCATCACGGTAAGAATTATCAGAAAGAACCAGCCACAGCACAGGCAGGTATTCTTCAAGCAAAACGTTTACAGCTCCGACAAAATGCGGAAGTTCGACACCGCAATGATGATGCAGTCTGACTGAAGGATATTTGGCAACGGCTTTCATCTGCGCCTCAATCAGATTGTCTATTTTACGTGAAACTTCGCCCTGTCCCTGTTTCTTTTCATAGTCCGATTTTATTTTTTCAAAGTTCGTGATCTCAGCGAGGATAAAAGCTTCAAGATTCATTTTCTTTGTCTCGGCAAATTTCAGCCTTGATTCAAAGGCTCCCCGGTCAAAATATTTCGGGGAATACGTGAAGGCATATTCATCGAATTTTGCTCTGAGTTTATCTATCAGATTTTTTATTTCAACATTATTTAAAGGCATACGAACCCCGCAAAAAACCGTCAGCAAACGAGCTCTTTTTGTAAAGAGAAAAATGCTTGTCAACATCAAGGCATAATTCATTTTGATTACGCGGTCTTATAAAAGCCGCTGGAGGAAGAATGGGTATCACATACAAAGATTCGGGAGTAAGCATTGAGGCAGGGAACAATTTTGTAAAAAAGATTTCACCTCTTGTCAAAGCGACTTTTGATAAAAATGTCATATCTGACATCGGAGGATTCGGAGCGCTTTATAACGCATCGTTTCCGGAAATGAAAGAACCCGTTCTTGTCAGCGGAACCGACGGAGTCGGAACCAAGCTTAAAGTAGCCCAGATGGCAGATAAACATGACACGATTGGAATTGATGCTGTTGCAATGTGCGTCAATGACATACTGGTATCAGGCGCAAAACCTCTCTTCTTTCTCGATTACCTTTCGTGCGGAAAGCTCAGAGAAAATGTCATGGTTGATATAGTAAAAGGAATTGCCGAAGGCTGCCTTCAGGCAGGATGCTCCCTTGTCGGAGGTGAAACCGCAGAACATCCGGGTGTTATGCCTGATGATGATTATGACATCGGAGGATTCTCAGTCGGTGTTGTTGACAGAAGCAAAATGATCGACGGCAAAAAAATCACCGAAGGCGATGTAATAATCGGAGTTGATTCAAACGGACTTCATTCAAACGGATTTTCTTTCGTCAGAAAAATATTCTTCGATGTGGCAAAAAATAAAATAACAGATAACATACCTGAATTCGGAAAACCTCTTTTTGAAGAGCTTCTCCGCCCTACGCGCATATACTGCAAACAGGTTCTTTCAATTATAGAAAAAGGAACACCACTCAAGGGTCTGGTTCATATCACAGGCGGCGGGTTCTATGAAAATGTTCCGAGAATTTTTCAGCAGAACACTGCCTGCGTAATTGAAAAGAATTCATACGAAGTTCCGGCCGTATTCAAACTGATTCAGAAAATCGGGAATGTTGATGAACGCGAAATGTACACGACATTCAACATGGGTATCGGACTTATGATCATCGCGGCGAAAACTGATGCTGATTCTATAATATCATCACTAAAAGCTGCAGGCGACAATGCCCGCGTAATCGGAGAAATAATTAAATCTGATAAGAAAGAAGTTGTACTAAGGTAATCCCGCACCGGAATGGATTAAACCAGGTGAGACTCGCAAGTGTAATCCGAATTGGCACGGAGGTTATGATAAAAAAGGTTATAAGTCCAAGTGGGCATATATAGCAATAGATAAATTCGGCAATGATTATTATTCTGAGTCAATAATTGAGTCAGTTCCAATAAAATAATCTCTTTGAGCACGAGTCTTCCCTGACTGATTAATATATTCATATTTCATTTCCAGTCTTTTAAAGTATGATTACATTATTAACTACCTGGCAGCTCACACATAAACCTTCATCGAAATAAAGCTGTCCGGTTTTTTTACACATGTTACTAATTGTAAGAATTCCATACAAGGGTTTCTAATTGATTACATTATCCGATTATGTCATCTCAATAATTCAATTACATCCTATGTCTCTTTAAATTGAACTATCAATTCTTTTTGTTTAGAATACAATGATCCGGATTGATGACAATCTTTAAAATCTGCTATTAAACAGCTATTCATGCATATGGCACAGTTATTGCTATATTATTCATGCGCGGGGCAATATGCATCAGAAAGTATTAATGATTGATGATTCACTGTCAATTTTTAGGACTCTCCGCTTCGAGATTTAAGGCCATTGCCAAAAGAACAATGAAGCTTATGACCGAATGTATGTATTAAGTGTAATCACTCCGGCTGCATATCGTATTATAGCTAATCCTGTTAGGCCGGAAGAAACCTGCATCGATGCAGATTGTCTCGCGTATTATCAGAACATCAGTCCCGATACAACAGGTATCCGGGCTGAATAGAATCTCTTTACTATCACAAAGAGATAAGGAGAATAAATGAAAATCGGGATACGCTCCAAACTTCTCGTTGCATTCACAGTCGCATCCGTCTTCACATTGACAACCGGCGTAGTCGGATATTTCAGCTCCTCTAAAATATCAGGGATGTTGTCGGCGATGTACGATACAAATCTCGTTCCGATTACACAGCTTTCGGAAGCAAATGCCAATTTGCTGAAGAGAAGCCGCGGAAATTACCGCCTGGTAATAGAAACTGATAGTCAGATTATGAAAGGTATAGATGACAACCGAAAGAAATATACGCAATTAATCAACGAAAACATGGCTAAGTACAAAAGCTCAATATCAGATGATAAAGAAGCAGAAATTTATAAAAAATTCGAGGAGGCTTATGCGAAATATAATGAACGGGGAAAAGGATTTCTTGAACTTGTATTTTCGAACAAGAATGCGGAGGCTAATAAATATCTGGCCGATAAACTGAGACCTGTCATCAATGAAACTGAGGAAGCTCTTGGAGAATTGATTGAATACAACAACAAATTAGCGCTTAAAGAAAATGAAAATGGAATAAAACAGCAGAAGACAACAGCAATTATCATGATCGTATTGACTATTGCGGCAGTTTCAATATCAGTTCTTTTCGCGCTATTAATAATTTCATCAATCATGAAAGTGGTCGGAACCATAGATAATTCTTCTGATCAGGTTTCTTCCGGCGCAGTTCAGATATCAAGTTCATCCGAACAGTTGTCTCAGGGATCAAATGAACAGGCCGCGAGCGTGGAAGAAGTATCTTCTTCAGTAGAAGAAATGACTGCGACAATAAGACAGAACGCTGATAACGCAAGCCAGACTGAAAAGATTGCCATCAAGAGCGCAAATGACGCGAGGGAAGGCGGTGAAGCAGTCAAGTTGACAGTCAAAGCGATGAAAGAGATCGCAGATAAAATTTCGATTATTCAGGAAATCGCACGCCAGACAAATCTGCTTTCACTGAATGCTTCGATTGAGGCGGCACGTGCAGGAGAACACGGCAAGGGTTTTGCGGTTGTAGCAAGCGAAGTTCAGAAGCTTGCCGAACGTTCGCAGAATGCCGCCACCGAAATAAGTGCATTATCAAATACAAGTGTATCCATCGCAGAACAGGCAGGAGAAATGCTTTCGAAACTTGTTCCGGATATTCAGAAAACAGCAGAACTTGTCGCAGAAATAAATGCTGCAAGCGGCGAGCAGGCAAATGGAATTCAGCAGATCAACGGCGCGATTCAGCAGCTGAATACAGTTGTCCAGCAGAATGCATCTGCTGCAGAAGAACTCACTGCAACAGCGGAAGAACTTTCAACCCAGACCGAGCAGATGAAAAATGCAATCATTTATCTCAAAACCGGAGAAAACAGCGGATCATCTTTGAATTTTCATAATGGAAATAATTCGATGGTTCGTCATGTCGATGCAGCTCATATGGCAAACCATTCTATGAATTTAATTCATACGTCACAAATGCATTCCGCAAAAGACTCAAGAAAAGGTATTCACATTGAAATGGGCAAAGCAGATTCTGAAGACGGTGAATTTGAAAGATATTAGGAGATGAACAATGGAAAACGCAGCAGGAATGCAGTACCTGACATTTGTTCTCGAAAAGACCATATTCGCATTTGATGTTCTCCGAACCCGCGAAGTATTATCAGTGACCGAAATCACTCCCCTTCCCGGCATGCCCAACTATATGACAGGAGTGCTGAATCTGCGGGGAAGTGTTGTACCGGTCATCAATCTCCGCAAAAAATTCGGCCTTACTGACCATGAATATTCAGCGGATACCGCCATTGTTATTGTCGAGTCATGTGTTGACGGCGAAAATATTATTGCAGGCGCACTGGTTGATGCGGTTCGCGGAGTTATAACATTCAATGAATCAGAAATCGAACCTCCCCCAAAAGTCGGATTACACATCAACATTGACATGGTTCATTCAATCGGGAAAAAAGAAAACAATTTCGTATTGATACTGAACTCAGACAAGGTTCTGTTCGATGAGAATATAGAAATCAGCAAAGAACTGCTGTCATCTGTTCAGGAAAAATTACCATCTCAATGAAACAAATGTCAGACTATTACGGGGACATGCAATGAAGGATTCAAATCACATACTGCTTGTCGAGGATGAAATTATTATTGCCATAGCCGAGAAAATGGATCTCGAAGAATTGGGATATTCTGTAACACTATGCCCTACAGGCGAACAGTCCGTCAGGCATGCAAACGAGTGCCGGTCAATTCAATATATTTTGATGGATGTCAATCTTGGGAAAGGAATTGACGGGATTGAAGCGGCAAAACGGATATTGAAAATCCGCAATATACCCATTGTTTTCTTTTCGTCATGTCCTGAAAGCGTAATCGCTGAGAGAATGGGTTCTTTCTGTTATGCCGGCTGTGTTTCAAAAATATGCGGCGCAGCCGGAATCGACAAAACGATCAGATTAATTAATGAAAACAGCATGCAGTAGATTAACCGATTTAACTCTGCATCGCTTTAAGTTTAATATTCAGTGTCTGCCGGCTGATTCCAAGCATTGTTGCCGCTGAACTCTGATTGTTATTCGAAAGAACCATTGCCTTTTTGATCAGTTCTCTTTCTATTTCTTCAAGAGTCGGCAGATGTTCGTCTATTATATTAATGCAATCCTTTCTCCGTTCGATCTCAACATTATCTCCGGAAACGCTTTTGATGTGATTTCTGAATGATTCAAGCGGCAGAATTCCATGAGTACAGCGGGCTACCGCATCATTAATCATACCTTCGAGCTCTCTGACATTGCCCGGAAAGTCATACAGGGAAAGGAGACTGATGAGTTCGGAAGGATATGAAGGAACTTTTTTGCCGAGAACGTCAGAAGCTTTTTTTATAAACGATTCAACAAGAATTTTAATATCTCCTTTTCTTTTTCTAAGCGGCGGAATATCCGCCCAGTGCGTCTTGAGCCTGAAAAACAAATCATTCCGGAATTCACCTGCTTCAATCAGCTTTGGAAGATTCCGATTTGTCGCCGCAATTATTCTTGCAGTTGACTTATGACATTTATCAGAACCGAGCGGATAATATTCTCCGCTTTGAAGAAGTCTAAGAAGTTTCACCTGTGACTGGGGCGAAATGTCTCCTATCTCATCAAGAAAAAGTGTTCCGCCCTCAGCTTCACGTATGAGTCCGTTTCTTGAACCGGCGGCTCCGGTATATGCCCCCTTGGCATGCCCGAAAAGCGTATCCGCAAGAACATTATCATCAAGTCCGGAAACATTTACAGAAATGAATTTACCTGAACGGCCGCTCCTTTCATGAATTATTCTTGATATCAGCTCTTTTCCCGTACCGGTTTCACCGGTCACAAGAAAAGGATAAGGAGAAGCCGCGGCGTTTGAGATATAGCCGAAAATACCATGCATTCTTTCATCTCTAGTTATAAACATTTCATAACCGGTGAAAACTGAAGGTGTTTCAGAAATCTGAGAACGGAGAAACTCATTTTCTCTCGTAAGACGCGTTATAGTCATAAGATTATTCAGCGATGAAATAAGCCGTTCGGGACGAATCGGTTTAATCAGATAATCCGATGCTCCCGCTTTCATACATCTTACAATTGTTTCAGGATCATCATCGCTTGTCAGAATCAGGATGGGAATTTCCGGATGAGATGCAACAATACGTGATAAAATATCTTCACCGTTAACATGCGGAAGCCCGAGATCAAGAATCATGCATGATACCAGACCCGAATTAATCTGCTCTTCAGCCAGAGACGGATCAACAAAACCCGCAACATTACCGAAACCTTCACGAACCAATATTCCCGTAATAGCGCTTATCATGTACTCGTCATCATCGACAATAACTATCTGTTGACTCATTTGGATTCCGGATAATAGAGATTATTGAAAAATAAAATCTCATAATTCGGATAATGTCAATATAATTACGGGCTTCTCCTGATAATATTATAATTCCGTTGAATCGATTTAAAAATTCATTTCTTCTCACTGCAAAACATTATGAATTTGAAATTTGACTTGCGGATGCGGTTGAAACAAAATACATTGACCTTATATATGATGCGAAAAGAACCATATCTCGTTGTTTATTGCGGATATGAAGACTTAGTAAAGTCATTCCTTTCCGGAGAGAATATACCGCTTCAAACTCAGGTAATGTTTCCTGATGATTTATCTCAGCTCTATACGATTTTATCCGTTAAAAAAATCGACCTTCTTATTGTCGACGATATCTTTTCCGGCATCTGGATACATCAACTAATCACAACTCTTGTATCAAAGGGACATTTTTTTCCATACGCTGTAATTGACACCGGACGCATTGCCGAATCATTAAGACCGCTTGCCGCAAGTCCTCTTGCGATATTGCATCCCGGAGAAAACTTAATCAACCGGCTCGAAATGCTTATCTACAACATGTTCGGACAGGCTGAATTAAAGCTTCAGCTCGAATTTCTGATTTCGGCATGGAATCAAAGCGAAAACAATTTTCATTTTCTGAGTGAACATATTCCTTATGCCGTATGGACCAGAGATCCGGAAACATTCAATTACAGCTACATCAACAAAGTGGCAGAAAAAATTATCGGCATTCCCTTCGATGCATTGCTTTCCAGTTCAATGGAGTATCCGCTGAAATTACCTTCATGGAGCCTAATCAAATCGTTTATTCAGGATGATTTGCGCAGAATATCCGCCGGCGACGATTCGCCTTTTATACGTTATTACGAGACAGTTGCCTCCGAAAGTGACGGTAACATAATTACTTTCGCAAATGTTTCTGCAATGGTCAAAGACAGCAAAGGCAAATGGCTATATCTCGGAGTATCAAAAAGCATGCTGAAGCAGGTTTCAGCTGGCTGCATGATGCGTGAGGTTAGTGAACGCTTTTATCAGACATTGGAAGCTGCTCCCGTTCCGATTTTTGTTTTTAAATTTTCAGGAATGATGTATGCCAACTCCGCTGCTGCCGTAATGCTCGAAGCGGAAAAAGCGGAAGATTTGTATTCTCATTTAATAAAAGATTTTATAAGAAGCGATTATCACGAAATCAGCACCAACCGTCTGTTTGATCTGATGAATAATAAAACGATTCCCGCATCAGAACAGGTTTGGCAGACTCTTTCGGGCAAAGAGATTACAGTCGAAGTTAGATCGACTCGGGTTGAACTTTTCAGCGAGGACGTATTTGTAATTTTCGTACTGGATATTACAACAAGAAAAAAAGCGGAAAATGACATCCTGGACATAAACAGACATATAAGCGAATTATACCGTCTTGCGCCCTATGCTCTCGGAGTAATTAAAAATGCCAGATTGACTGAAGCTAATGAACGTTTTTTCGAGATGACAGGATATCAGCCTTCCGAACTTTTAGGGAAAACTCTCGAAAACGTACACTCAAACCGAGCAGAATATCTTAAGATGTCCGAAACAAGACAGCAGCTGTTTACGGAAGGAAATCTTTCGGAAATAGAATCGCGCTATAAAAAAAAGACGGATCAATAATCGATGTCATCATAAGACGTACTGCAGCACCGTCGCTTGGCGATGATGCAATTGTTTTTTGTGTAATCGACATAACCGGCATTAAAGAAACAGAACGTCAGCTTTTGAAAACGAATTCACTCATCCGCGATCTATACCGTCTGAGTCCGATCGGACTCGGCGTGATGAATAAAGGGATTCTCGTTGAAGGGAATGATTCTCTTTATGAACTGACTGAGTATCCGCCGGAAGAACTTCTTGGAAAAAGTTTCCGCGATATTCATTTATCAGAAAATGATTTTAATGTTTTTAGAGATAAAATTCTTTCTCAAATTTCATCAGGAGGATTCATTGAAGACGAAACCAGATACATCACGAAAAGCGGATCAATAAAAGATGTCATGGTAAGACTCTTAGACACCCCTTCTCTCGGTAAAGATATGACGATTTTCAGCGTCATAGACATCACACGTATAAGAAATGCAGAAAAAGAATTACTCTCACTCTACGAGGACGCACCTGTCGCAATGATTCTTCTCGATAATGATTTTAACGTAAGAAGGGCAAACCGTGCGGCAATTGATTTTTCGCCTTCAAAATCAAACAGCAAACTCAATGTTCATGTCGGAAATTTTATGAAATGTTCCTCAACTTCACAGAATCACGGCAAAAATAACTGTTCAGAATGCGAACTTCTGTCAATTCTTCAGGAAATAAAAAATACCGGCAAGGCAATATTAGACACTGACATCAATATTGAACTAAGTGACGGTAATTTCAAAACAGCTAAAACATTATCAGTTTCGCTGTCAAAAATAACAATTTTAGGCGAACAGCTGATCCTCTTTTGCTTTAATGACGTAAGTGAGAAACGAATGTTTGAAAAACGTTTTAACCAGCTTCAGAAACTTGAACTGTCAGGACTAATCGCAAGCGGCGCCGCACACGATTTCAACAATGTATTGGCGGCAATTTCCCTGAACCTTTCTTATCTGCTTGATAATGAACTGCCTGCAGACAAACTGCGTAATGAACTTTCGATAATGAATGATTATGTCGAGCGGGGATCAGAATTGACCAGACGCCTTCTTTCAATGGGTAGAAACAATTACAGCACAGAGCAGAGTTTCAGCATTAACAAGCTGCTGCAAAACCTGCAGATAATGATACAGAAAATATGCGGAAGAAAGATAAGAATCAATATTATCAGTCCCTGCGAAGACATTACCATATTCGCCGACAAAACAATGATAGAACAAATGATTCTTAATTTATCACTCAACGGACGTGACGCGATGCCGGACGGCGGGGTCTTGACCATCGAAGCCGGATATGCAGACAAAGATGACCTGACAGATGAACATATGTCAGATTCAAACATTCTTATGATCACCGTTTCTGATACCGGAAAAGGAATTGATCCGACAATCAAAGAGCGCATATTTGAACCATTCTTTACGACAAAGCATTCCGAAGAATGCGGCGGTCTCGGACTTTCAATCATAAAAAATACTGCAGATAAATATAACGGATGGATTGATATTAAAACTGAAGCCGGTAAAGGCACATCAATTTCAGTTTATCTGCCCGTTTAATAAAGCATTCCTTTATTTCTTTCATTTAATGCATCTATTATTTTACCCAGTCTTTTTTCCCTGGTTTCATCAGTTTTAGCTTCAAAGTAAAAAGAGCAATAACGCTTTTTAAGAGAAGGAGAAACTTCTTTAAATTTAGAAGCAACGGCTTCATCAGTACCAATTACTTTTTCAAATTCACTTATAAGCTTATTGAAATCAGGTTCTGTTTTTTCTTTGTTCCACTGACCGTTTTCAACAGCTCTTCTTACGGCTTCTTCGCCGTGGTCGGTCATTTGATTTTCTTTGCGCAGACGTTCAATTATCTTCTTGTTCTTTTCAGACCATTTACTGTTTTTTGTTCTCGGCGCAAAATATTTAATATAGCTTTTTTCATCTTCCGTTTTCATCTGCCCGTCAATCCATCCAAAGCAGAGAGCAACATCCAAAGCCTCATCAGCAGTTAAAGATTTTTTATTTTTATAAAATCTAATCCATATTCCTTCATGTGATTTTACATTGTCGTACATCCAATCTTCGAAATGTTTTTTGCACAAAAATTCAATTACCATATTCTTCTCCGAAATAATTGAACTGCATATCTGCCTGTCGGATAAATCATTATAATCATAATTTCTTTTTAAAACCTATATTGGCTTCAGAATCATAGCCAATACTTTCATAAAATGAGACAGATGAAACTCTATTCCTTTCAGTCATAAAAATAATCTGATAACATCCTTTCTCCCTTCCAATATTTTCCATTGCATTTAAAAGCTTTGTTCCGATTTTCATTCTGCGGAAATCATTACGCACAACAAGATCTTCCATTAACAGAAAAGGACGGCAGTCTCCGTATAATTCATCGCAGATTATTCCCATAATTGTTCCAGCAACTTGACCGTCCGCAACAGCACAAAGAAATATATAACTGCTGTTATCCCGAAGCTGACGGAATTTCATTTTCATTTTATCAGCATTCTGCTCATCATCCCAGAACAATCTATACAATCCAGCTATCGAATCGATATCATTTTCTTCAATATTTCTTATGATTATATTATTCATATATTGGTTTTCAAACGTCTTATAAATATTTCTTAAAACCTTTTACAAAATCTTTTTCATAACCGATTGATCCGTAAAAATTATGCGCATCAATTCTGTCTTTACCGGATACAAGCATTGAGTAATAGCAATTTCTTTTTTTACCGATTTCTTCAATCTCTGACATCAATAATTTGCCGATACCTTTACCGCGGTATTTTTTTAGTACTATTACATTTTCAATAACTAAAAAAGGTCTGCAATCACCGGCCATGTCATGACAGATTATCCCCATCAATGATCCGGCTAAAACATTATCTTCTTTTGCTGCTAATAAAATATAATCTTTATTTTCAGTCATCATACGAAAATTCTGCGTCATTTTGGCTATATCTGTTTTATTTCCGGACAATTCTTCAAGTAATTCAGACAAATCAATCAGGTCGCCTTCAACTATTTTTGAGATTACCGCCATTTCATTTCCTTACACATTACGGTTCAGCAACAGTCTCATCGGAATCATCTTTGATTTTCCAAATCCGGATTTCTCATAGAAACTGATCGCTTTGTCATTATCATAATCCGTCAGCAATGTTATTCGCAGAATATTTTTATTACGGGCATATTTAATCGCTTCATTCAATAATTCTGTACCATAATTATTTGACCGAAAATCTTTATCGACGATCATATCTTCCAAGACTGCAACTTTTCCCCCTAGAGCCGTACTTATACTGTAGAGCAGACTGACCATAGCAATAATCTTTTTATCAATTGTTAATACGAGGATTTCTCCAATCTCAGGATTTTCAATTATCTCTTTTAATCCTTTCTTCTGTTTCTCATAATCGGGTTCAAACTCTATATCCCGTGAAAACAACAAATCAAGCAGATACGCAAGTCTTTCCAAATCATCTAATTTCGCGGTTCTTATTTCTTTCATTTTCGTTTCAGCCTTTTTTACTTCCAACAATGACCAGCGATTCCGATCAGTGTTCCGAGTATTATTGACATTGATATTATAACCGGAACTGCTTTCTTATCTTTTTCCGAAACAATAATTATTACAGGTATTGCCAGAGCAAGAGAAACAACAGCACCCTGCAGCCACCAGACAATTCCGGGAAGATTTATGTTAACAATAACAATTGACACAAAGAA
Source organism: Spirochaetota bacterium (assembly GCA_035430785.1). Classification (GTDB taxonomy): domain Bacteria; phylum Spirochaetota; class UBA4802; order UBA4802; family JAFGJZ01; genus JAKJGA01. The sequence goes on along the minus strand of DAOMHE010000009.1, from coordinate 808 downwards.
ATATTGAAAAAATGCCGATGCAATGGAGCGCTTATGCATTTTCTGAATTAACATAGGTAAAATATCGATGACTCCTGCTGCAATACCGATAACCATAGAAACCAAAAGTGTTTTCATAATATCTCCTAATTAATCAATTACCAACCGGTTCAGATTCCGTCAACATTCTTACTGCTTGTTAAACAGCTAACTACGCCAGAGTATACATAATATTTTATTACTTTGAACTAAATGTTCTGATTGAATAATAAATCAAGGGAAAAATAAGCATTCCTGCCGCCATATAAAACCAAATTCCAAGTTCGTGAGTTATGCCCGGTATATTGAACGTATATCGAGTTGTTTTTAAAATGAAATACGCAAATACCGCAGCAGCAATAAATTTCAAATACCTGATCAGACGTGTTGCATCCTTAAATCGCTGCAATGCGTTTTCCGAAGTAATCTTAACGGGATAATTAAATATACGCGGATATTTATTTAAAATTGTTAATCCTGCGAAAAGAATTGCCGCCAGTATCGGCAAAGTAAATATGTTTTCTTTACCGCCGAAACCGTCGGCTTTCCCGGATGAATCGTAATGAACCGCAATAATATCCGGAAGTTTAGAATAGCAGAATATTGTCACAATCCAAATCACTGACATAAAAATCCATGAAAGAATCTCAATAAGCCAGTCCAACACACTTAGCTGAATTTTTATTTTAGACATTCCTTTTATTGACAATTTAATCTTTCGGCTCATCAGTTTATATCTCTCCGGAAATGTTTAAAGTATCAGGTGAATAGCATAGTTGTATTAAATATC
>DAOMHE010000008.1:0-26048 GCA_035430785.1 Spirochaetota bacterium | reverse complement strand
AAAGAGAAGACTCCTGCGCAGATCAATTTTCTTATCGGAGAGCATGTCAAGGTTATCGACGGGCCTTTCAGCAATTTCAGCGGTGTTATCGAGGAAGTTTTTCCCGAGAAAGGCAGGGTAAGAGTAAAAGTCGAGATATTCGGCCGCGGTACTCCTGTTGAGCTTGATTATCTTCAGGTTGGAAAGATTTAATTCGAAAATCAGTTATTATAGAATAAGGAAACAGTTATGGCACCTAAAAAAAAGAAAAAACTTGCTACGCAAATTAAGCTTCAGATTAAAGGAGCTCAGGCAAATCCGGCTCCTCCGGTAGGTCCTGCTCTTGGTCAGCACGGACTCAATATTATGGAGTTCTGTAAAGCGTTCAATGAAAGAACCAAGGATAAGCCGGGTCTTGTTCTTCCGGTTGTAATATCGGTTTATGAGGACAAATCTTATGATTTCATCATCAAGACTCCTCCTGCTGCGGTTCTTATTAAAAAAGCAATCGGTATCGAAAGCGGTTCAGGCGAACCTAACAAGACTAAAGCAGGTAAAATTACCCGCGCTCAGCTTGAAGAAATTGCAAACATGAAAATGCCGGATCTCAATGCTGATACTCTTGATGCGGCAGTTAAAATTATCGCCGGTACTGCCCGTTCAATGGGCGTTGATGTTGTTAGATAAGCGATCTATTCAATCAGGAGATATAGATGAAACACGGTAAAAAACTCATTAGTGCGAGACAAAAAGTCGACAAAACAAAGCTTCTTTCTCCTGAAGAAGCCGTAGCACTCATGAGACAGGTAAAATTTGCCAAGTTTGACGAAACAGTGGAACTCAGCATTAAGGTAATTTGCAAAAGTTATCAGAATGTCCGCGGTTTTGTAACACTTCCTGCCGGAAACGGAAAACAGGTTAAGGTTCTTGTTCTTTGTAAAGGAGACAAGCAGGCTGAAGCGAAGGATGCAGGAGCTGATTTTGTAGGCGGTGATGAGCTGATCGACAAAATTCAGAATGAAAAGTGGACTGACTATGATGCTGTAGTTGCCACACCGGACATGATGACCAAAGTGGGTAAGCTTGGTCCCATTCTCGGTAAAAAAGGTTTAATGCCTAAACCAAAAGCCGGAACAGTTACGAATGATGTTAAAGACATCATAAAAGAGCTTAAAAGCGGAAAAGTTGAGTATCGTTCGGATAAAACCGGAGTTATTCACCTTGGAATCGGAAAAGCTTCTTTTGCTGATGATGCGATTATTTCTAACATCAAGGCTCTATTTGTTCAGGTGATGAAAGACAAACCTTCGGAAGCAAAGGGCAATTACGTTAAGTCGCTTGTTGTTTGTACTACGATGGGTCCCGGCATCAAAATCAACTTTAAGGGGATAGACAGATAATGGTAAAGCAGTACAAAATTGATGAAGTTGCACAGCTTACAGAAAAGCTGAACGGAAACAAGAACGTAATCCTTACTAACTATTCCGGAATCAAAGTTTCGGCTCTTACCCAGCTTAGAAACGATGTAAAAAAAACAGGCGCGAAGTTTCAGGTTGTTAAAAACAACTACTTCAGAAAAGCGCTCAAAGACTGCGGATATGATTCTTCATTAGATGATTATCTTAAAGGTCCTGTTGCGGTTGCTTTTGCAGGCGACCAGGTCGGTGAAGTAGCAAAACTTTTCAAAGACTTTCAGAAAGAACAGGAAAAGTTTGAGCTTGTAGCCGGTGTTATCGAAGGTGTCGTTTACGGTGCCGACGGTATCAAAAAAATAGCCGATCTTCCTTCAAAAGAAGTTCTGCTTTCAAAGGTTCTTTATCTTGTCAACGCTCCTACATCGAAGATTGCTATCGGCATGAATCAGATTATGGCATCCGTTGCGAGAGGAATCAATGCTGTTGCGGAGAAAAACGCTCAGTAAAGCATTCTAAAATAGGCGTAAAATCAGATCCTTTATATAAAGGTAACTTATTTTACCCTTATAGGTTTTGCGGAAAAGCCGCTTAACTTGAAGTAATTCACTAAGTATAAGGAGTTAAAAAAATGGCTAAATTGTCAATTGATGAACTACTCGAGGCTATTGGTAGCCTTACTCTTCTCGAAGCTTCTGAGCTTGTAAAAGCAATGGAAGACAAATTTGGAATATCTGCTGCGGCTCCGGCTGCTGTAGCTGTTGCAGCGGGTCCTGCTGCCGGCGGAGATGCTGCTGAAGAAAAAACTGAATTCGACGTTATTCTTAAGAGCCACGGCGAAAAGAAAATCGACGTTATTAAAGTTGTTAGAGAAATCACAAGTCTTGGTCTTAAAGAAGCGAAAGAACTTGTTGAAGCTAACGGCAAAGCTGTTAAAGAAAAAGTTTCTAAGCAGGAAGCTGCTGATATCAAAGCTAAACTTGAAGCAGTCGGTGCGGCTGTTGAAGTTAAGTAATTTCTTGCCTTCAGCCGGGATTCTAATCCCGGCGCAATGATTTAATCAATAGACTGGGTTTACCGGTCTATTGATTTTGTTTTTTGATGCTGTTTTAGCGCGTCCAACGCGCAATAATTCGAAAGAAACACACTGGGGTTAAAGATGCGTAAAGAAAAACCTGTAGTTAATTTCGGGAAGATACGTCAAGGTATTGAAATCCCGGACATGATAGAGGTTCAGACGGAATCCTATGATTGGTTCCTTCAGAGAGATATATCCCCGTCTAAAAGAAAAAAGCACGGTCTGCAGGCTGTTTTTGTTGAGACTTTTCCTATCAACAGCCCGAATGAGGACCTTACGCTTGAATTCGTGAACTATGAAATCGGCGAGCCGAAGTACAGTGAAGCGGAATGTAAAGAACGCGATGTGACTTTTGCTTCTCCGCTTAAGGCGACAATAAATCTCATTAAAAAAGACAATATGGAAGTGCGTCAGCAGCAGGTTTACATGGGCGATATTCCCGTGATGACCGATAGAGGCACATTTATTATAAACGGAGCAGAGCGTGTTGTTGTAAATCAGCTTCACCGTTCTCCTGGTATATTTTTCGCGTTTGACGATATTGAACGTATATACAGCGCACGTGTTATTCCGGATAAAGGTTCATGGCTAGAAATAGAAATGGATTCTAAGGGAATGATTATCGCGCGTATAGATAGAAAGAAAAAGTTTCCCGTAACTCTTCTTATTAAATCTCTTAATCTGGTTGATAAATCAATCGGTGCAGAGAGTGATGAAGAGATTATCAGACTTTTTTACGGCGAACCTGAAAAAGTTGATATTACAAATGATGACAATATTTCAAGAATAATCGGTCAGCGTGTTGCTGTATCGATTTTCAGCAAAAGCGACGACGGCGACAGCATAATTGATGCCGGCGGAAGAATTACTCTTGATGCCATCGACCGTATGAAAGAAGAAGGCATCAAAACGATAGATATAATCAAGTTCCCGAATAACAAGGAAGATGATTATCTTATCAAATCTCTTGATAAAGACAGAGAGATGTGCGAGAAATTGCAGAAGGGACTCAATCAGGAATTTACTCCGAGTGAGCTAGCTCTTCTTTCTATCTATGATATCATGCGTCCCGGCGATCCATTGATCGTAAAAGATGCTCTCAATGAACTTAACAGAATGTTTTTTGACCTCAAGAGCTACTCTCTCGGGCTTGTCGGAAGATATAAGATCAATAAAAAATTCAATTATCCTGCAGATATCGAGAACGATACACTCATTCCGCGCGACATCATCGAAACAGTTAAATACATTCTTTTTCTGATTTCGGAAGCAAAGGATTTTGTTGTAGATGATATCGATCATCTCGGAAACAGAAGAGTACGTTCGGTTGGAGAGCTTCTTGTTAATCAGCTCAAGCTTGGTTTTCAGAGAATGGAGCGTGTTATCCGCGAGAGAATGACTATTCAGGATCTCGATGTTGCGACTCCTCAGGCTTTGATAAGCATCAAACCGGTGAGCGCTGTTCTCAATGAATTTTTCGGTTCGAGCCAGCTTTCGCAGTTCATGGATCAGACTAATCCTCTGGCTGAACTTACTCATAAAAGACGTCTTTCAGCTCTCGGTCCGGGCGGTCTTTCTAGAGACAGAGCCGGGTTTGAAGTACGTGACGTACACTATTCTCATTACGGCCGTATGTGTCCTATTGAAACTCCGGAAGGTCCGAACATCGGTCTTATCGTTTCAATGTCGACCTACGCACGCGTAAACAAATACGGGTTCCTTGAAACTCCGTACAAAAAAGTTGAAAACGGTATTGTTACTGATAAGGTTGAATATCTTACTGCGACTGAAGAAGACCGTTCTTATATCGCTCAGGCGAATGCTCCTATCGACGAAAACGGAAAATTTACGACTGTAATGAATCCTTGCCGTCATCGCGGAGATTTCCCTTATAGAAAACCTGATGAAATTCAGTATATGGACGTTTCTCCAAGCCAGATTTTCTCAGTTTCGACATGTCTAATCCCGTTCCTTGAGCATGATGACGCGAACCGTGCATTGATGGGTTCGAACATGCAGCGTCAGGCTGTTCCTCTTCTTGAAGAACAGGCTCCGCTTGTAGGAACCGGTATTGAAGTTAGAGCAGCTAAAGACAGCGGTGTAATGGTTATAGCTAAACACGACGGTGAAGTTATAGCTTCTGATGCCACAAGAATTCTTGTTAAAAGAAAAACCGGCGGCGAAGTTGATGAATACAAACTGATTAAATTCCAGAGAACAAATCAGGGAACATGTTTTAACCAGAAACCTGTTGTAAAAACAGGAGCAAAGGTTAAAAAAGGCGACGTTCTTGCTGACGGACCTTCAACTGACAATGGACGTCTTGCACTTGGAAGAAACATTCTTGTAGCGTTTATGCCTTGGATGGGATATAACTTCGAGGATGCGATTCTTCTTTCAGAAAAACTTGTAAAAGAAGACGTATTTACATCGCTTCATGTTGAACAGTTTGAAATAGAAGCCCGTGAAACAAAACTCGGAAGAGAAGTTATCACACGTGACATACCTAATCTCGGCGAAAAAGCGTTCAAAGATCTTGATGATGACGGTATTGTCAGAGTCGGAGCTTTTGTTAAACCGAATGATATTCTTGTCGGTAAAGTTACTCCTAAGGGAGAACAGGATATTACTCCTGAATATAAGCTTCTTCATTCGATTTTCGGTGAAAAAGCAAGAGAAGTCAGAGATACATCGCTTCGCGTTCCTAACGGAATGGAAGGTGTGATAATCGATATTAAGAGATTTTCGCGCGAAAACGGCGATGAACTTGCTGCAGGCGTTGAAGAACTTGTTAAGGTTTATATTGCCAAGAAAAGAAAAATCTCTGTCGGTGATAAGATGGCGGGACGCCACGGAAACAAGGGTGTAATTTCGCGTGTAATGCCGGAATATGAAATGCCTTATCTTCCTGACGGAACGCCGATTGATATCGTTCTCAATCCTCTCGGGGTACCTTCGCGAATGAATATCGGTCAGCTTCTTGAAACAGAATTGGGATGGGCCGCTCATGAAATGGGAGTTCTTACTGAAACTCCGATCTTTGACGGTGCAACTCATGATGATATAAAAGAATATCTTAAGAAGGCTAATCTTCCTGAGGATTCAAAATCTGTACTTTATGACGGAAGAACGGGAGATCCTTTCAAAAACCGTGTAATGACAGGTTATATCTATATGATAAAACTTGCTCACATGGTTGATGACAAGATTCATGCACGTTCAACCGGTCCTTACTCTCTTGTTACTCAGCAGCCTCTTGGAGGTAAAGCTCAGTTCGGAGGACAGAGACTCGGGGAGATGGAAGTTTGGGCGCTTGAGGCATACGGAGCGGCTTATACACTTCAGGAACTTCTTACAGTTAAGTCGGATGACATGATCGGCCGTGCGCGTATGTACGAAGCGATAGTAAAAGGTCATCAGGCTACAAGTCCTGGTGTACCTGAATCATTTAATGTATTGATTCAGGAGCTTAGAGGTCTTGCGCTCGACGTTAAGATTTTCGACAAGAAGGGCAAGGAATTGTCACTTGCTGAATGGAGCGACAGTTTCAATAAAAACAAGAAGAGAATCAAATTTGATACTCTTCATAACGAAAGCAACAGCTGAAAAAATCTAAATATGGGGATCCCTGAATGAGAGATTTTAACGATTTCAGTTCAATGAAAATACAGCTTGCCTCTCCTGATACGATCCGTGAGTGGTCGTACGGCGAGGTTAAGAAACCTGAAACGATAAATTACCGTACGCTCAAACCTGAGCGTGACGGACTTTTCTGCGAAAAAATATTCGGTACGACTAAAGAGTACGAATGTTATTGCGGAAAATTTAAGTCTATCCGCTACAAGGGCGTAATTTGCGACCGTTGCGGTGTTGAAGTAACGCACTATAAAGTAAGAAGAGAGCGCGGCGGTCATATCGAGCTTGCTGCTCCGATAGCGCATATCTGGTATTACAGATCTGTTCCTTCCCGTCTCGGACTTCTTCTCGATATGTCCGCGATGGATCTTAAAAAGATTCTTTACTATGAAAAATATGTAGTTCTTGAACCGGGTGATGCCGCTGACGAGAATATTTCACGCGGAAGCCTTCTTGAAGAAGACGAATATTATGATCTTTATGAGAAATTCGGCGACAGTTTTGTTGCCGAAATGGGAGCTTCTGCGATTAAGGAACTTCTTCTCAGCATTGATCTTGATGATGAATCACAGAGACTCAGAGCTCATATAGTTGATCTTCAGCAGAACAATAAAACTATTGATAAGAAACTCATCAAACGTCTTGAAGTAATCGAAGCATTCAGAGATTCAGAAAACAAACCTGAATGGATGGTAATGGATGCAATTCCGGTAATTCCGCCTGAATTGCGCCCGATGGTTCAGCTTGACGGCGGACGTTTCGCGACAAGCGACCTTAACGATCTATACAGACGTGTAATAAACAGAAATAATCGTCTCAAGAGACTTCTTGTCCTTAGAGCGCCTGATATTATTGTAAAAAATGAAAAGCGTATGCTTCAGGAAGCTGTTGACGCTCTCTTTGATAACTCAAGAAGAAAGAAAGCAGTTAAAGGTAAGGGTAACCGTCCTCTCAAATCTATCTCGGATATGCTTAAAGGTAAGCAGGGACGTTTCCGTCAGAATCTGCTCGGTAAGCGTGTTGACTATTCGGGCCGTTCGGTAATTGTAATCGGACCTGAGCTTAAGCTTTATCAGTGCGGTCTTCCGAAAAAAATGGCAATTGAGCTTTTCAAGCCTTTCATTATGAGAAGACTTGTTGATGAAGGTTATTGTCAGAATATAAAAAGCGCTAAGCGTAAAGTTGAAAACGAAGAAGGCGCAGTATGGGAAGTTCTTGAGCAGGTAATTGCAGAGCATCCGGTTCTTCTAAACCGTGCTCCGACTCTTCACCGTCTCGGAATCCAGGCGTTTGAACCTGTTCTTGTAGAAGGAAAGGCAATCAGACTGCATCCGCTCGTATGTCATGCTTATAATGCAGACTTTGACGGTGACCAGATGGCGGTTCACGTTCCGCTCTCTTCTCGTGCACAGCTCGAGTGCTGGACATTGATGCTTTCTGCTAACAATCTTCTTTCACCTGCTAACGGTGAACCGGTTGTTACTCCGTCACAGGATATAATTCTCGGTATATATTACCTTACAAGCCAGCTTCCTCACAAAGAGGGAGATCCTGTTAAATGTTTCGATTCGCTTGATGATATTGAGCGCGCTGTAGACAGAGGAACTTTTGATTATAGAAATAAAATCAAATTTTATCCTGCAGAAGGCGAGCCTTTTGAAACAACAGGCGGAAGACTGATTTTTAACAAGATTATGCCTGAAGGATATAAATTTGTTAACTATGTCTGCGGTAAAAAAGAAATTTCAAAAATCATCGCTGATATTTTTGACAAGTTCGGCTTAGCTGTAACTGTTAAGATGCTTGATGATGTCAAGAGTCTCGGTTACAGATACGGAACATATTTTGCGCCTACAATTGCCGTTTCTGATATCATCGTTCCGAAAGAAAAATATGAAATGGTTGAAAAAGCCAATAAGGAAATTGAAAAGGTTGAAGAAGAATACCGTTTCGGTATGAGAACAAATGAAGAAAGATTCAACCTTGTCGTAAATAAATGGACTTCGGTTAATGACCAGATTACAAAAGTAATGATGGAAAACATTGCAAAAGACCAGGAAGGTTTTAACAATATTTATATCATGGCACAGTCAGGAGCGCGAGGTTCAAGCCAGCAGATCAAACAGCTTGCAGGTATGCGCGGACTGATGTCAAAACCGAGCGGTGATATCATCGATATTCCGATCCGTTCAAACTTTAAAGAAGGTCTTAACGTACTCGAGTATTTCATTTCAACAAACGGTGCGAGAAAAGGTCTTGCCGATACCGCTCTTAAAACTGCGGATGCCGGTTACCTTACACGCCGTCTTGTAGATATTTCTCAGGATGTTGTTGTAACTGAAGACGATTGCGGAACTACAGTCGGTATCGACATCTCTGCGATCAAAGAAGGGGACGAAGTTGTTGAAACGCTCGGTTCACGTGTAATCGGAAGAACTCTTCTTTATGATCTATATCATCCGGTAACAAATGAGATTATTGCTAATGCAGATCAGATTATAACAAAGGATCTTGCAGAAAAAATAGACGAACTTCACATTGATACTATTGAAATCCGTTCAGTATTGACTTGCGAATCCCGTCATGGAACATGCGCAAAATGTTATGGTCAGAACCTCGGTACTTCGATGGCTGTTAATATCGGTGAAGCTGTCGGAACAATTGCCGCTCAGTCAATCGGTCAGCCGGGAACTCAGCTTACAATGAGAACTTTCCATATCGGCGGTATCGCATCAGGTAAGGTTGAAGAAGGAGAAATCCGTTTCGGTTATCCTGTATTCGTAAAGAATATGACTTTCAGAACCATTCTTACTGATGATAAAAAGGTAATTTCCGTAAGAAGAGGTTATCTCGAAGTTCAGCGTGTTGTTGCAGAATACAGTCTTGATAACGGTGAAAAAATTACAGCTAAAGAAGGCGATAAAATCTATCCAGGTTCAAAAATCGCTACAAAAGATAAAGAAGCTGTTCTTTCAAAGACATCCGGTTTTGTTAAAATTGACGGAAACAAACTCTATGTACTTGGCGACATCAATCTTAAACCGATTAATGTCGGAACAGAAATTCTCTGTCAGATAGATAAATTCTATGACAGAAACTCGGTAATTGCTGCATTCGACCCTCTTCTTGAGCCGATTGTAACAGAAATTGATGGTACTGTTGAATTTGTTGATGTTGAACTCAACAAGAGTATGATTGAAGAGCTTGACCCTGTAACCAATCAGAAAAAGAGATTTATTGTAGAGTATAAAACTGAAAAGCTTCAGCCGCGCATAAACGTTTATGCTACTCCTGATGCTGAACCTACAACTTATCTTCTTCCTAAGGGTGCGCATCTTGTTGTTGAAGATAAGATGAAGGTAAGAGCAGGAGCTATTCTTTCAAAGATTCCGAAAGAAGCTGAGAAAACCAAGGATATTACAGGCGGTCTTCCGCGTGTTGCCGAACTTTTTGAAGCAAGAGTTCCGAAAGATAAGACTACTCTTTCTGAAATCGACGGTAAAGTTGTTATCGGTGATACTGTTAAGAACAAACGTAAGATCAAAGTTGTTAACGATGAAGAAGAAAGAGAATATTCAATCCCTGCATCTAAGTTCCTCCGTGTTCAGGACGGGGATATAATCCGCAAGGGTGAAAAAATTGATGACGGTCCTGTTGATCCACATGATATTCTTAAAATCATGGGTATCCGCGAACTTCAGAAATTCCTTGTAAATGAAGTACAGGCGGTTTACAGACTTCAGGGTGTAGGAATTAACGATAAACACATTGAAATTATCGTTCGTCAGATGCTTCGTAAAGTAAGAATTACCGAACCGGGCGATACTTCGTTCGTAATAGAACAGATTGCAGATAAGTTCGAATTTAAAGATGAAAACGAACGTGTTACAAATGAGGGCGGATCGCCTTGCGGAGCAGAACCTGTTCTTATGGGTATTACTAAAGCTGCATTGAACACCGAGTCATTTATTTCTGCGGCATCTTTCCAGGAAACAACCCGTGTCCTTACCGATGCGGCAATAAAAGGAAAGGTCGATCATCTCCGCGGATTGAAGGAAAACGTAATTATCGGTCATCTTATTCCTGCGGGAACAGGTATGCCGGATTACAGAGACTGCGATGTTTATCAGCATGCTGTCGGCGATATGGATTTTACCGAAGAAGAACTTAAAATGATGGAAACAGAGGATGAATATCCGCGCATGGATGATGAAAACCAGCCTCAGCCGGTTCCGGTTCCTCTGATGAAAGATCCGATTCCTCTTGACGAGCTTCCTGATGAAGACGAAGAAGATGACGAAGATTTCGAAGATGAAGAAATCACAGACGAAGAATGAATTGTTTCAAGTTCCGGGAAATTAATTCCCGGAACTTGATTAATTTTATTGACAAAGAACTGCCGTAAAGTGAGATTGCAAAAACTAACGGTGAAATTATCTTTTTATATAGGTTTAAGGAGCAAAAATGCCTACTATTAATCAGTTGATAAGAAAAGGGCGTGAGTCAAAAAACAGAGGAACAAAATCCCCTGCTTTGAAGTCTTGTCCGCAGAAAAGAGGAGTTTGTACACGTGTAATGACTGTTACTCCTAAAAAACCGAATTCGGCTCTTAGAAAAGTTGCCCGTGTTCGTCTTACAATCGGTATCGAAGTTACAGCATACATTCCGGGTGTTGGTCACAATCTTCAGGAGCACTCTGCGGTTCTTGTCAGAGGCGGAAGAGTAAAGGATTTGCCGGGTGTGCGTTATCATATAGTGAGAGGAGCTCTTGATACTCTCGGTGTTGACGGCCGTAAAAAATCGCGTTCTAAATACGGCGCAAAGAGACCTAAAGCGTAAACGATAAAAGAGGATAGATATGCCAAGAAGAAGAAGACCAGTTAAAAGAGAAGTACTTCCTGATCCTAAGTTCAACAGCCAGTTGATTTCCAAATTTGTCAATGTAATGATGTATGACGGAAAGAAAGGAATAGCAGAAAAAGCATTTTACGATGCTATGGATTTTATACAGAAGAAAACTGAACAGACTCCTGTTGAAGTTTTTGAAAAGGCTCTTGAAAATGTTAAGCCGCTTGTTGAAGTTAAGTCAAGACGTGTCGGCGGAGCAACTTATCAGGTTCCTATCGAAATCAGAGCTGAAAGAAGACAGGCTCTTGCTATCAGATGGATAATTACTGCGTCGCGTGCAAGAAGTGAAAAAACTATGTGTCAGAAGCTTGCAGGTGAATTGATGGATGCTTTCAATAATACAGGCGCATCGATCAAAAAGAAAGAAGATACTCACCGTATGGCTGAAGCTAACAAAGCTTTCGCTCATTATAAATTCTGATTTGTCTTAGATTAAATATATAGTGCCAGGTGTCTGCCTGGCATTTTTTGTTGAAGCGGGTGAAAAATGGGAAGGGATCTGCCTTTACATCGTACAAGAAATATCGGGATAATGGCTCATATTGATGCCGGAAAGACGACTCTTTCTGAGCGTATCCTTTTCTATACAGGTAAAACTCATAAAATCGGCGAAGTTCATGAAGGCAGTGCCGAGATGGACTGGATGGTTCAGGAGAAAGAGCGCGGAATTACCATTACTGTGGCCGCTACAACATGTTTCTGGAAAAATACACGAATAAATATAATTGATACTCCCGGTCACGTTGATTTTACGGTTGAAGTTGAGCGCTCTCTGCGGGTTCTTGATTCTGCAATAGCCGTTTTCGATGCAGTTCATGGCGTTGAACCTCAATCCGAGACGGTTTGGCGTCAGGCAGATAAGTATCATATTCCGCGTCTTTGTTTTGTGAATAAAATGGACAGAGTAGGTGCTGATTTTAACAACACTGTTCAAATGATTGTAAAAAAGCTGAATGCTCGTCCTGTCGTTGTTCAGTTTCCTTGCGGTGCGGAGGATAATTTTACCGGTGCGATAGATGTTATTGCAGGTAAAATGATTGTCAATTCCGGCGATAAAGGAGAAGAGCTTGTTGAATCTGATATTCCTGATGAATATATGGATGAATACCGCCGCAGACATGAAGAAATGATTGATCTTCTAACAGGTTTTGATGATGAACTGATGGAAAAAGTTCTGGCGGATAACGTAACTGTTGATGATGTAAAAAAATCACTAAGAGGATTGGTTATTTCATCAAAGATTTTTCCTGTTTTTTGCGGAACTGCACTTAAAAACAAAGGTGTTCAGCCTTTGCTGGATGCCGTGATAGATTATCTTCCTTCTCCTAAGGATGTCGGTGCTGTAAAAGGACATGATCCGAAGAATCTCGAAACGATATTGACGCGTGAGCCTGAAGACAAAGAACCTTTATCAGCACTTCTATTTAAAATACATTCAGATCCGTATGTCGGAAAACTTTCTTTTATCAGAATATATTCAGGCGAGCTTAAAGTCGGCGATACTGTATTGAGTGTTAATTCAGGAAAAAAAGAACGTATTCAGAAAATTCTTCGTATGCATGCAAATGACAGGGAAGAGGTAAAAGAAGCTTTTTCCGGAGATATAGTAGCTTTGGTCGGTATGAAATTTTCGAGAACAGGCGATACGTTAACTGCTGAATCTCATCCGATAATCCTTGAAAAAATGGATTTTCCGGATCCTGTAATTTCAGTAGCAATCGAACCTAAGACCAAAGCCGATCAGGATAAATTATTTCAATCCCTTGACCGCTTAATGGAAGAAGATCCGACTTTTCAGGTTAAAAAAGATCCGGACACCGGCCAGAATCTGATTTCCGGGATGGGAGAACTTCATCTTGAAATTATTGCCGACCGCTTAATCAGGGAATTTTCGGTAAATGCAAACGTCGGAAAACCTCAGGTTACATATAAAGAAACTATCTCGTCCGAAGCAGTTGTTGAAAAAATGTATGAACATATAATTTCCGGAAAAAACAACAAGGCTCTGGTGAAGATTCGTGTAATTCCAAATTCAAATGGCGCGGGAATTGTATTTACCAATGCTCTGCAGCCGGAAATTTTAGCGCCGAATTTTGTACAGGCTGTTTCTGAAGGGGTAAATGATGCTTCACAGGCAGGAGTTCTTGCAGGCTTTAAAATGGATGACATTATCGTAGAACTTGTCGGAGCAGAATTTTTTGAAAATGAATCTACCGAGCTTTCATACAGAATTGCTATCAATATGGCTCTAAAGGAAGCGTGCCAGAAGGCAAACCCTGTTCTTCTTGAGCCGATAATGCGTCTTGAAGTTGTTCTTCCTGATGAATATACCGGTGATGTTATAAATGATATCAGCACAAGAAAAGGGCGTGTAGAATCGATTGATATGCGCGGACACCTAAAAGTTGTTGATGCTTATGTGCCGCTTTCTGAGATGTTCGGATATTCAACAAGTGTCCGTTCGATAAGCCAGGGAAGAGCTTCTTATACTATGCAGTTTTCGCGTTATGAAATAGTGCCGAAAAATAAGGCGGAAATGATAGTAAACAGAATAATGGGACGTGCTTTTTAGTTTTTATAGAAATATATAAAAATTTCAATTAATCGAAAAAAATTTTGGATTAATTGGTTGACAGTAAACGGGTATATTTTTTTAATTCATTCACCTTCGTTCATCGAAGGCTGTCTATTGTTTGCTTAAAAACGGAATAAGAAAAACAAGGAAATAGGAGAAATAAAATGGCTAAAGAAAAATTCGACAGGTCGAAACCACACGTAAACGTGGGAACCATCGGTCACGTTGACCATGGCAAGACTACATTGACTTCTAGTATTACTAACGTATTTGCCGCTGTATATGGCGGATCTAACAAAGCCGTTGCATTCGAAAACATCGATAATGCTCCGGAAGAAAGAGAGCGCGGTATCACTATTGCGACTTCTCATCAGGAATATCAGACTCCTGCTAGACACTATGCTCACGTTGACTGTCCTGGTCACGCCGACTATGTAAAAAACATGATCACTGGTGCTGCTCAGATGGATGCTGCAATTCTTGTTGTTGCTGCTACTGACGGTCCTATGCCTCAGACTAAAGAGCACGTTCTACTTGCTCGTCAGGTAAACGTTCCTTATATTATCGTTTTCTTGAATAAAGTTGATATGCTTGATGCTTCTGACAGAGAAGAGCTTGTTGAGCTTGTAAAAGAAGAAGTTAAAGATCTTCTTGTTAAAAATGGTTTCTCTGCTGATTCTCCAATCGTTCCGGGTTCTGCGCTTAGAGCACTTGAAGACATCGCTGCCGGAAAAAAAGATAGCGAGTGGGTTAAGGGAATTCTTGCTCTTGGCGAAGCTCTTGATACTTTCGTGTCAACTCCTGAAAGACCAATCGACAAACCTTTCCTTATGCCTGTAGAGGACGTATTCTCTATCACTGGCCGCGGAACTGTTGTAACTGGAAGAGTTGAAAGAGGAAAGGTTAAAGTTAACGAAGAAATCGAGATCATCGGTTTCAAAGAAACTAAAAAAGCGGTTGTTACCGGCGTAGAAATGTTCAGAAAACTTCTTGATGAAGGTCTTGCTGGTGATAACGTTGGATGTCTTCTTCGCGGTGTTGCAAAAGAAGATGTTGAAAGAGGTCAGGTTCTTGCTAAACCAGGTTCTGTAACTCCTCATACTAAATTTGATTGTGAAGTCTATATTCTTTCTAAAGAAGAAGGCGGAAGACATACTCCATTCTTTAACAACTATCGTCCTCAGTTCTATTTCAGAACAACTGACGTAACTGGTATCATTCAGCTTCCTGAAGGAGTTGAAATGGTTATGCCTGGCGATAACATCAAAATGGTTATCGAGCTTATTACTCCGGTTGCAATGGAAGAAACTCTTCGTTTTGCAATCAGAGAAGGCGGAAGAACTGTTGGTGCCGGTGTTGTAACAAAAATCGTCGCTTAATAGTAAAAAGGTTGATTAATAACGCTTATGAAACGATATTGGTCAAGCTCACAGAGAGCTTGACCAATTCTATGTAATGTTAAATTTGAGGGAATATTGTGGCTAAGAATGCAACTAAAATGATACGCGTGAAGCTTAAATCTTTCGATGTTAAGGTTCTCGATAAGTCGGCGGCTATGATTGTTGCTACGACAAACAGAATTGGTGCGAAAGTTGCGGGTCCTGTTCCTCTTCCTACTAAGGTTGAGAAGTTTTGTGTTCTGAGATCGCCGCATGTTAATAAGGAATCTCGTGAGCAGTTTGAAATAAGGACTCATAAAAGACTTGTTGATATTATAGATCCTAGTACTGATACAGTTGAAGCTCTTATGAAGCTTGAGCTTCCAGCTGGTGTTTCCGTAGATATCAAATTGTAATTCGTTTTGAATGTTCCGGCAGTTGATGCCGAAATGTAATAAAATTGTTAGAAATTGTTGAAAGAAAATAATTGGTGTTTGGCAGGATTTTGTCATGAGAAAGGCGTTGATCGGAAAAAAAATCGGAATGACTCAGCTTTTTGCTGAAGATGGTTCAATGGTTCCAGTAACAGTTGTTGAGCTTGGTCCGAATGTTGTTGTGCAGAAGAAGACTGCCGATAAAGATGGTTACGAGTCAATAAAACTTGGTTTTGGCGATGTTAAGGAAAAAGATCTTACCAAGGCAGTTGCCGGCGAGTTTAAAAAGAGAAATATTGCTGAGATGAAAAAATCTCTGAGAGAAGTTGATTTGTTCGATTCTTCATTTGAAGTCGGCAGCGTTTTGACTTGTGATATTTTTTCTGAAAATGATTTTGTAGATGTTGAAGGTGTTTCTAAGGGAAAAGGTTTCCAGGGAACAATGAAGCGTCACAACTTCAAAGGCGGACGCGCTTCTCACGGTTCTTCTTTTCACCGTGCTCCGGGTTCAATGGGTTGCAGAACTTATCCGGGAGAAGTTTGGAAAGGTAAAAAGATGGCGGGACGTATGGGTACCGACACTGTTACTGTTAAAAATTTGAAAGTTATGAAAGTTTTGAAAGAGAAGAATACAATTCTTGTTTCAGGAGCAATACCTGGCAGAAGAAATTCTCTTGTACTCGTAAAGGGAAAATAAAGGATACTGATAGAGGAAGACAATGTTAATAGATAAGTATTCCATAGATGGGCAGAAGCTCGGACAGGTCGAATTGAATGATTCTGTTTTTGCAGCCGAAATTAATGATGTGCTTTTGTATGAATTTATAAAGGCGGCAAATGCTAATCTTCGTCAGGGGACTCATTCTACTAAAGAGCGTTCATTTGTGAGCGGCGGTGGAAAGAAACCTTGGAAGCAGAAAGGAACAGGTCGTGCCCGTCAGGGATCGATCAGATCTCCGCAGTGGAGAGGCGGTGGAATAGTTTTTGGTCCAAGACCAAGATCTTATAAAGTTGAACTTCCTAAAAGCCTTAAGTCTGCAGCTTATCGTTCAATTTTCTCCGTAAAAGCGAAAGAAAGTGCACTTAAAGTTATTGCAGATTTTGATGTAGAATCAGGTAAGACTAAGGATATGCAGAATATTCTTAATAAACTTGGTGTTGAGCGTGGTGTTCTTGTTGCGCTTGACCGTGATGTTAAAACAAGAAGAGCTATAAGAAATATTGCCGGTGTTAAGTATAATGATGCAAAGCTTATCAACGGAAGAGATATTTTTTATTCAAAACAGCTTCTCATGACTGAAGGCGCTGTGAAATATATTAACGAAAAGTATTCGAAGGTGAAATAAAATGAACCTCAACGATGTTATATTAAAACCTGTAATTACTGAGAAATCCACGTTGCTTAATTCAGACAGAAAATATGTCTTCAAAGTAGCTATGGATTCTAACAAATCTCTTGTTAAGCAGGCTGTAAAATTAGTTTTCGGTGTTACACCGGAAGATGTAAACGTTATTAACGTTAGAACTCGTAAGAAACGCACTAAATTCGGAATCGGAAGAAAACCGATCTGGAAAAAAGCAATTGTTACGCTTAAGAAAGACGATAAAATTGAATTGTTTGATAATAAATAATAATAGGGTTTTGTACGATGGCATTAAAAAAGTTTAGACCAGTAACTCCTACTCTTCGATATAAGACCGTTCTTGTTTTCGATGAGATTACAGAAGAAAAGCCTCATAAAGCACTTACTTCAGGTTATGTTCAGAAAGCCGGTCGTGGTGCAAAAGGTCAGATTTCTGTAAGAAGAAAAGGCGGCGGACATAAGAAAAAGTACAGAGTAATTGACTTTAAAAGAGATAAATTTGATATCCCTGGTGTAGTTGAATCAATTCAGTACGATCCGAACAGAACTGCGAATATTGCTCTTGTTTGTTATAAAGACGGTGAAAGACGTTATATTATTGCCCCTAAATCTGTTAAAGTCGGTGATTCGATTATTTCAGGAAATTCAGTTGAAGTTAAACCAGGCAATACTATGCCTTTGAAGAATATTCCAGTCGGTACTAACATCTATAATATAGAACTTCATGTTGGTAAAGGCGGACAGATTGCAAGATCCGCAGGATCTTTTGCTCAGATTTCCGGTCTTGAAGGCGATTATTGCTTAGTAAAACTTCCTTCAAGTGAGCTCAGAAAGATTCATGGTGATTGTTTGGGAACTATCGGTGAAGTTGGAAATGCCGATCACATGAACGTAACAGTTGGTAAAGCCGGTAGATCTCGTTGGCTTGGTAAACGTCCTAAGGTTAGAGGTGTTGTAATGAACCCTGTTGACCATCCATTGGGCGGTGGTGAAGGTAGAACAAGCGGTGGTAGACATCCTGTTTCTCCAACTGGTGTACCAGCTAAAGGATACAAGACTAGAAAGAAGAAAAAATATAGTAATAACATGATAATCAGCAGAAGGAAATAATTATGGCTAGATCGTTAAAAAAAGGACCTTATGTCGACATGAATCTTTTCAAGAAGGTTGAAGAGCTTAATTCTACAAATCAGAAGAAATCTCTGAAAACTTGGTCGAGAAGATCTACAATATTTCCGGAAATGCTTGGTCATACCATAATGGTTCATAACGGAAAAAACTTTATTCCTGTGTATGTTACTGAGAATATGGTAGGACATAAGCTTGGAGAATTTGCTTTGACCAGAAATTATCGCGGTCATACAAGTAAAGACGACAAATTGGCTAAGAAGAAATAATAATCGGCTAGAAGGAATTAAAGATGGAATACAGAGCGATAGCAAAAACAGTAAGAATATCTCCGTATAAGGCAAGACTAGTTGCCAATGTTGTGAGAGGATATTCTTATCCTGAAGCAATGGATATGCTTGGTTCTCTTCGCAGAAAAGCTTCTGATTTGATAAAGAAGACTGTTCATTCTGCCGGAGCAAACGCTTAAGTTGCTAATCCGGAGATTAATGATAATGACCTATTCATAAAGAAGATTACCGTTGACGGCGGAATTACTTTAAAAAGATTTGCAGCTCGTGCAAGAGGTCGCGGAACTAGAATAATTAAACGTACAAGCCATATAACAGTGGTATTGTCGGACGAAAAATAATTTTTGCAAGGTGAGTTATGGGTCAGAAGGTACATCCAATAGGTTTTAGAATCGGGATTGTCAGAAATTGGGATTCCGTTTGGTATGAAGATAAAAAGAATTTTAAGGTATGTCTTGTAGAAGATCTTAAAATCAGAGATTTTATTATGAAAAATCACAAGACTGCCGGTATAGCACGAGTTATAATTGAGCGTCTCGCTGATAAAATCAATGTCAACATTCACACGGCAAGACCTGGTATGCTTATTGGTAAAAAAGGATCGGATATAGATTCTTTGAAGCTTTCTCTCCAGAAAATCGCGTCAAAAAATGTTTATGTTAATATAGTTGAAGTTAAGAAACCTGAAAAAGCTGCACAGGTTATCGCGCAGCAGATCGCGCAGCAGATTGAAGGACGTCAGCCTTATAGAAAAGCTGTCCGTCAAGCACTTGGAAATGCTGTAAGAAGCAATGCTCAGGGAATCAAGGTTATGATTTCCGGAAGACTTAACGGTGCTGATATCGCACGCGGTGAAACTTTTAAAGAAGGAAGAGTTCCTCTTCATACATTGAGAGCTGACATCGATTATGGTGTTGCTGAAGCTCTTACTACTTATGGTTTGATCGGTGTTAAAGTTTGGGTTTATAATGGTGATGTTTTTGCTTCAAAAACAGAATCTGATGAAGATAAATATACTGTAAAAAGAAAAACAAAATAATTGACTTATAAGGGATAAAAGCCATGTTAATGCCTACAAAGGTTAAACATAGAAAGATTCATCGCGGAAATCAGAAAGGTCTTGCATATCGCGGTTCAACAGTTTCTTTCGGAGAATTTGCAATTAAAGCTCTTGAGGCAGGACGCCTTGACAGTAGGCAGATAGAAGCTGCCCGTATTGCCATAAATAGAAAAGTTAAAAGAGGCGGAAAACTCTGGATAAGAATTTTCCCTGACAGACCATATACTAAAAAACCTGCTGAAACTCGAATGGGTAAAGGTAAAGGAAATCCTGAAGGTTTTGAAGCGATAATTCTTCCTGGCAGAATTCTTTTTGAACTAGGCGGAATTGATGAAGCTGTTGCTAGAGAAGCATTAACTGCTGCTTGTGCCAAGCTTTCTGTTAAGACAAAGATTGTGACAAAGATATAAAGGTGAATCATGAAAGAGAAAATTGAAGGACTTACGGAACAGGAATTGACAAGTCAGTATAACGCGGCGAAAGAATCTATTCGCAAGCTTCGTTTTCAGTCTGTAACCGGTAAGCTTGAAAATACAAAATCTATTAACAACCTTAAAAAAAAGATTGCTCGCATTCTTACTCTAAGAAAAGAGTATGAGCTTGGAATTAAAAAAAGATAAGTTGATTTAAGGAACATAAAATGGTTAAAAAACAGAGTAAACAGCTTACAGGCAGCGTAGTCAGCGATAAAATGGACAAAACTGTTGTTGTTAAGATTGAAAAGATGGAAAAACACCCTCTTTACAAAAAGTTTGTTAAGAAAAGTAAAAAAGTTAAAGCGCACGACGAAAACAACGAATGCGGTATCGGAGACGTTGTTACAATTGAAGAAGCAAGACCTTTGTCTAAGGATAAAAGATACCGCCTTGTTTCTATAGTAGAAAAAGCGAAGTAGGTAACTATGATACAGGTAGAAACAAATCTTAATGTAGCTGATAATAGCGGCGTAAAAAAGGTAAGATGCATAAAAATTCTCGGCGGAAGTAAAAGACGTTATGCTTCTGTTGGTGATATAATTATGGTTGCCGTAAAAGACTCTCATCCGTCATATGGTTTGAAAGACTCTAACGGAAAAAAAGTTCACTCTAAAGCGGTACTTCGTGCTGTTGTAGTTAGAACTTCGAAACCGGTTAAAAGAAAAGACGGAACTTATATCAGATTTGATGATAATGCCGTTGCGATAATCGACACTAAGAATGAACCAAAAGGATCCCGTATATTCGGACCTGTTGCGAGAGAGCTTAGAGAAAAAGATTTTATGAAAATCGTATCTCTTGCTCCTGAAGTTCTTTAATAAAGAGGATGAAAATGAGACTTAAGAAGAATGATACGGTTGTTGTTATCGCCGGTAAAGATAAAGGAAAAAGAGGAAAAGTTCTTAAAGTTGATACTAAAAAAGATTCAGTTCTTGTTGAAGGTGTTAACCAAAAGAAGAAATATACACGTGCTACGCAGGAAGGCGCTCAGGGCTCTTTAGTTCATATTGAACATCCCATTAATCCGTCTAATGTGATGTTTTTCTGTGAAAAATGCAAAAAGGGAGTCAGACTTGGAGTTACTCAAAAAGATGCAACCAAGTCACGAGTTTGCAAAAAATGCGGAAAAAGCATAGACTAAAAAGGTAAATAATAATGGCTGCAAGATTGTATAAAACATATAACGACAGTATAAAGGACAAGCTCAAGAAGCAGTTCAATTACTCATCTGCAATGCAGATTCCTAAAATTGAAAAAGTTGTTCTTAACGTCGGAGTCGGCGACGGGCATTCTAATACTGCAAAAATGAACGCAGTTTATGCAGAAATGACTGCAATTGCCGGCCAGAAACCTGTAAAAACTGTTGCGAAAAAAGCGGTTGCAAATTTCAAAATCAGAGAAGGTTATGAGCTCGGATGCAAGGTTACCCTTCGCGGTGACAGAATGTATGAGTTTCTTGACAGATTGATCAATTTTTCTCTTCCTCGTGTAAGAGACTTCAAGGGAATTTCCGGAAAATCTTTTGATAATTTCGGAAACTATAATTTCTCAATAAAAGAACAGATTATTTTCCCTGAAATTGATTTTGATAAAGCTGAGAACATCTATGGTATAAATGTTACTGTTGTAACAAATGCTAAGACAAAGGAAGAGTCAAAAGCCCTTCTTGAATGTTTTGGAATGCCATTTAGAGATTAGGAGAAATATTGTGGCTACTACTGGCTTAATTGCAAAACACCTGCGTGGTGCAAAGTTTAAAGTAAGAGAACATAACAGATGTTCGCTATGCGGTCGTCCGCGCGGATATATGAGAAGATTTGATATGTGCAGAATTTGTTTCCGTAAGCTTGCTAGCGAAGGAAAGATTCCGGGCGTAACAAAATCATCTTGGTAATAATAAGAGGAATAATATGAGTGCAATATCAGATCCAATTTCAGATTTGCTTGCCAGGGTTCGTAACGCTGTAACAGCGAAACTGCCTAAGGTTGATGTTCCGTCTTCTAATATGAAGATGGAAATTGTAAAGATTCTTAAAGACGAAGGTTTTATAAAGAATTATAAGCTTGTTGAAGATAATAAACAGAATGTAATTCGTGTTTATCTTAAATACACTGAAGATAATAAGCCTGCTATAGAAAAGCTTGAAAGAATCAGCAAACCTAGCAGACGTGTTTATGTCGGTGCTGAAGAATTAAAACCAATCAATAATAATCTTGGAATTACGATTCTTTCCACGCCTAAGGGTGTGATTTCAAATAAAACCGCGAAGAAAGAGAATGTCGGCGGTGAACTTCTCTGTTTAATATCATAATTGAGAGAGTAGCATATGTCACGAATTGGAAAAATGCCTATAAATTTACCTTCTGGGGTAAATTGTGAAATAAACGGATCAGCAATAACCGTATCCGGTCCTCTTGGAACTGATTCATGTGCGATCGTTTCGGGAATTAAAGTTGTAAAAGCAGATAATATTCTTAATGTAGAAATCGCTGATATGACAAAAGAATCTGAGTGCAAAGCTTCTCATGGTTTGATGAGAGCTCTTATAAGCAATATGGTCACTGGTGTATCTAAAGGTTTTGAACAGGATCTTGAGATTCAGGGTGTCGGTTTCAGAGTTCAGCAGTCAGGAGAAGATCTTCAGTTCCATCTTGGATTTTCACATCCTGTAATTTATAAGACTCGTACTGGTATTAAACTTAAGGCAGTTGATGCAACTCATCTTAAGATTTCCGGTTACAATAAACAGGTTGTCGGACAGGTTGCAGCAGAAATCCGTGAGTTGAAGAAGCCTGAACCTTACAAAGGTAAAGGAATCAGATATCAGGGTGAAAACGTAAGAAGAAAAGCTGGAAAATCAGGTAAGAAATAATGAATAGTCTAAAAGCAAAATTTAACCGTCTGGTTCGCAGAAAAACTAGAATAAAAAGCAGAATCAAAACTGATGCAAAAGGCAGATTGAGACTTTGTATTTCAAAAAGCAACAAGAGTATGTATGCTCAGATAGTTGATGATGAGAAACAGATAACTGTAGTGTCTATGTCTACTCTTAGCAAAGATTTTTCTTCACTTAAAAGCAAAGTAAATAAAGATGCTGCTAAACAGTTAGGTCAGAAATTGGCAGAAAAAGCAAAGGCAGCCGGTGTTGTTAAGGTAGTTTTTGATAGAAACGGGTTCCTTTATCATGGAAAGATTAAATCTTTCGCTGATTCGGCAAGAGAAAACGGACTAGAATTTTAAGGATAATCAAATGAAGTCAATGATGTTCAAAAGCAAAAAAGTTAAACCGGCAGAGCTTGAACTCTCGGAAAAGGTTGTTTTTATTAACCGTGTCGCAAAGGTTGTTAAAGGCGGTAGAAGATTTTCTTTCAGCGCCCTTGCAGTTGTAGGTGACGGAAACGGTAATGTCGGAATCGGATTCGGTAAAGCGAATGAAGTTCCCGATGCTATTAAGAAAAGCGTTGAAGACGGAAAAAAGAATCTTTATTCTGTCAGACTTAATAAAAACACAATTCCTCACGAGGTTGTTGGTGTTTATAAATCATCAACGGTTATCCTTAAGCCTGCTACTCCAGGTACAGGTCTGATTGCCGGTTCAAATGTAAGATCGGTAGTTGAAAAAGCCGGTGTTGCTGATATTCTTGCTAAATCTCTCGGATCAAGAAATCCGGTAAATGTAGTAAAAGCAACTCTTGACGGGCTTTTGAAATTAAAAAGCCTGAAAGATATGGCTGATTTGAGAGAAGTCACCATAAATAAACTTTGGGAAGCGTAAGGTAAATTATGGCTAAGAAGTTATTAGTTAAACAGATAAAAAGTGAAATTAAAGCGAAACCTATGCAGAGGAAAACTCTTCATGCACTCGGTCTTAGAAAAATAAGTTCAGAAAGAGAGCATGATGATAATGGCGTAATTCGCGGAATGATTACCAAGGTTGCACACCTTGTTCAAGTGACAGAAAAATAAAAATTGGTGATTTAATATGGAAAGATATCAGATAGCAAAACCTGATTCGGTTAAAAATAGAAAGCGTGTCGGTAGAGGTCCGGGAAGCGGACATGGTAAGACTTGCTGCAGAGGGCAGAACGGTCAGTTGTCAAGAGCCGGTAGCGGACATCGCGCATGGTTTGAAGGCGGACAGATGCCTATCCAGAGAAGAATCCCGAAAAGGGGTTTTACTAATTATCCTTTCAAAGTTGAATTTCAGGTTGTTAATCTGGCTGACCTTGAGGGTCTTTCAGGTGATGTAACTGTTGATACATTATATCAGAAATCAATTGTGTCTTCAAAAGATATGCCGGTTAAGATTCTTGGCGGCGGTGAAATTAAAGTTTCTTTGAATATAACAGCGGATGCTTTTTCTGCTTCGGCAAAAGAAAAAATTGAAAAGGCCGGCGGAAAAGTTCAGATCAACAAAAAATAATAGGCGAGTATATCAATGGCAAATGTAATCACTAACATATTCAAAGCGAAAGATATTCGAAACAGAGTTTTATTCACGCTTTGGATACTCGTTGTTTACAGACTTGGAGCTCATATTCCGATTCCGGGGATTGACGTTGAAGCGCTTAATCAGGTTTTTGATTCATTTAAAGGTGCGGCTGGAACTGTAGTTAATTATTTTGACTTGTTCGCGGGCGGTGCCTTTAAGCGTTTCACCATTTTTTCTCTTGGAATCATGCCTTATATCTCTGCATCTATTATAATGCAGCTCCTTACAATTGTTTTTCCTTATTTCGAAAAGTTAAAGAAAGAAGGTAGTGAAGGACAGAAGAAAATTCAGAAATATACCAAGTATTTTACTGTTGTTCTTTGTCTTTTCCAGTCCGTTTTTATTGCACGAATGCTTCAGGGACTTGGTCACGATCAGGGAATTGAAATAGTTTCGGGCGGCAGTACTGTATTTTTCTTTATTCTTTGTTCTATAACAATAACAACCGGTACCATGGTTCTCATGTGGCTAGGTGAACAGATTACTGAAAAAGGTATCGGTAACGGTATCTCAATGATTATATATGCGGGTATCATAGTGCGTTTTCCTGCGGCTATCGCGCAGACAATGCAGAAGATTTTCAGCAAAGGCGAGCCTATTGTTGCTATGATTCTTGTAGTTATGTTTTTCGGTGTTGTTGCGGCTTCGATATTGCTGACTCTAGGCAGACGTAATATTCCTGTACAGTACGGTGCACGTCAAATTCAGGGACGTTCCGTGTCTGCTGCTGCACAGAATCTTCCTATTCCTGTTAATGCAGCCGGAGTAATTCCAATTATCTTTGCTGTGGCAATAATGCAGTTTCCTTCTCAGTTGTCTCAGATGTTTTCTGTTGATAAATCGGGGATATTGAGCACAATTCTGTTTTATCTATCTCCTGGACAGATTCCTTATTATCTGACTTATACAGCGTTATTGGTATTTTTCTGTTTCTTTTATGCTCCAATAACATTTAATCCGGCGGATGTTGCTGATGCCTTGAAAAAACGTCAGGGTTTTATACCAGGACTAAGACCTGGAAGTTCAACAACTGAATATCTTTCTAACGTTCTTTACAGATTGACTTTGTCCGGATCTCTTTTCCTTGCATTTATTGCATTGATACCGGATTTCATTCTTAAAATGTGGCCGGATGAAATATCTGCAGAAATGGCTTTTATGTTCGGCGGTACTTCATTGCTGATCATTGTAGGTGTTGCGCTTGATACTTTAAAGAATCTAGAATCGCATCTTATTATGAGACACTATGATGGATTTTTTAAGAATATGAAAATTAAGAGTAGAAGACAGTAATTTGGGTATTCATCTGTATAATGAGCCTGAGATTGAAAAAATATCGAAAGCTTGCGGGATAACGGCAAATATTCTTGACGAGATAGAGTATATAATAAAAGAAGGTATATCAACCGCTGAAATTGACGATTTTACACAGAAATTGTGTAAAAAGTTTTCAGCGGAACCTGCTTTTCTTGGTTATAGAGGGTATCCAGGTGCTATTTGTACTTCTGTGAACGATATTGTAGTTCATGGAATACCTTCAAAAAGCTGTGTTTTGAAAACCGGTGATATAATCGGTCTTGATTTTGGTGTTTTATATGAAGGCTACTATGGAGATTCTGCTAGAACACTTATAGTGGGTAAGGTTGATGATAAGACAGCTTTGCTTGTTGATAAAACTCGTGAAGCCTTATATAAGGGAATATCGGCAGCTGTTGTTGGTAACCGTGTTTCTGATATATCGTATGCAGTAGAATCTTATGTTTCTGAATTCGGCTTCGCTGCAGTGAGAGAATATACCGGTCACGGAATTGGAAGAAATCTTCATGAAGAGCCTTC
>DAOMHE010000007.1:0-26750 GCA_035430785.1 Spirochaetota bacterium | reverse complement strand
GGGGGATCCAGTCAATCAACTTTCGGGTCTTCTACGGCGGATGTAGTAACAAAAATCACATCTGTTATGGTGGCTCTTTTTTTTATTATCGGAATTGCTCTTGCTGTTCTAGAAACTGCGCAGATGCGCGAATTGAAAAAAGGTGTTAGCGGAAGTTCTTCCGAATTACGCCAGTCAGAACAGGCTCCGGCTAAAACCGAGCAGTAAAATAAACACCGCCTTCGGGCGGTATTTATTTTATGTAACAGAGCATATCTGTTTTTTACTCATAATAGACCTCAATTTTTTTATTTCGGTGAATTAGTTTGAAAGCGTGCTTTTTATGCAGATTCTCATCCAATATTTTACGGAAGTTTCTAGCGGCTTTTTTTCTATCAGCTGTCTCTTTCTCAGCTTATGCCGACAGTTTGATTTCCATTAAGCCGGACACTTTAACTTCTACACCCGAAGATGATACGAATAAGTCTGAAAGTACTGCCCAATCACTGAATCTTGATCTTCAGGCTCTTTACGGTCAGTATAATAGTATGTATTCTGCGGTTAACTTGGCGCAGGAACAGCGGAACTTTGTATATCTGCTCTCGTCTTCATTTAAAAGGTCTAATGACTACGGTTATGGTGAAGATATTTTCGTGAATTCGAGTTATTTCGAAAATAAGATTTCTTTTACAGGGAATCTTAATGTTACTCCTTTCATGAAGACGATTCTAGACGTATCGATAGATTCTGATTCTCATGGTATGTTTGCCAATCCGGATTTCAGCCGAGAAGAGAAAGAAAGGCTTGATTTATCTCTGAAGAATATTCACAAAATTTCCCCGAAGTTTGAAGTTTTTTATGCATTCGGCGGTGCATATTATTCTCATCAGTTATCCGGAAAAAGTATGGATGATGTGAGAACCCGTTTTTCAAGATATAATGGTGAAACCGGATGGGAATATATATGGTCTTCCAGCAACCGTCTCAGAGCAAAAGCTTCATATACCAAATATCATTATTCCATAGGAGATCAGGATGATTATTACTTCGCAAGAGGAGAAATAATTGATGATTTCTATATCACTAATAATTTTGCATTTTTGATAGGTTTGAATTTCGCTTATCATAAGAATTTCGGTATTCTCGGTCTTGAAGATATGCGTAAAACAGATATGGGTAATGATATTCCGATAATTCCCATCGGCGGAATTTCACTGAAAGGAATAAAATATTTTTCTGCGAGTCTTGAATACCGCTATGATATGGCTGAGTTTAAACCCGAAGAGTATTACTTTCCTCAGAAATATCTTTATCCGGCATATTATTTAATTCCTTCAAGAGTACATAGAATCTCAATTGATTCTGATTTTACAGTTGTTGATAGATTTTCTCTCAGGTTTGCAGGAGTTGTGAAAAAATCGGATAATTATGCAAATTACAAGCAGGTTTCTTTTTCTTCGGATGAAGCATCTCTTTTGACTGCAGAAACAGTTAAAGCCGATACAATAGACATTATCTCGGAAGCCAATCTTGTATTAGTCAAAGATTCATTTGATATATCCGCATCTTATACTAAGTTTTTATTCGATTCTGATAAAAATATAACTTATAAACCCGCCAATGATGTTAAGGTTTCTGCAAAATATTACGGATCATATTTTAATATAACCTGGATAAACAGATTTGTAGGTTCGCGGTATGTTGATCCTGAAGAAGAAGAGAAAATTAAACGTTTTGTACTTGGTTCGCTTTCGGTTCAATATAAGGCGAGCAAGTCCGTTTTCGCTGATTTGCTGATAGAAAATTTGTACAATAGAAAATATTATCTGCGTAAAGGTTATCCGGAATCGGGAGTAACTGCGCTTTTCGGTTTAAGAGTACTGATATAGTAGGTGTTTTATGGGTTCATTACTTTCAATATTTGATTTCATTCCGGCATGGGTTACCTTTTTGCCGATTGCCGTGTGTTCTGTGATACTTCTTGCTGTTGTAATTGAGCGTTTAATCTTTTTCAGGATTGCCCAGAGCACTCTGGCTTCGGATCTTGATAAATTTTTTGCGGCGCTTTCTACGGGCGGAAGAGAAAAGGCTCTCGGAGTTGCAGTTCAGTCAGGCAGCATAATAGTTAAATCGCTTTCGGTTTTTTTTCAAATACCTGACGGTCATGATCCTGCAGTCTATTTTCAGTTTGTCGCGGAAAAAACTCAGCGTAAAATTGAAAGATATATAGCGGTTGTTTCGACAATTGCGACAATATCCCCGATGTTCGGACTGCTTGGTACAATTACAGGTATGATGAAATCTTTCGGTGCGTTATCGAAAAGCGGAGCTTCTTCTCAGGAACTTCTTGCTGCAGGAATAGCGGAGGCGCTTTTAACGACTGCTTTCGGGCTTATTGTTGCAATTCCGGCATTGATTTTTCATAATTATTTGATTTCAAAAAGCTCCGCTCTCGTGAAAGAACTTGAAATAAATGCAAACAGGCTTATGCAGAATGAGTGATAAAATAAAACTTACTTCGCGCAGAGAGTATAAATCGCTGATTGATATAACACCTATGATAGATTTGGTGTTTCTTCTTGTTATTTTTTTCATGGTTACGTCCAGTCTTGGAAAGATTTCTTCAATCAATGTTAATCTTCCGCGTGCAGATAAAAGTGATGAAAATATAACCGGCGAGGCTGTTGTGAGCATCAATAAAGATAATGAGATATTTTTTAATGATGTAAAGGTTGATTCTGCCAGGATTATGGAAGAAGCCGAAAAACTTGCAGACTTCAAGGGAAAAATTATAATCAGAGCTGACAAAGAAGCGAATTATGAGTCAGTAGTTTCAGTTATAGATGCACTCAACAAGAAAGGGATTAAAAATTTCGTTCTCGCCGCCGTAAAGAACTGATCTGACTCTTTATGCTAAATTCTTGACAGCATTTCCTCTTAAATATACTTATGACGGTTTACTGAAAAATAACGGATTTGGTTGATTTATAAGATGAAATTTTTTAAGGCTCTTCCTCCGGCGGCATTTTTAGCGCTTCTGATATTGAGTTTTCTTTTTTTTAAAGAATCCGGATATACTATTCCCTCAGAATATGAAGATAAAATAATAAAAAGAATTGAGTTTGTCGGTGTTTCAGAACTGGAAGACGGAACGATTGAGTATGGCCAGGTATATGACAAATCGTATGATGATCTTCTTGAATTTTGCTCGAGTTATGTCGGTGAACCTCTTAAGTCGGATACTATTCAGGCAGATATAAAAGCATTGGTAAAAAATGCCAACATGATGGATGTTAAAGTTTATGTGTCAGAGTACGACGGCGGTGTAATAGTAAAGTATTATTGCAAAGAAGGTCCTACTGTCGGGCAGATTGAGTTTCGCGGAAGTGAAAAAATCAAGACCGATGATATTCTTGTTAAACTGCCTTTCCGCGAATCCGAGCCTTTTCAGCAGAGTCTTGTTGAAGCAGGGTCGAGCATCATTCTGAATCATCTGATACAGGAGAAAGGTGCATTTAATGCAACTGTCCGTTACGAAATAAAAAGACTGGAAGGTAAAAGAAATTCCAAGAAAATAATCTATTTTATAGACGATGGCGAGGAAGTTAATGTCGGACGTATAACTCTCTTGGGTATAAATAAGATTTACGATCATCAATTGCGTTCAATGATGCAGACAAAGTCGAAGAGTCTTTTGAATTCAGGGGAATTTAAGAGAGATCAATTCGAACAGGATAAAATGAGGCTTATTTACTTCTATAGATCTCTGGGATATCTTGATGCCGATATAGTAGAGGAAAATACACGTCTTGAATGGAAAAATCCTGAAATCACAGAAGATAGAGAGCTTTACATTACGTTAAAATTTAAAGAAGGCGAAAGATATTATTTCGAAGGCTATAGTCTTGAAGGCAATGTCCTTGTTCCTACTGAAAAAATTACTTCACAGTTTTCTTTGAAGAAAGAAAAAGATCCTTCAGATGCTCTTGCCGACAAAATCCGCGGTTTATCAGGGGATTTGACTGATGATGATGTTGTATTTGATGAAATGAAATTTCAACAAGACAGATCTGTTATCAGTTACGAATATTCCATAATAGGACATGTTTTTGCCCGTGTTGTTCCTGTAAAAACAGTCATTGAACGCGAGAAGAAAATCGGAAATAAGACAGTAAAGAGAAAATATGTTTCTTATAACTTTAAGATTTTTGAGGGAAAACCTGTCGATGTCGAAAACATAATTATAAAAGGAAATAAAAAGACAAAAGAGAAAATTATACGACGTCAGATTCTTGTTAAAGAAGGCAAAAAATATAATCAGAAATATCTTGATATATCACGTGAAAGAATTTATTCGATGGGCTTTTTTAAAGAAGTCAATGTTGATATACGTCCGGGAAGCAGTGATGAGAAAGTAAATCTTATATTTACTGTTCTGGAACAGCCTACTGGAAATATCAATATGGGCGGTGGAATCGGAAGCAGTACAGGATTTGCGATAACCGCTGCTGTTGCAGAGAACAACTTCAGGGGTCTTGCTCAGAAAGTTGAGATAAAGGTCGAATATGGAGCAGAAAGAATATCTTCATCACTTTCTTATTCGGATCCTTATGTATTCGATTCACCTGTCGGGTTCAACGCTTCGGTTTTTTATAGCTTATATCAGGTAGATTCATCTACTCCTTACTTTGATGATTTGGATGATAATGATGAGTACCGTCAGCGCTCTTTTGGTTATAGTACCGGACTATCTTATAGTTTTATGATTTATAACGGAGTTGGTATTCGCTGGAGGCATTCATTTAAGAAAATAACTGATGCTGCTGGCAACTGTTCAGATGAAACGTTCAAGATTAAAGCTCTTGGTATTCAGGAAAAACGTGTTATCAGTCTTAATCTGTATCACAATTCTACAGACCACTCTCTTTTGACGACAAAGGGTTTAAATCTTGATTTTGAGACTATGTTCGTCGGAGGTGATTTTTTAGGCGGTCAGGATCACTATATCGAACAGATAGTTTCCGCGGCATGGTATTATTCGCCTTTTTCACTTCCATATCTTCCGAAAAATAAATGTGTAATTGAGTTGAGAGCTAGCGGGGATTTTATTTCTCCTCCATTAAATAAATCAAAAGTCTCTCAACGGCAGGATAATACAAAAAATCCATGGCTTGAAGAGGATGATCGTCTTGAAATAGGGGGTCCTGAAACTGTCAGAGGATGGGATTATGATGACAGTAAACTTCCGGACTCATGGAATGACGGATTATACCACAGGCTTCAATATGGTGCAGAATTGCGTATTCCGCTGCTTTTTGAATATGTCTGGACGGCAATATTTTTTGATGCAGGTTCTTTGTGGAGTGATTCGCGCTGGGAAAGATATGCGGATAAAGATTTTGCAGCAACTATGGCTGAAGACCGTGCTAATGGTGAACTTTATAATTTGGGTGAAATCGGCGACATAAATGCAATGAAGTATTTCAGATATTCATGGGGATTCGGTGTGAGAATCCAGATGGCGATGATGCCTTTGCGTTTTTGGTGGGGTCAGAAACTTCAATGGGACGGGATTAAACAGGGAGGCTTTTCTCGTGTCGACAAGAAGTTCTCTTTTCAGTTTACCATCGGAGATATCAGATTTTAGAATATAAAGAAATATTATTGACAGTAAAGCTTTTTAAACTATTTTGCGATGTAATCAATTAAACGGAGAAATTTATGCTTTTTGAAAATTTGTATGCACAGTCCCAGCCTGCTGCGGCAGGCGGTTCGCTTGTAAGTTTTATTATTCCAATGGTTCTGATGATGGTAGTTTTCTACTTTCTTCTAATTCGTCCGCAGCAGAAGAAAGAAAAACAGAGAATTAAAATGATTGATTCTCTTCAGAAAGGAGACAGAGTTTTGACTGTCGGCGGCATCTACGGCGTTGTCAGCGCCATGAAGCCCGAAGAAGCAATTGTTGTTTTGAAAATTTCGGATAATACCAAGATCGAAGTTACAAAAGCTTCTATTCAGCAGAAACTTGTTTAGGTAGTATTATGAAAAAATTATTTCTTTTGTCTTCCTTATGTGTTTTTTCGTTTCTTTCGGCTCAGGATGCCGTAGAATCTCCTGTTCAGACGGAGCCAGAGGCTGCTGTTACTCAAGCAGCAGAAAAACCCGTTGAGCCTGTGAAAAAGACAAAAACGGCAAAAGAGACTAAATCAGCTCCTGTTCAAGTAAACGCTTCTGATAATTTTCAATTGCTGGATATTTCAAGCGATGATTTTTTATCGAAAAGAATTCCGGATATTAAAATCGATCCGGCAAAAATGAGTGAAGCAAAGGAAACTGAGCAGGCAAAAGAAGAATTGACTTCGGGCGATAATGCAGCAGGTGAAGGAAAAGCTACTTTGTGGCTTCTTCCTTATATTAAGCCGATTGCTATTGTTGCTGCAATTTTTCTTATAGCTGTTATTATTAAGCTTAAGGATAGAAAAAAGAAACATAAAGTATTCAGAGTCAGGAACAGATAAGAGGAATAAATGAAATCTAAAATTTTAGTAAGACTTTTTGTTATACTTGCGATATGCTCGCTGTGCGCTGTTTTTCTTCTTCCGACATTCGGAGAGCGTACGCTTAAAGTTTCAATGAAAAAGGGTGTTTCTTCTGAACAGATCGATAATTTGAAACACAGATTTTCCGGAAAAGAAATTGTTTCTTCTTCGGATTCAGAAATAGTATTCAGAGGCTATGGAATTACAGATGCCAAGATGAATGAGGTTAGAGCACTTCCTTTTATCGAAGACGCCGTATTCAGCAAACACTGGGCCGAAAAATATTTTCTCGCAAAAAAAATAAATCTCGGTCTTGACCTGCAGGGCGGTATGAGTCTTGTTCTTGAAGCCGATTATGCACGTATGGAAGAAAAAGCTAAACGTAAGTTTACTGATGATGACAAAAAGGCTGCGGTTGAGCAGGCGCTTGAAAAAATAAGCGGCAGAATAAATCAGTTTGGAGTTTCTGAAACTTCCGTCAGAATGAAAGGTGTTGATTCGATTGAGATTCAGCTTCCCGGAGTTAAAGATCCTAAAATGGTTAAGGCTACTATCGGAACTACCGGACGTGTAGAATACCGTATAGTTAATGATGAATTTTCCGCTCAGGCTGCAGCCAAGCTTAAGGAAAAGAACATTGAAATTCCTAAACTTGATACAGACCAGAAGCTTCTTCTTGCGGATTTGTCTAAAGAAATTAACATTCCTGCAGATATGGAACTTCTTTTTCTTTTTGACCGTGATCGTGTAACTAATGAAATAATCCCAATTACTCCGCTTGCTCTTGTAAAAGAAGTTTCGTTAGAGGGTGGTGATATTGCAAAAGCTTCGGTCGGCACAGACAGTATGGGCAGATATACTGTAGATTTCAGTCTTCATGCTGAAGGTGCTAAAAAATTCGCTGAAGTAACTTCCAAGAAAAATATCGGCAAACGTCTTGCCATTATAATAGATAATATGATCAAGTCGGCACCGACAATTCAGACTCAGATTTCTGACGGGCGGGCGAATATCACAGGTAATTTTACTTTCGACGAAGCAAATCTTCTGACTAAAGTTATTAACGAGGGAGCTCTTCCTGTTGATTTAAAGATTGCCGAAGAAAGAACTGTCGGTCCTTCACTCGGTCAGGATTCAATAGATGCCGGAATGCGCGCTTTGATGGTCGGCGCTTGTGCTGTTATTCTATTCATGCTGATTTATTACAAAGGTTCAGGAA
Organism: Spirochaetota bacterium; assembly: GCA_035430785.1. Lineage (GTDB taxonomy): Bacteria > Spirochaetota > UBA4802 > UBA4802 > JAFGJZ01 > JAKJGA01. The sequence continues at coordinate 19,013 of DAOMHE010000007.1, read as the reverse complement.
TTATTGCAAATATCTGTCTCGTCATGAACATGATGATTCTTCTTGCTCTTCTTTCGATGATGGGATTCACCATAACCCTTCCGGGTATAGCCGGTCTGATCCTGACCATCGGTATGGCGGTTGACGCGAATGTAATCATTTATGAGCGAATAAAAGAAGAACTTCGTCATGGTAAGACTCCGCGTGCGGCAGTTGATGCCGGTTTCGACAGAGCTTTCTGGACGATTTTTGACTCTAATATAACGACTCTTCTCGCGGCACTTATTCTTTCAAGAATAGGTTCGGGTCCTATAAAAGGATTTGCAGTCACTTTGAGCGTAGGTATTATTTCGAGTATGATCGCTGCATTGTTCGTATCGAAGATGATATTCCATATCATTGTCAACTCTAAGAAAAACATGAAATCTCTAAGTATATAAGGAGAACTAAGTGGAAAAGGTTATTAAGTTTACCAAATATAGAAAGTTTGCATACATGTTCTCCGCACTGCTGTTTCTTTCTTTCATTGCCATTACGTACATGAAAGGCGGTATGGTCTGGGGAATTGATTTTCTCGGCGGAGCAAAAGTAACAGTGCGTTTTGCTAAAGACGTTACACTGACTGATATAAAAAATTCTCTTTCAGAAAACGGAATCAACGCTTCTGTTCAGAAGGTTGGTGACGAAGAAAGAAATGAGTATCTTATTTATTCAAAACTGCTTGATCGTCCTGTATATGATTTTATGGGAAGCGAGTTTTCAGGTTCATATACAGCGGAAGAGCTTGTTAAATCGATTGTAAATGATAAATATGATATTGCTTCCCCTGTTGAAGCTGAAGGCGGATTGAATTCAGTTAAATGGCTGAATGAGCTTCTTGTTAATCCGAATTTTTATAAAAGCTGGATAACTGTTAAGGGGATAAAACTTGAAGGAGAAATGGCTGCTACTGTAGCAGAGATAGAAAAGCTTTCAGATTTCTCAACAAATCTTGCTTCGGCAGAAAAGCTAATCAAACTTAACCGTTCTATTCTTGAGAAAACATATCCTGATAAAACACCTAAGAGTGAAGTAAATAATGGTTCTTCGGACAGAACTCATGCTTTGATATGGAGAATTGTAAGTTTTAAATTTTCCGGTGCTGAAGAACTTGCTGTCGAAACTGTCGGTCCTTCGATCGGTGATTATTTAAGAAAATCAGCTCTCAAACTTGGTTTGATGGCGATGATTATGATGACTATCTATCTTGCTTTCCGTTTTGAGTTTAAGTTTTCAGTCGGAGCAATGGTAGCTCTGATTCATGACGTTACTCTTTCATTTCTTCTTTGCGGTGTACTCGGAATTGAAATGGATGTACCGGTTATCGCGGCACTATTGACAATATTCGGGTATTCAGTAAATGACACCATTGTCGTATTTGACCGAATACGTGAAAACATGGCAGTAAAACATTCCGTAAAATTTTCGCACGTGGTAGATATGGCTATTTCTCAGACATTGTCCAGAACGATTTTAACGTCTGCTACAACACTTTTTTCGGTTCTCGCGATTCTAGTTTTCGGCGGAGATACGATAAGAAATTTTGCGATTGTACTCCTTTTCGGTATTTCAATCGGTACTTATTCTTCAATATTTGTTGCGTCACCTGTTATTCTAGCCTGGGAAAAGTACATTAAGAAAAATAAAGAAGTTTGTTGATAGTGAATTAAATATTTTAAAAAGGTCACTCATTACGGGTGGCCTTTTTTTTGCGGAGGAATTTTGTCTAGTTATAACAGCAGTTTTATGCGGAAAGCTTTTGAAGCAGCTTTTTCAAGATGCGGTTATACATCTCCGAATCCTCCCGTCGGTGCAGTTGTTGTAAAAGACGGCAGAATCATTTCTTCCGGCGGAACCCAGGTCTGCGGAGGAGATCATGCAGAAGTATGTGCAATTAATTCTGCTGGCGAAGATTCTTTCTGTTCAGAATTATACGTGACTCTGGAGCCTTGTTCTCATCACGGTAAAACTCCGCCGTGTACTGATAAAATTATTTCTTCCGGGATTAAACGGGTATATCTGCCGATACTTGACTGTAATCCCAAGGTCAGCGGAAACGGTGTACGTATTCTCAAAGAAAATGGCATTGACGTTGTAATTGCCGAGGATTTTAAGGATTACGCGATTGATATGTATCGTCCTTTTTTTACGTTAATTGAAAGCAAAAGATCATATCTTATTCATAAATCTGCAGTCACCCTTGACGGTTATATCGCTGATGCAGACGGTTCTTCAAAATGGATATCCAACGAAATTTCAAGATATATTTCACACCGTCTTCGCGCTTTGAATGATGCAGTTATAATCGGCAAAAACACTTTGCTTGCAGATAATCCTTCTCTGGATGTTAGACTGAATGATTTTAATATTAGCGGATTTGATTTTAAAAATGTGTTATTTTCGGGTTATCAAAGCGGAATTCTTTCTAATCTTTTTTCCCGGAATGAGCTTTGTTCTTCTCAGCCGCTTCGTGTAGTTGTCGGTTATTCAGAAAAATATAATAGAAACATGAATTTCTTCAGAGATAACAATTATATTATTTATGAAACCAAGGAATACGATACTGAATTATTTTCAGAATTTTTAAAACTCGGTAAAATACGAATTTTATCAGAGAAAAGTTTTTTTGAAAATGTACTTTCTGATCTTGCTTCAATTGACGTTATGAGTGCAATGCTTGAAGGCGGAGGGCATGTTTCGGGCGGATTTTTAAATGAAGATGTTATAGATGAAGAATATTTGTTTATTGCGCCTAAAATATTTATAGACGGAAAAAAAGCTTTTGCAGGTTCAATACCGTTTAATAATCAAACATGTAAAAAGCTTTTTGATATATCATCATGTTCATTGAATGATGATTTATTGTATCATGCTTATTATAGAAAGAGGTCTGATGTTTACAGGAATTATTGAAGAGTGTGCAAAAGTTTCATCAATCGTTTCTTCCGGCAGTGGAATAACTATCGGAATTGATTCATGTATTGTAACATCTTCATTAAAAACTGGAGATTCTGTTGCACTTAACGGAGTATGTCAGACAATTACAAGCAGCACTGATAAATATTTTGAAGTATTCGCCTCACGGATAACAATTTCTCTGACAACGCTCGGAAAATTTAAAATCGGTGATAATATAAATCTTGAACGAGCTATACTTGCCAATTCTCGTTTCGGAGGTCACATCGTGTCCGGTCATGCTGACGGAACAGGAATGATTAAGAATTTAGTTTCTGATGCCTCAGGTCTTTCTGTGAATATTTCAGTTCCTCGCGAATTGATTTCTATGATGATACCAAAAGGTTCGGTAACTGTTGACGGAATTTCTCTTACAATAGTTTCTGTAAAAGGAAATGAGTTTACTCTTTATATTATACCCGAGACGATGAAAAACACCAATATACCTTCATGGAAAGTCGGAACATCGGTAAATATTGAAACCGATATTATTGGAAAATATATCAAAAAATTCGTATCTTCCGATAGTTCAGAAAGTCTTGAAGATTCTCTTCGAGAAAACGGGTTTATGTGATTACCACTTTATTTCCGGATGCATCTTTGAAAGAGTTTCGGCATCTGTTATATTGAAAAATCTGTCTATAAATGCAAGTTTAAAGATGTGCCTTATGCTTTGATTCATATTATAAAGATGTATTTCTATCTTTGAGTTTTTGGCAGTATTCATAAATTTTACCAAAGCCCCGACTGCCGATGAATCAATATATTCTGTTTCGGTGAGGTCGACTCCTATTACTGAAACATTCAATCCGATAAGTTTCATGTATTCTGTTTCAAATCTCGGAACTTCATCAATAATAAATTTGCCCTTTATCTGAATTTTCGAGACAAGGCCTGATTTTTCAGAAGTGATTTCAATCATTCGAAGTTTCCTCACTATATTATTTTATAACAAGTAATTTAAAAGTCAATAACTATTAGCTTTCAGGTTAAAAAGAGCAAATTGTAATCCTTGAAAGCTCAAATAATATTCATAAGTAACAGATTCTCTTATTGTAAAGGCTGATAATTCATCAAATTAAATATCAAAAATTCGCCTGATATTTATTTTATCGGGGGAAAGAGGCAAGTAAACCGGCTTTTGTTTATAAGAAGACAGGTATGCCGCGTTAATAACTTCGAGAGCCTTATATCCGTCCAACCCGGATGATGTAATTTTATTTGTTTTATTAGAAAGTACAGATTTCACTTCACGATATAGATTTGTAAATGAATTGCGTTTATCTTTAGGAGTCGGGAACATTTCTTCTGAGAGATCATAAAAACCTGTATAGTAAGATGATTCTTTCGGAATAAAAATTCTCCGGTAACCGTTACCTATGATGATGCGTCCTTTTGATAGAACCATGTCCAGTTCAAATGCAAAATATGAACAATTTCCGCCGGCTTCGGCAAATATCTCAACGCCGGTATCAGATTTCATGTGACAAGCTATATAATCCTCAAAACCTTTAGTTCGTGAATACCGTTTAAACTCGGAGCTTACATAGCAAATTTCTCCCGAAAAAAAACGTATCATGTCAACCAGATGTGTTCCATCGTGTAAAAAAGGGCCTCCGCCGTTTTCTGCGGTAGAACTTTCTCTGTGCGAAGAGGTCATCATTGATCCGCGTATTGAAATAAGTTTGCCGAGTTTTCCGGAATCAATAAGCTGTTTTGCTGTTCGATAATAAGGATCATAGCGTCTTTCATGGTTTGTTATCAGATTTACAGAGTTTTTGCTGCAGATGTTTAAGATTTCATCGGCAGTTCTGATTTCGGCAGTTAGAGGTTTTTCGGAGACTATTACCTTAACTTTGTTTTCCGCGCATAATTTAATAATTTTATAGTGTTCGGATGTGTTTGCCGAGATTACAGCCAGATCAAGATCTGCATGTTTAAGAAGATCTTTGTAATCAGAAAAAAGAAATTGAGGCTTGATTGTTGCCTTTTGAGAGAATGCTTTTAATCTGTCTGAATTAATATCACAGGCATAATTAAATTTAATTCCGGCGGATAATGCTCCGCCGTAGTGGGTGCACGGTTTATTTCTGAGCGGATCACTTTCAAGAAGAAATCCAATTCGTCCGCATCCTATCAGCGCAGAATTAATCTTCATTACAGAATAGGGAAATAATTTGAAATTTCGAAATCGGATACATGGCGGTTAAATGCATCTATTTCTATACGTTTATTTTCAATAAATATTTCTTTAATGTATGAGCCCAGAGTTTCGTCTATAAGTTCACTATTCGAAAAATATACAAGTGCTTCGGAAAGTGTTTCAGGCAGTTTTTGTCCTTCTTTTGCTTTTGAAGACATGTCGGAAGGTTTTTCGAATTCGTAATTGTTTTCAATACCCTTAAGCCCTGCATTTAGAATTACTGCCAAAGCCAGATAAGGATTGCATGAAGGATCCGGGTTGCGTATTTCTATTCTCATTGAATTAGGTTTATCATGTCTGCATTCAGGTACCCTGACAAGCATTGCATTACTTCCCGTGCCCCACGAAACAAAAGTCGGAGCTTCGAATTCTGCATGAAATCTTTTGTAAGAGTTTATCCACTGGTTTGTGACAGCGAAAAATTCGTTAGTATGCCTTAGTACACCTGCTATGAAATGTTTTGCTGTGTCCGAAAGTAAATAATCTTTGTTTTTATCAAAAAAAATGTTTTTGTCGTTTTTGAAAAGAGACATGTGAATGTGAAGACCCGATCCGTTTTGATCAGAAAAAGGCTTCGGCATAAAAGAAGCGAAGATGTTGTTCATTTGTGCTATTTCTTTAGCGACTATTCTGAAAGTGAGAATGTTGTCAGCAGTTGCGAGTGCATCTGTATGACGAAGGTCAATCTCGTGCTGGCTGTAGGCTCCCTCATGGTGTGATGAAATTATATCAATTCCCATCTGCTGAAGGGTTAGAACTGTCTGTCTGCGGTAATCGCTTGCAGTATCAAGCGGAGTAAGGTCAAAATAACCGCCTCTGTCTATAAATTCAGGATTTGTTGAATTTTTGAGGAAGAAGAATTCAATTTCCGGTCCGGTGTAAAAAATATAGCCTTTATCCGCAGCTTTCTTGAGAGCCCGTTTTAGAACGAAGCGTGAATCACCTTCGTAAGGCGTCATGTCTGTTTTGTAAATGTCGCAGAACATTCTTGCGACTGAATCTTCTTTTGGACGCCATGGCAGAATCTGGAAAGTTTCCGGATCGGGAATGGCAAGAAGTTCATGTTCTTCAGTTCTAGTTACTCCGGAAAGAGTTGATCCGTCAAAACGAACGCCTTCGGTAAGTGCATCCTCAAGTTCATCTATGTTGATGGCAAAACTTTTTAAATTGCCGAGTATGTCTGAAAACCAAAGTCTGACAAAACGAACGTTTTTGTCGCGGGCAATTTTTAAAATGTATTCTTTATCCTGGTTCATGTTTTTCTTCCTGATTAGAGCATTAAATAAATTAGTATTACCAATACGAGAACTATAAAAAAAGCCGCACCGATCAGGGCTATTGCAGTAGGAGATATTGATGAATCAGCTCCTGCGGATGAAGCATTATCTTTCCGGCGCTGTTGCTGGTTTAACGGATCGAAATTATATATTCCGTCTATTCTAGGATCATAAACCCTCAGTTTTACCTGTCTTTCATCTTCAAAGCATTTAGCATAATAGTTTTGATTGATGCGGCAGATAATTTCTATCGGAGAAGTTTTGCTGTCAGCTTTTATGTCTACTATTTCGCCGGGAACAGGTTTAACCCTGTTGTCGAGCCGTAAATGATATAATTCAATAAAATGCTGTGCAGTCTGGTTTGCCGCATCCGGCTTAATCATAATTCTGTCGCCGATTCGGAGATCGTAAATTGGTTTTCCTTTTACAGGCGAGAGAATAGGTGATGCGGATATGACTTGTGCATCTTTTCCGTATGCGAAGGAGGCAGTTCTTGCCGTTTCAGCCTTATTTTCGGCTTCTTCGGTATTTTTTTTCATTTTTGTTTCAATGACAATATCTCTGGAAACTTTTTCAATCCTGGTATCCAGAAGAAGCTGTTTGTCGTGGAGTATTCTGTTGAGAAGGTCATATACTGAAACATTTACACCCGAATCGTCGGCAACCGAAACAAAACTGAAAAGCTGTTCGTTATAACTTGTATCCTGTTTTAATTTTTCAAGCTGAGCCTGGAGTGAATTCGTAAGACTTGTGTTATATGTTCCTTTCCATTTGTATTGGGTAATTGTATCTTCGAATTTTTTCCATGAATCATCAGTACTGATATTGTAAATATCAGAAAAAGACGTAATTACAATATTATTGTTCAGAATATCACCGTTCTGATCAAATTGTATAGAAAGAATTCCGAAAAGATTCTGAGTTCCTGCTTTAAAACGCCCTTTGACGAAAAAATTCATTTCATCGGAATTGCCAGAATCAGGAAAAGAGGACAATAATTCTTCACCCATAGAACCGCCATTCTGTTTTTTTTAGCCGAATAATGATGAAATCAAAAAGACCTTATGTCAATATAAAAATTTCAGGATTATAGATTTTGGTTTGCAAAATAGCAAGATGCTGAATAAGTAAGATTAATAAATATGATTTTAAATTCTTTCTTTTTTGCTTTATTTATGCCGATAATCAAAAGGTATAACGATTCAGGAGGACTTTTGTGCGCAAAATAGTTGTTCTTGGTATATTTGTGTCTCTTAACATTTTTGCTTTTTCGGATCAGACAAATACGGAAAGGGTTGTTAAGGATAATAAGGAATACATTGAGTTTATCGATCTTCCTGTATCCAATTTCGGTTCAAAGGAAAGTGAAGACTTTTTCAATATTTACACAGCACACTTTAATGCAGAAGTTGCTTTTCTGCAATCAGATTATAAGCGCGCTTTCCGTAAAATATTCGAAGCTCAGAAAATGAGCGTAATTCTGTACGAAAAGATTTTATCAGATTATTATCTTGAAGATTCAAAGGATTTACTCGATAGAATGGCTCCATTTGTTATAAAATCAAAAAATTCACTGGCCAGACTTTATCTTTCTCTTGGATACAGGGACCGTGCGCAGTGTGCTACGATAAAGCGGTCAGCGGATGCCTCTCATCCCAGACTTCGTTCTTATAAAATTTCTCAGTATATAGAAGCAATTAAATATGCCCGTCGCTCAATGAGATATGCTCTGCTTGCATTATTTGAAGCTCAGGATGTAGAATCAAAAAAATATATTTTCTCCCATATGATTGAGGCAGAAAGAGAAAAAAATAATCCTTTTTATGAAAGATTTCTTAAGAAGCAGGATTCAGAAATAGTGGAAGAGCTTAATCGTGATTTTGATTCTTATGACAAGGAATATGTTCAGAAAATTGCTGCAAAGAAAAAAGAATTTGAGGATTCGAAAAAAACCATGGATCCTGCAACAGAAAAGTATTTGGGTGAACTCCGGACTGAACGGCGTGTTAGATTTAAAGATGAAAAAATGACAGCTGAATATATCCGTAATGGCGAGTTTGCGAAAGCTGAAGATATTATCCGGAAATATGTAGATGACATGAATTTTAAATTGATAAATGCGACTCTTGAAGTCGAAAAAACTTCAGAAGGAAAAGAAAAAGCAGACTATGATTATGAAAAAATAATGGTGCATCATTTGGACAATAATTCTCGTTATTCAAAAGATTCATATCTTGAGGGCTTTTATAAAAAAGCAAAAATAGTTGACGATATAGCGAAAAAAGATAAGAATAGCGCGGAAGTTAAGAAGGATGAGGTTAAGCCCGAAAATAAGTCGGAAACTGATGTTCTTCCAAAGGAGTCTGGGGAAAAATAGACTGGTTCTGTTTTTTCGTTACAAATGAACGATTTTCATAAAAAAATGCTTAATGATATTCTGGGTCGCGGAAAAACAAGAAATCCGGATCCTTCATCTGCGATAATCGAACGTGACAAGCTTGTGCGGAAGTCTGTAGCAGATTTGTATTCCGTTCTTTCTCAGTCGAATCAGCCGGATCTGGCGGTAAAGCTTCTTGCTGATCATGTTGCTATTATGGTGGACATGATTAATGAGTTCAAGGTCAAGGGGAGAGGCTGATGCGGTTTCTTTTATCTGCTGTTTTTATTATAATTTCGCTTATGGTTTCCTCATGCTTTAAGCAGGAATTCGGCGGACTTGGAATTCAGGTGCCTGCCGGAACAAAAATCGTTTCTGACGATAATCCTTTTGTGATTGTCAGCGTTTTTGAGGGCGGTACCGGCGAGAGTGCGGGTTTACTTGAAGGTGATGTGATTAAGTCAGTTGACGGCAAAGAGTTAAATGGTTTGGAGTGCGACTATATTGTCAACGAGCTTCTTCGCGGCAAGGTCGGAAAAACTGTTGTGCTTGAAGTTCAAAGGGGAGAATTGAGCTTCGTTTTTAATATTCCCCGGGGAAAGATTGTTTTGCAGGAATGAAAATCGCCGCTAAAATTTGTTCACGTCTGATTTATGCAGTTATTGCTGTTGTATGGCTCTTTTTGGCAGTTGATATTATTTATAAGTTTATGTATTAAAAAAACCGTCCTGAAAGGACGGTTTTTTTTAATTATTTTGAAGTTATGAAGCCTTCAGCTTTTAAAAGTTCTGCAATGAGAACAGCTCCTCCTGCGGCTCCTCTTAATGTGTTGTGAGAAAGGCATACGAATTTGTAGTCATATACGCTGTCTTCTCTTAGTCTTCCTGCTGAGATTCCCATTCCGTTGTAAAGATCTCTGTCAAGTCTTGTCTGAGGACGATTATCTTCTTCGAAGTATGTAATAAACTGTTCAGGTGCGCTGTGAAGTTTGAGTTCCTGCGGTCTGCCTTTGAAGTTTTTCCAAATAGAAAGAATTTGATCTATTGACGGCTTTTTTTCGAATTTTACAAAAACGGCCGCCATGTGCCCGTCCGATGCCGGAACACGTATACATTGAGCTGTAATAGCAGGTGATTTCGCATTAACGATTTTGCCGTTTTCTATTATTCCCCATACTTTTAAGGGTTCCTTTTCGCTCTTTTCCTCTTCTCCTTTAATGAAAGGAATAAGATTGTCTGTCATTTCCGGCCATGTGTCAAAAGTCTTTCCTGCGCCTGAAATAGCCTGATATGTACAGACTGCAATTTCCTTTACTCCGAATTCCGAAAGAGGAGAGAGTGCCGGAACATAACTCTGAATAGAACAGTTCGGTTTTACTGCTATGAATCCCTTTTTTGTTCCAAGACGTTTTTTTTGTGCTTCTATAACTGCAATATGTGCATTGTTTACTTCAGGCAGAATCATCGGAACATCGTCAATCATTCTTGCTGCAGAATTGTTCGAAACTACCGGAGTTTCTGTTTTTGCGTAAGCTTCTTCAAGTTTTAATGTTTCATCTTTCGGCATATCAACCGCGCAAAAAACAAAGTCAACTTTTGCGGAAACTGCATTGATGTCAGCTGCATCCATTATTGTCATGTCTTTCGCGTAAGAAGGGATATTTGTGTTCATCGCCCATCTTCCGGAAACCGCCTCGGAATATTTTTTACCTGCGGATTTTGAACTTGCCGCAAGCGCCGTGACTTCAAAGTCAGGATGATTGTCGAGCAATGTGATAAATCTTTGTCCGACCATTCCAGTCGCGCCGATTATACCGGCTTTAAGTTTTGCTCCCATATTTCCTCCATGCAGCAGAAGGATTTCCTTGAGCTGCGAATTCGCGAATAAATGCGGCAAAAGCCGCCAAACGAACATCGTCCCAAAGTGAGTTTAAGCGTCAAGGCAAAAAATGGTTTTTGCCTTGGTTTCACTTAGAATATATTCTTGACACTTTAGTCTTTCGGGTTTTTTTTGCAGAAAAGGATTAAAGAATGAACAGATATCTGCTTGTGTTATTGTTTTCAGTGATTTTTCTTTCTTCATGCGTAACTCTTATTAAAGACGAAGAAATAGACGCTATAAAAAAATATGAAGAAGGCACATATATTCTTAAAACAAATTTGATGGATAATATGGGTAATACTTTGAGCAAAGGTACCCGTGTAAAAATAATTTCTAAAACGACAAATGAATATGTTAAATTCTATGCGTATTCTTCGGACGAACCGCTTCTCGAGTCTAAGCGATTTCTTCTTTTATATTTGTTTCAGGAAGATTTTCCAATAGACGGAACTGAGAAAAAGAAGAAACTTCAATACGGCTCAAAGATGAAAGTCGATAAAAATGATAAGACCCGGTACGTAAGTGAAAATTATCAGGGACAAGATCTGGACCAAAAAGAGCAGGATATTTATGATTATGAGAATTATCAGTTTACAATAGAAAAACTTGAAAAACGTCTTTATGATGTCGTAGAGGTTGATAAGTCTTCAGTCAAAGATTCCAAAATAAGGAAATAGAGAGGTTTCATGTTTTCCGGTGTTTATACAGCATTAATTACTCCGTTTAAGGATGACAAGATTGATTATGCATCACTTGAACGCATAATAGAGTTTCAGGTTCAGTCCGGAGTAGCAGGTATTGTGTCCATGGGAACAACGGGTGAGTCTCCCACGATTCCTCATGACGAGCACATTGAGATAATAAAAAAGACAGCTGAAATAGTTAAGGGCCGTATTCATCTTATGGCCGGAACCGGTTCAAATTCGACTACCGAGGCTATTCATCTTTCAGAAAGGGCGCAGAAGGCAGGTGCGGATTCCGTACTGCTTGTTAATCCATATTATAATAAGCCTTCCCAGAAAGGAATGATTGAACATTTTGCTGCAATTTCAAATTCGGTTGATGTTCCTGTAGTTTTATACAATATTCCTGGAAGAACTGTTGTTAATTTTCTGCCTGAATCAGTACTTGAATTATCTTCGCGCGCAAAAAATCTTTGCGCCGTCAAAGAAGCAAGCGGTGACATCAATCAGATGATGAAAGTTATAGAACTTTGCGGCGATAAGATTGATGTTCTTTCAGGCGACGATTCTCTTCTGCTTCCTCTTCTTTCTGTTGGCGGAAAGGGTGTTGTTTCTGTTTTGTCTAATATTCTTCCGTCACTTGTTGTTGAAGTTGTGAGGCTTTTCGAGGATGATAAACATTCGGAAGCCAGAGCTTTGTTTTACAAGCTTCTTCCGCTTGCGAGATCAATGTTTGTGGAAACGAATCCTATTCCGATAAAAGCCGTAATGGCTAAAGCCGGCTGGTGTTCGCCTGATGTCAGGCTTCCTCTGACTGAACTACCGGCTGAAAAGCTTGCTGATATCATTAAACTTTTTGAAAAAAGCGGTGAGAAAATATGAATTTTGCCATATCAGGAATTTCGGGCAGAATGGGTACAACCATTTATAGAATAATACACCAGAGAGGGCATTCGCTTCATGCAGGTTTTGAGTCTCCGGCGTCCCCTTTTATCGGAAATGATGCAGGGCTTCTAATCGGACTGAACGGTGTAAACAATCATGTTTCGGAGATAAGTGCTGATAAATTAAAAGGTGCTGATGCCGTCATAGATTTTACGTCGCCTTCTGCAACCATGATTCTTCTCGAAGCAGCTGTATCGACTTTGACTCCGATTGTAATCGGTTCAACCGGATTTGATGACGCTGAGAAGAAACTGATATTTGAAAGCGCTAAACGGATTCCTGTTCTATTTACGCCTAATATGAGCGTAGGAGTTAATCTTCTTTTTAAAATTCTTGAAAAGGCGGCTCAGATTTTACCGGACGGTTATGATATTGAAATTTCCGAATCTCACCACAAGTTTAAAAAGGACGCTCCGTCCGGAACTGCTCTTCATCTTTTGGATATTGTGAAAAAAAATTCTCCTCATCATGCGAATGCCAAACCGGCTTGTTCGAGGGAAGGCATAATCGGTGAAAGGAATCCTGATGAAATAGGGATGCAGGTTCTGCGCGGCGGTGATATTGTCGGAGAGCATACTGTTTATTTCGTGGGAATGGGCGAGCGTATTGAACTTTCTCACAGGGCTACAAGCCGTGATAATTTTGCCATGGGGGCAGTTAGAGCGGCTGAATATATTGCAGGAAAAAATGCCGGATTGTATTCTATAGAAGATGTGGTTGGTCTGAAATAAATGACTCAGAAGGGTATTGATCAGAACGAAATGAAAGAGCTTCTTAAGGAGTACGAAGAGAATCCTTTTGATCCGAATAGAAAAAATCCTGCTGACGTTATGCGGATTTTCTTTCAGTTCAATACTTCTATTATACCGGTTATTTCTCGGAGAAATATACTTCTTGGAATAATTACGAAGGAAGCAATTACTGCGGAGATGAGCGACATTGCCCGTTTTTCTTCCGTGAGCATCGATAAATTCATTTCAAAAATTGCACGTAAGTTTTCATTTGATGAACTGATTCCGCTTGTTACGGAAAACCGTGAATTTACTGTAATAAATCTTTTCGGCGAAATTCAGGGTTCGTGGTCAAGGCTTCAGCTCCTGTCTGCTTGCGAAAACGAGAGTTTGACTGCTGAAAATATTGAGTCCGAAGTGGATTCTCAGGTTGAAGAACAGAAGATTCAGTGGATGGTATATCATGTTCTGGAGCATATTCCTCGTCCGCTTTACGCCGTGAATGAAAAAGGCAAAACCGTATTTTACAATCTGCATTTTGAAGACATGTATCTTTCGAAAACCGGAAAAGCAGAGGTAGACGCTAAACATGTTGAAATGGTTCTGTCTGATAAATCGCGCAATGATTTTCTGCACAGAGAAGGCAGCGGTGAGATTTATTTCCATTCGAAGGATGTGGGCTGGTATTATGAGAAGATACCGATGAAGGATTCGCGCGATAATGTTAACGGATATCTTTATTATTTCGGCAGGGATATTAATGAGTCGGTAAAAGAATCAGCTTCTTCGATGAACGGAGAATCTCTTATTTCGATTCTTGAGAATGCTGAAAGGTCAGTTATTGTCAAAACTCTCAATGAGTGCGAAAAAGACGCTGATGCTGCTGCAAAAAAGCTTAAAGTTCCGAAAAATTCATTTCTTTCCAAAATTAAAAAATACGGAATAGTCGCAGAGTAACATTTCTTTTCTTATTGCTGAATTGTACTTGCAAAAATATTAATTAATTTTTATAATGTATTATGTCTCTTTGCCGATAATTGAAATTTGACTTTATTCTGCTTAAAATTAATGAGACATAATACTTTCTCTTCCCGGAGGGAATATGGAATTACTGAAAAAGCTTGCTCTTCAGGCGAAGGAAGCCTTTTTAAAGCTTTCTACTGCCAAGAAGGCGATTGTTGCCGGAGTTGTTCTGGCATTGTTTGTCGCTTTCGGAATAATGATTTCTGTTTCGGGATCCGAACAGAAAGTCGTTCTTTTTGCGCAGCTTGAATCGAAGGAATTCGGTGAAGTCAGCAAAAAGCTTGAAGAGATGGGTTATAAATACAGCACAACCGGGACAACCGGCATTTTGGTCAGTCCGCAGGAACGTGATATTATCCTGACCCGTCTTGCTCAGGAAGATCTGATTCCTAAAGGAGTTCCGGGATGGCAGCTCTTTGATATGAGCAAATGGACGGAGACTGACCGCGAAATTGACGTTAAGTACATGCGTGCACTTACTGGCGAGCTTAAGCGTCACCTCCAGTCATTAAAGAATATAGAAAAAGCAGATGTTCAGGTTGCGATGAGCGATGAATCGCTTTATTCGAATGAAACAGCAAAATATACAGCGGCTGTTACTGTATATCTCTCGGCCGGTTATGAAAAGCTTACCAGAAAAGAAGTTAAGGGTATTGTGACACTCGTTTCAAGAGGGGTGGGACCTAAACTTAAGCCGGAAGATGTAGTTGTAACAGATGAAAACGGAAGTATTATTTCGGATTTCGATGATGACGGAGATGCTGCAAAGCTAGAAATATCCCTTCTCGAGCAGAGAAAGAAACTTGAAGAAAAAGAGCGCGTAAAGATGCTCCGCGATATTCAGGAAGGTCTGAAGCGTATTTTTTCTGAAGACAGAATTCAGGTAGTAAGACTTAATCTTGAATATAACTGGGACAAGGTTAACGAACAGAGAAAGGAATATCTTCCGTTTGTTCTCCGTCAGGATAATCCTGATACGCCTTATTCTGAGCTTGAAGTTAAGGAATCGACTCCGATTTCAATAAAAAAGACCACTGAAAATTTTCAGGGTCACGGCTGGAATCCGCAGGGACCTGCCGGAACCGAAGGCAACCGCCCTCCGGGCTATAAAGCCGCTGATGACCAGTTTGCAAAATATGATAAGCAGGAAAATATTGAAAACCTTGCAGTAGGCCAGTCTGATAAAACTATTCAGCGCCAGCCGTACGAAGTTGCCAAGGTTTCCGTTTCTATCGCGATTGACGGTGTGCAGGATTTGCCTAAAAATCCTGACGGTACATATGACCTTGATCCGGCAAAGAAACCGGTTCAGACTCCGCTTACACCGGAAGAACTTAAACAGGCGGAAGACCTGATTAAAAGTGCGGTTGGTTTCAACAGAGCGCGCGGCGACATGGTATCAGTAAAGAATATCATGTTTGACAGGTCAAAGCAATGGGAAGCTCTCAGGGATGAATATGAAAGAAAAGAACAGTTTAAACGCCTTCTTCTTGCGGTTCTAATCGGAATATTTGCTCTGTTTCTCGGTTTCATTCTTTTCACAGCGATTAAAAAAGAAATGGCGCGCAGAAGAAGAATCCGCGAAGAACAGCTTGCACTTGAACAGCAGAGAATGCGTGAAGCGGCTCTTCGTGCCGCAGAAGAGGACGGTGTTGATGTTGAGCTTTCTCTTGAAGAAAAAGCCCGTCTTGAACTTCAGGAAAACGCAATCCGTCTTGCGAAGGAAAGACCTAATGATGTCGCTCAGCTTCTTCGCACCTGGCTTGCCGAAGAATAATTATAGTTTTGTTTTTTTCTGCCGATAATGCCCATAGGGTGTTATCGGTTTATTAATCCGGAGGAATCGTTTTTTAAATGCTTCAGTCAAAGAAATCACAGCTCACGGGGCGCCAGAAAGCGGCAGTTTTTCTGGTGACGCTTGGTTCGGAAATCTCATCCGAGATATTCAAACATCTCCGTGAAGATGAAATCGAGACGCTTACCTTCGAAATTGCCCGTATAGACAAAATTGATCCCGCTGATAAAGACAAGGTGTTGATGGAATTCCAGGAGCTGATGATGGCTCAGGAATTCATTTCAAACGGAGGTATCGATTACGCGCGTGAAGTTCTGGAGCGTGCACTCGGAACACAGAAAGCAATTGATATTGTAAACCGTTTAACTTCATCACTTCAGGTTCGTCCGTTTGACTTTGTAAGAAGAACTGACCCGGCACATCTTTTGAACTTTATTCAGAGTGAGCATCCGCAGACGATTGCGCTCATTCTTTCATATCTCGAACCGCAGAAGGCGGCGCAGATTCTTTCTTCACTGCGTCACGAAATTCAAGCTGATGTAGCAAAACGAATAGCTACGATGGATAGAACTTCTCCGGATGTTCTTCGTGAAGTTGAGCGCGTACTTGAACGTAAGCTTTCGACTCTTGCGAGTGAAGATTATACATCTGCCGGAGGTGTTGACGCCATTGTTGAAGTTCTTAACAATGTTGACCGCGGAACTGAAAAAATCATCATTGAAGCTCTTGAAGAAGATGATCCTGAGCTTGCAGAAGAAATTAAGAAGAGAATGTTTATCTTCGAAGATATCGTACTTCTCGACGACCGTGCTATTCAGAAAGTTCTCCGTGAAGTTGATACGAATGACCTTGCTAAAGCTCTTAAAGGAGTTGAGCCCGAGGTTCAGGAAAAAATATTCAAGAATATGTCCAAGCGTGCGTCTTCGCTGCTCAGAGAGGACATGGATTTTATGGGTCCATTGCGTTTGAGAGATGTAGAAGAATCTCAGCAGAAAGTTGTAAATATTATCAGAAAACTGGAAGAATCCGGAGATATAGTTATCGCACGCGGCGGAGAAGAGGAGCTTGTTACATGATAGCGGAGGTTATTCTTGGCTAAACTTGTTTTTAAACCATTTGAAGTGAACGTCGCCCGCGCTTCTAAGCAGATTGAGCTCCCAGCGAAGTATCAGAAAAATGTCGTTACTGATGATGACTTCAAGGAATTTGAAGTCGATGAAAACGGTAATCCTGTAGATATTTATCAGGGTCCGTCCATTGAAGAAATGGAAGCGGAGCTTGAACGTTATAGACGC
The DNA here is from genome assembly GCA_035430785.1 of Spirochaetota bacterium. Classification (GTDB taxonomy): domain Bacteria; phylum Spirochaetota; class UBA4802; order UBA4802; family JAFGJZ01; genus JAKJGA01. Next base: position 1,830 of record DAOMHE010000007.1, on the reverse strand, counting down.
GAAACGGAAGAAGATGTAAGAAGAATTCAGGAAGACGCTTACGCTAAAGCTAAACAGATAGAAGAAGAAGGAAAGAATGCCGCCTTCAATGAGCTTCAGAATGCACGCGAACAGATTAAAGCCGAGATGGATAAATTCCATCAGGAATCAAACCGCGAAATAGAACGCGGTAAGTTCGAAGCTGAAAAGCTTATCAAAGAGGCTGAACTCCGCGTTTCAGAAATCGAGCACGAAGCTTATAAAAAAGGTTATGAAGCCGGACGCGAAGAAGGTTACAAAGAAGGTCAGGCTGAGGTTATGCGTTTGATCGATCGTCTCGGAACGATTGTCGCTACTGCTGTAGATATCCGCGATGATATAATAAGATCTTCAGAAAAAATGATGACTGAAATGATTCTGATGATTGCCCGCAAAGTTATTAAAGATGAAATCGTTGAAAGGCGTGAAATTGTAATTAATAATATCAAGGAATCATTGAAGCGCGTTCGCGATAGGGACAGAATCGATATTCGCGTAAATTTTGCGGATCTTGATATGACTACTGCTCATAAAGATGAACTTATAAAGATGATGGAATCTCTCAAGAAGGTCAATATATACGAAGATTCGCGTGTTGAGCGCGGCGGTTGTATCATTGAAACAGATGTCGGTTCAATCGATGCAAGAATTACGACTCAGCTTGATACGATTGAAGAGGCGATACGCAATACGACTACAATATAGGTGAAGCATGATTAATGTTCTTCCTCACGAGAGGATTGATTTTCTCTCAAAATACATGAGCATAATCGAAGAAACCGAAGTTGTAAAGTTTATCGGTTATGTGGATAAAATTATCGGTCTCACCATTGAGTCTGTCGGACCGAATGTGAAATACGGCGACACCTGCAAAATTAGAACAGAAAAAGATAAATATATTCTTGCCGAAGTTATCGGTTTTCGCGCAAAGAACAGACCGGTTTTAGTCCCCATAGGTGACATGAGCGGTGTTGTTCCGGGAGCTGAAGTTATTTCTCTCGGTGCGTCCATGGGCGCTATGGTCGGAGATAATCTGATAGGACGAGTGATAGACGGTATCGGAAATCCGATCGACGGAAAAGGAATGATATATTCCAAGAAACGTTATCCGATAAAGAGCCGTCCTGTTCCGCCGCTTGAAAGAAATCTCGTTGAAAAGCCGCTTGCAACAGGAGTACGCGCGATTGACGGACTTCTGACTATTGGAAGAGGTCAGCGAATTGGTATATTTTCAGGTTCCGGTGTCGGGAAATCTACTTTGATGGCTATGATTTCGAAATATACTGATGCGGATATTAACGTAATAGCTTTAATCGGTGAGAGAAACAGAGAAGTCAAAGATTTTGTTGAAAAAGAACTCGGCGAAGAAGGCATGAAAAAAAGCATCGTTATTGTTGCTACAAGCGATCAGCCTCCAATGCTTCGCGTGCGTGGTGCTTATCTTGCTCATGCGATAGCTGAGTATTTCCGCGATCAGGGAAAGAATGTAAATCTATTGATGGATTCTGTAACGCGTTTTGCTATGGCTCAGAGAGAAATCGGTCTTGCAGCTGGCGAGCCGACTGCGAGCAAGGGTTATCCGCCAAGTGTAATAGAGCTTTTGCCCAAGCTTCTTGAAAGAAGCGGAAACGGGAAGCTTGGTTCTATAACGGGTTTTTATACCGTTCTCATTGAAGCGGATGATATGAATGACATTATCGCGGATACTGTTAGGGGTATTCTTGATGGACATATAATTCTCGATAGAACAATTGCGAACAAGGGACATTATCCGGCAATTGACGTTCTTGCGTCATTGTCAAGATGTATGAA
>DAOMHE010000006.1:8223-26921 GCA_035430785.1 Spirochaetota bacterium | reverse complement strand
AAGCCCTTTTAGCCATGAACGAAAACATTCTTTACATCGTAGCAGGACCGATTGGAAACCTCGAAGACATCACTTTCAGAGCAGTGAAAACACTCAAAGAAGCATCTTTTATCATGTGCGAAGACACACGGCAAAGCAAAAAACTTCTCGATCATTATGAAATTACCGGAAAGAAACTATACTCTTTTCATTCTCACAGCAAGGACAATTCTCTTTCTTTTTTCATCGACAGAATAAAAACCGAAGGTTCGGCAGCATATCTAACCGACTGCGGCACGCCGGGAATATCTGATCCGGGTTCAAAACTGGCAAGCGAAGCCCGCAAAAACGGAATAAAAGTCATACCTCTTCCCGGAGCATCAGCTTTAACAACAATCGCAAGCGTAGCTGGTTTTGCCGGAAAAGAAATTTATTTCGGAGGCTTTTTAAGCAAAAAACCCGGCCGCAGAATAAACGAATTGAATGCAATTAGAAGAATCAGCGCTACAATCATTATATACGAATCTCCACACCGTATTATTAAAACGCTCACGGCACTTGCTGAAGTTTTCCCTGAAAACCAGATTCTGATCGGCAGGGAGATCAGCAAAATCCATGAGGAATTCATAACCGGAACAGCTAAAAGCATTTTGGAATCAAAATTAACCGAAAAAGGCGAATTTGCCATCGCAATAGACAATAATGACCCGAAAAATACCGATGAAGATGATGAAATATAATTTTTGCGACATAATCACTTTTTTTTTGACTGAAACGGCAAAAATGAGTAATATCATTAAAGAATTGACAAATATTTCCGATAATGTAAACAGTTAAGGGAAGGATAAAAATGGTTATTGATAAAATCGGCAATGTAAACAGCATAATTGAGCCGCGAAAACCAAAGCAGAACTATCAGGTCAACACAGTAAGACCTGCGTCTGATTCTGTTCAGATATCCGAAGAAGGGTTAAAGGCGGCTGAAGAAGCGCGTTTGGCTCAGATTGTTAAAGAATCTCCTGATATCAGAGCCGATAAAGTTAAAGAACTTAAAGAAAAGATTGCATCAGGCGAGTTTGACAGAGCGATTGACGAGAAATTACTCGGAAATATTGCTGAACGCATGATCGACGGATTCTTCAGAAATTGATTTTTGCTTAGATGAACTTTTAAAAGAAAGCGGTTTATGCCGCTTTTTTTGTTGGAACAGACTCAACGCTGTTTCACTAATATCTTCTAGACTCTCAGGCGGTACGGTTTGAGCGATTTGATTTTTCCAGACTTTCACCTCCCCACAAAACTTTACATCAGACCCGATGTCTTAAGGAATTCCGGGGCTATTCTTTCCGGCATGGGCTCACGAGCTGTTATTATCATAACTTCAGCTGATTTCGACAGGCTTGAAAAGGTACTTGAAATATTCATCAAATCACTCAATTACGCCGGTATTGGAACCATTGTATTTGATGAAATCCCGACTGTAGCCAACACGGAATACATTGATTCCGCCGTGTTCTTTACTAAAAAAACCAATTGCGACCTTGTAATCGGATTTGGGGGAACTGAATCCATTAATGCAGCTAAAGCAGTTGCGCTTCTCACAAATAATTATCTTTTCTGTGAGGATCTATACGAAAATCCGGAAGTCAAACCGCCGTTAAATTTCGTTACTATTCCTTCGAATCCGCTTTACGGTCAGGAAATTCTTCCGATGTTTATAGCCACCGATATTCATACCGGAGAAAAGAAAGTCTACCAGCATAACTATCTATATCCTCATGCAAGTATTATCGATCCGGGAATAGCCATCTATGCCTCTGATGAAACTACCGTTCAAACCGGAATGGCTTCCCTCGCCCTGTCAACAGAATCGATAATATCAAAAGTAACGAGCGAGTTCACCAACACTTATGCTCTCAAAAGCATAGACCTTCTATTTAAACATCTCGAAAATGCGTACAGAGACAACCACAATCCCTCACTTCGCTATCCCATTTCGGTTGCTTCTGTTCTTGCAGGCACGGCTTTTTCTCTTTCTGCTCTTTCTGTTACAATGTCGGTTTCATGCGCGATTGCTTCTAAAACCGCAACTCCGATTGAAAAATGGATGGGACTTATTCTGCCGCATGTCATGGAATTCAACCTGACATCATCACCGGGAAAATGCGTTCAAATGGCGAAAGTTATGGATGAAGACGTAAAGGAAATCACAGTAATCGAAGCCGCAATCAAGGCGATTGAGGGAGTCAGAAGAATCGGAATAAATCTGGACATTCCGCAAAGATTATCCGCTGCAGGAATAACAAAAAACGAATTTAAAGCGATTGCAGAGATTGCAGTCAAATATCCTTTTATGGAAAACGCACCGAGAGTTCTTAACAGTGATGAAATCGAAACAATACTGATAGCCGCCTATTAAACAGCGGCTCTTATATTTCCGATAATACCAAGCTCATCGTGCGAAAAAATCTGATTAATATCAAGAATTACGACAAAACCGCTTTCGACTTTGGCAATTCCGACTATATACTTACCGGAAATTCCTTTTACAATCGGCGGAGCCTGTTCAATATCACGGCTGTCAACTTTAACTACATGACTGACTGAATCAATAGCAAGACCGACTTTCTTTCCGTTGATATCAACAACAATTGCTCTCATGTTTGAGGATTCCTGCTTATCGGAAATACCGAAGCGTTTGCTCAAATCAATTATTGGAATAACCTGGCCGCGCAAGTCGATTACTCCGATGATAAAATCGGCTGATTTCGGAAGTTTTGTTATTTTAGGAAGTTTAAGAATTTCCTGAACCTTCAGAATTTCAATTCCGTATTCTTCGGATCCTATCTTAAAACAAACAACCTGCATTGAAGATAAAGATGATTTTTCAGCCTTTTTAAACATATGACTCTTCCTGCATTAATTGAAACATCAGAGCACTTAATATATTACCTTGAGAGTTTTTTTTCAAGTACTATTTTAATCAAAAAATCTGCCGAAAATATAAAGCCCTGCTCCTGAAGTCAGAAGCAGAATTATTTTCGAAAAAATAGGCTCACGCTTACGCATAAGAATATCGACTCCGCCGGCCATTATTCCAAGAAAAGCAACGACAGCACCGCAGGCCTGATAATGAGAACCGGAAAGCTTATAAATTGCAAAACCGGCTCCGGCAGCAATAATAACATCTATTACATCAATCCATGACAAATGTTTGGACGAACTGAAACTTCCGAAGAGAGGAGCCCTTTTCCCTTCAACAAAATATTTTTCACGGGTCTGTTCGAGTTTTTTCCGTTTAACGGCTTCTCTTATATCCTTGAAGGCATTCGATATACCGTAACAGTCTCCGAACATCGCTACAACTTCTTTGTGAGGCAATGTGGCAATTAAGGATGCTAGTGGCTGAAATTTATGAGAAAGGTTTCCGCTGCGGCCTGTGGCGAGATTTTTTTCAACTTCGATATTTCCTTTGGAAATTACCGAATAATAAGCAATTCCGCCTTCAGAAGCGTCTTCAACATAAAGACGGATTTTTTTGTCTTTGAGATTATAATCCACACGAACGTAAGATCCGTCCGTTCCATTGATATAAAAAGCTTTTTGATAGCCTCTTATTTCAGAAGGCCTTCGCTTCCAATAATCATTTCTGGATTTAGTTTCCTCAACGACCTTGTTTTGATCCCGAAAGGTTTTACCCCGCATAAGCCCCGCACTTATTTAATTTGATAAAAAAACGGGAGACATGCTCCCGTAAATTACTTCTTCTTGTGTCTATTAAGTCTTCTTCTCTTTTTTCTTTTGTGATTAGCAATCTTTCTTCTTTTTTTCTTTTTACCGCAAGGCATAAATTCTCCTTATATAAACATAATATCTTCGTAATTTCGGTTAAGGGAATAATATCACTTAAAATTGTCAATATCTTTTCTCGCCTCATTATTTTGACCAGAAACGGCTTTTTTTTCTTCAGCCAACAATGAATCAATAAAGCCGGCTGAATTTAAATCATAAAGCGCCGGATTAACCCCGCCGGAAAAATTCTTAAAAATAAGATATTTCAATAAAGAAGGATTATCCTTAATTCTGGATGAAATAATATCCAGTTCGTCTCCGAACTTCTTAAGCCTGTACTCGGTCATATTTCTTTCGGAAGCTTCACGCTCACGGGAAACAGCTGCGAATAATTCCGTCTTTTCAATTTCTGAAGTATATCGGGCAACTTCCGTATAACGTTCATCCGAAGGAAAAACAGGACTTCCTATTTCAATGGATGATATGGTAATTCCGCGGCCTTTCATAACGGATGAAATCTCTTCGGCAATACTTACGCTATTATCTTTCCATACTGAAAGAAACTTCTCGGATGAAAATGAAGACGCAAAATTTTCGTATGAGATTTTTTTCAGAATCATAGAAGCTGAACGCTCAAATTCGGATTCTGCTATTTTCTGAGGCTCAGACCCGGCATTAAAAGAAAAAGCCGAGATATCAAGTGAATAGGAAAAAGAAGCTATAGAACGGATTTTCAAATAATTGTCATCGAGTCTTTCGAGAGTCGGAAGCGGTGCCGAAAATTCGCACACCGTCCTTCCCGAAAGCGGGAGTTTCCGGAAAGCAAAATCACCGGAAAAAGCCGCCTGAGCACTGAAATGATATCCGGGAAGATAAAGATCCCGGCTTTTTTTAAATTCAAGTATTCCGATGTATCCTGACGAAACAAAAAAAGATCCTCTATATGCAGAATACCCGAGATATATGACGAGTAGAAGCATTATGAGTCTTTTAATTTTCCTCATGTCAGTCTTCCGCAGCCTCACTAAGATGTATAGGCCGTGACGGAACTATAGTGGATATAGCATGTTTGTAGATTAAATTCTGCTTCTTATCTATTTCAATAAGAACAGTGAAACTGTCGAAGCTTACAACTTTTCCCTGAAGCGGCACACCGTTCGTAAGATATATAGTAAGATCAAGCTTTTCTTTTCTTGCGCAATTGAGATAAGCATCCTGAAGATTTTTTACCTGCTTGGTCATCGAACCTCCTAACCGAACAAAGAATCACTTTATAAATTCCGATACTTTTTCAGAAATCCCGCAATAATCGCGGAAATCGAAAGGAAGATAATAATCCTTTCTTCTCATCCAGATGATCTGCTTTTTAGCATACCGCCGTGTGTCATGTTTAATCATTTCGACTGCATAGTCAAGTGAAAGTTCGCCTTTCAGATATTTAATAATCTGCGAGTAACCGATAGAATTCATTGAAGGGCATTTTTCATCATAACCCATTGAAAGAAGCTTAACAACTTCATCAACAAATCCTTTTTCTACCATTTCATCAACCCGGCGATTAATAGCATCATAAAGCTTATCCCTTTCAGCTTCAAGCCGGATAAAGAGAAAATCTCCCGAAATCTTCGGAGTCCTCTTTCCCCAATACTCGGAAATCCGTCTGCCCGAAGCCCTAAAGACCGAAAGAGCGCGAGTAATTCTCTGCCAGTCATTGGAATGAATCTTTTTTGCGGCATCAGGGTCTATCTCCATAAGCTGTTCATGCATGGAATCCCAACCCTTCAAATTTCCTTCATTCTGAATTTGCTGAATTATTAAAGATGAAGCTTCGGGCGTAACAGAAAGACCTTCGAAAAATGCTTCAAGATACATTCCGCTGCCGCCGACAAAAAGTGGAATCTTCCCGCGCGAAAGAATATCTTCTGATGCTGACAGAGCATCAGAAACAAAATCAGATGCCTTATAAGGATACGACGGATCAACAATATCTATTAAGTGATGTTTGACTTTTTGAAGATCTGTTTTTTCGGGTTTGGAACTTCCAATATCAAGATAACGGTAAATCTGGATGGAATCGGCTGACACAATCTCGAAAGTATCAGGAAAAATCTCGCATAAATGCAGCGCAGCACGGCTCTTTCCGGATGCAGTAGCCCCGGAAAGAACTATTATCTTTCTCATTATTCTGAAACAGGTTTATCCAGATTTTCTGAAATCTTAATTTTTTCATCAAAAATAAGTTTCAAGATAACCGGTACTGTTTTCCATGCCGGAAGATTTTCAGGAAAATTATCAATCTTGTCCTTCTTATCTACAGCCATCATTGACGCCTTGGTAAGAACGTATTTATTTCCTTTGTAAGACAGAAGCTTATCGAGAGGAAGAATCATTTTAGGCCCCCTGCTAAATCATTAATTTTATAAATCATCCGCGATGTTTTGATTTCTTCGGCACGCATAACTGAAAAGAAATCATTTTCCGCCGTCTCTAAAGAGTCATTGACGATAACATAATCATATATTCCGGCATAAGCAAGTTCCGCCGAAGCGTTTCTGATTCTCAGCTCTATGGTTTCCTGAGAATCCGTCGATCTTGAAAGCAGACGCCTCTTAAGCTCCTCCATTGAAGGCGGAACAATAAAAACGAATACACCCGCTATCTTTTCTCTTATGTTTTTTGCGCCCTGGACATCTATATCGAATAGAGGGATTTTTTCAGCGGCATGAATCCTGTCAACCTCTTTTTTGGATGTACCGTACAAATTGCCGTGAACTTCCGCCCATTCAAGAAACTCGTCGTTTTCTATCATTTTTTCGAAATCTTTACGGTCTTTAAAATAATAGTTAATTCCGTCTTTCTCGCCTTCTCTCGGAGCTCTAGTTGTTGTAGAAACCGAAAAAGAGAATCTTGGATCTTTTTTCATAATACGCGATATAAGAGTCGATTTTCCTGCTCCGCTCGGCGCGGAAATAATTACAGAAAATTTATTCACCGCCTTCCTCCGCATCATCATCATTGAATCTTCCGGATATAGTCTCCGGCTGCATTGCAGTTAAAACTATATGATTGCTGTCCATGATTATTATCGCTCTGGTTTTGCGTCCATGAGTAGCATCTATGAGCATATTACCGTCTTTTGCCTCTTCTCTTATGCGTTTTCCCGATGCCGATTGAGGCGTAATAACGGCAATGACTCTTTCCGCCGAAACAGCATTACCGAATCCGATGTTAATTAGTCCTGACTTCATTCGACCTCACAGTTATATAATATTCCGGCACTGCTCACGAATCTTATCCACGGCATTTTTCATTTCAACACATACATGCGAAAGAACAGAATCGGAACACTTGGAAGCTATAGTATTTATTTCACGGAACATTTCCTGAGCAAGAAAATCAAGGCGCTTACCGGGAGAAGCATCTTCTTTTGCTATTTCCTTGAATTTAGCAATATGATCGGAAAGACGCACTATTTCTTCATTTATATCAACTTTATCCGCATAAACGGCAGCTTCAGTTATAAGCCTCTGTTCATCATAATTTTTTCCGACAAGAACTTCTATGCGGGATTTCATTCTTTCAAAATTTTTCCGATACTGGTTTTTTGAATCTTTTTTTACAACGGCAAGATTCGAAACTATTATAGAAAGCGAGGACATTAAATCTTTTTCGAGAGCCTTTCCCTCTCTTTTTCTCATCGTACGCAATTTTTTCAGCGCTTCCGATACAGACTGCAAAAGGCATTTGCGGGTATCATCGCTTATAACAGCTCTAGTTTTTGATATTGATCCTTCCATAGAAAGAACAGCATCCAGAGAAAAAGTTTTTCCGGTTTTCTTTTCAATCTCCGAGAGATCGGCAATTATTTTTTCGACAATGCCCCGGTTGATGGAATAAGTTCTCTCGTCAAACCATTCGGATATTTCTACATTAAGTTCTACCTTTCCGCGTTTAATTTCTTCAGACACGGCCGAAAGGATATTGTTTTCTTCCGTACGAAGAGCGCGCGGAAGATTTATGAAGTATTCATTATATTTTGAGTTCAAAGATTTAATTTCAACGTAATATGCAAACTGCGGAGATCTTCCGTCACAGTAAGCGTAACCTGTCATGCTTTCCATAAATTATTCCTGAATTGTTTAAACAATGCGTTCGTTTTTGCTCATTGATTTGACTTTGAGAACTCCGTTATCGGCAAAAAAATCAACAGTTCGTCCGAAATCTCCGCCGGTATCTTCGCCTTTAATTATGAATCCGAATTTTGCAAGAATCTCCCTGCTTTTTTCAATATTGTTTTTTCCGATTTCACTCATAAGACTGTTTTCTGCCACCTTAAACATAACCGAACCGCCGGCCAATTTAGCTACAATTCTGTCACGTTCAGCACCTGCGTTTTCCATTTCTTCAATCAGAATGGGTATCGCGCTGTCTGCATATTTTCTGGGATTTGAATCTTCGCTTTTCTGTTCAGGAAGCATTATATGAGCCATTCCTGCAACTTTAGCCTTGGGGTCATAAAGGCAGACACTTACACACGATCCGAGAACAGTACGCAGAATATCAGGCGCCTTTGTAACCTGAAGATCCGCGATTCCGACATTAATTAGACGAAAATTCATTCAGCCTCTCTTTTGGAACATATACCGGAGAATCCATAATCTTCATGTAAGCAAAATCTTCGGAAACCGAATGAAGAGTTTCCGAATGTCCGATAAAAAAATATCCGTTAGTTTTTGACAATGCATTATAAAAATTTTTCACAAGGGTGCGCTGATGCTCCCTGTCGAAATAGATCATTACATTACGGCAGAAAATCAAATCAATATTACGGGGAAACTGATCCTTAAATAAATTTAAAGTCCCGAATTTTACCATGTCCTTCAGTTGTTTTTTTACGGTAAAAACATCTTCTTCACTTTCGGATTTATCAAAATATTTTTCAAGCAGATTCGGCGGAACCTTGTCGATACGTCTGCCCGAATATTTACCCTGGCGTGCAAAATCAAGTACAGAATATGCAATATCGGTAGCAAGAATTTCAACATCCCATCCGAAAAGAAGTTCTTTCAGCTCGGAAAGGCAAATTGCAATAGTATACGGTTCCTCACCTGTCGAGCATCCGGCACTCCAGACTGTGAGTTTTCTGTCTTTCTTTTTTGCAACAATATCAGGAACACATTTCTGCATTAAAGCAGCAAAGTGTCTCTCGCTTCTGAAAAAATAAGTTTCATTTGTCGACACAACATCCAGAAGAAGATCAAGCTCATGAGACTTATCGCTGAGTTTCTGTATATAATCAAAATATTCTGCAAACGAATTAATATCAAGCGCCTGAAGTCTTTTTCTGAGCCTGTTAGAGAGAAGCGTAATCTTGGAATCTTTCATAAAAATTCCGCTTTCATCATAAACGAGTTTTGAAAATTTTTCAAACTCTTCAGGCGTCAGTCTCTGCATATTATATTCAAACATATTTTACCGTAATCAACCTCAGATTCTTATAGCGGATTTCCGCTTATTGTTCAATCTATTTTTTCAAAGCTCCGCACGAAGATTAAGCATAAGTTTCAGCTCTCCGGGCGTTATCTGGCACTGTCTTACAATTTCATTTTCAGTCCATCCGTTTGAATGAAGCCTCGAAACAAAACCCGCCTTATCTTCTGATTTTTCATAAGCCTTATAAATATCCGGATCATCTATCAATTCTTCATCTTCATGAAAATTGAATGAAGAGACGGTTTCATCGATTCGCACTTCAAGTTTCGGTTCTTTACGCTTTGCGTAAAGAGAAGCCTTTACATTGTTGAGCTTTCCTATGTCGGATGATATAATCGTATTTGAAGGAAATACCGCCTTTTTACGCTGATCTTTTTTTTCAGTTTCCATTCTGGAAATTTCTTCATTAATTGTCAGGTCGACACCTTCGACGGAAGCCTTTTCTAATATTTTTTTCATTAAGGAAATACGGTTTTCAAGAATCGAAATATTTCTTTCTGCTGTTTCGTTAAATTCATTTATAATTTCATCCATTTCTTTTTTCAGCTTACGCGAAAAAAAAGCAGAGGAAGTCTTTTCAAGCTTGAGACTTATTACAAGATATAAAACAGCTCCGATAAGAATGTTGGTAAAAACTACGGCGAAAAAAGTCGACATCTCTATTTCCTTATATCAAAATTGCTTCCGAGCCTTTCGTCTTCAATCTGGCGCGGAGCATGCTCTTCATGATGATTCTTCGATTCACCCTGATTGGGATGTTTTCTGCGTTCACGGTTTTCTTTGGCATGAGAATCATTATCAACGGTCTTAGATGTTTCATTAGTCTGATCAACAGTCTTGTCGCTTTCTTTTGATTTCTGACCGGACTCCTTATCGAGATGAAGCTGCTGACTAAGAGCCAGGTTATCAATCTGATGCTGTGTTTTTGCTACTTCGTGAAGCTGATTCATACTCGTGAGAAGATCAATAGGCTTTATGCTCATTTATCTTCTCCTTCCAAAACTGCGGCGGGCATATTTCGGCTGCTGACCAATAGGCAGCTCGTATTTTCCGAAACGCCAGTCACCGTTTTCAAAAGTTATACGGACATCGCTGTATTCATCATTTATTTTAAGCTTCTGATCTTTAACAAATATCTCAACTCCCGGATACAGATTCTTCTCAGCTGAGACCAGCCCTTTCTGTTCAATCATCTTCATGTATTCACGAAGCTCTTCCATTTCGGAGAAAACTTCCTGCTTACGCTCTTCAAGTTTTTCCGATCTCGACGTATAGCTTGAGAGCATTTCTTTCTGCTCTTCAGTAAGAGCAGTCGTACGGCGGCGGTTATTTAATGTAGTTATATCTTTTGAGAGTTTTTCAAGTTCTTCTGCCGTTTCTTTTAAAACTGATTCAAGGTCGTTAAGCTGCTGAAGAACCTTCGGATTCAATCCGACAAATATTTCAGTCCGGATATACGAATCAGCACCGATTGCTCTTGCATTAACCTCTTCACCTGCGCGCAAAATTCCGCCGCTGATCTGAGCGCGTTTACCGTTACAGTAAATAAGCTTACCAGCATCAACTCTTGAATTAAGAAGCTCTTCCGTAACTATTACATTTTTTTCAGCAATCAACCGTGAAGAACGCACAAATTTAGCGTAAACAGTACCGCCTGTCGTTTCAACTCTTCCTTCGTCGCGTCCGTTTATACCGCCTTTGACTATAATGTCTCCTTCCGCTTCAAGAAAAGCTTTCTGAACGGATCCGCGAACTTCAATATTTCCGCTGGCCTTAACCTTAAAATTATCAAGAACGTTACCTGTAATCAATATGGAACCGAGCATAAGAATATCCCCGGTTTCCATGTTCACATCGCCCTGAATAACCAGAACATCATCTACAATAATCCGTCCTGATTTTAAAACTACCTGTCCGTTCTTCTCTGCGGTAAGTTCTCTTCCGTCATCCGAAAGAATTGTTCCTTCTCCATGCTGAATCGAAGTATCTCTTCCTGACTTAGCAGGAAGAAGCCTGTTTGTAACAGTTCTTCCCTGAATGCCCTGCTCTGCCGGAACCTTTACTGCAAGAAGCTGTCCGGTAACTACATTTTCTATAAGATTGAGATCCTTAAAATCGACTTTTCCGTCAATTTCGCTGAAATCAATTTTATTCTCAATTCTTACTTTGTATTCGACATAGGCATCCTCTCCGTTTTTCGGAAGAGTTCCTTCAGCTGCAACAAGCGGACGCGAATAATTCATTTCAGAAAGATAATCATTTATCCTTTTCTCGTTTACTCCGTAAACGATTCCAGAATTTTTCAATGCATTGATGATGTCGTCAAAATCCATATGCCTTCCGGAATAACGCGGAGCATCAAAATAAACAGTAGCCTTCATCTCATCGGAAGAAACTTCAACATGCATCGATCCGTCATACTCAGGATTCGGAATCCACTCGGCAATTTTTACCGGCTCGCCTGAAGCATTTTTAACTTCACTCTTAACAGTATCTCCGGAATAGTTTCGCACTCTCATGGAATCTATTTTAAGCAGTACGTCACTGATTACAACAGGTCGTCCATCTCCGCGCGGTTTAGTAACAGTAAGCCATACTCCGGTTTTGGTAGTACGTATCTTAAAGGAGCCTGACTCATTTTTGTTTTTTACTTCAAAATCAAGATCAGAAAGTTCTGTTGAAAGTTTTGAATTCAGCTCATCAAGATCTACATGTTCAGGCTGAATAACAGGACGGACGACAACCTTATACGGAGTTCTTCCCATTCCGAAAAAACCCTGACTTCCTTTTTTAACTATTTCATATTCAAGGGAAGACAAGTCGACATTCAGAGCTTCTGCGGCAAGAGACAGAGCCTGCTTGACGGAATCAGCATAGACCTCAACTTCATCCTCAAGGATTTTCTCTTCTTCGTCAAATGAACTTAGAAGCTGCTTTAATTTTGACATATCAACCGACGAGATTTGATTTTATTCTTCCAAGACGGCCGCGCAGACGAAGTATTGCCTTAGTATGCAGCTGCGAGATCCGGCTTTCGGTGACATCAAGAACCTGACCTATTTCCTTAAGCGTTAGATCCTCGTAATAATATAGTACAATTACTTTCTTCTCTTTGTCAGGAAGTTTTTTTATGGCATCGACTATGTATTCCTTGATTTCTTCTTTTTCAATCAGAACATCCGGATTCATATTATCAGGAGCTTCAAGAGTTTCAAGAATCGAAAGCTCATCGGAGTCATCTCCGAGATACCAGATGTCGTTAAGCGACATTATCGATGTTCCGCTTACTTTGCTCAAAATCGAATGGAATTCATCCATCGATATTCCGAGCTCTTTTGAAATTTCTTCGTCTTCAACCGTACGACCCAGTTTGCTTTCAAGTTCTGAAATGACAGTCTCTATCTGCTTGGCTTTTTGTCTGATAGAACGCGGAATCCAGTCAATCGAACGCAGTTCATCGAATATTGCTCCGCGGATTCGCGTCATAGCATAAGTCTTGAATTTTATTCCGCGGTCAGGATCATATTTATTTATGGCATCTAAAAGACCGAAAGTTCCATACGAAACAAGATCTTCAAATTCAATCGACTGAGGCATCCCCATGGCAACTTTGCCTGCGACATATTTTACAAGCGGGGAATATTTATAGACGAAATACTCGCGAAGTTCGGGATTGTTGTTTTTACACAGTTTTCCCCAAAGGTCATCCTCATTACACTGATCAAACTCAAGGATTTTCTTTTTATTCATCTATTCCTTCCACGGAAATTATTCATTATCTTTGTTCATCATCGTTCTTACAGCTTCAGCCATAATCTTCGGCTGAAATTTCAATGCCTGCTCCTCTAGTTTCTTCTTGCCCGGATTTAACGGCGAAGAAGATGATATCTGGTCAAGACCAGTCGGAGCAAAAGACGGCGGTGCATCATAAGTTTCCCCAGACTGAGACGCATCAGCTTCGACACCGTATTCACTGCTTTCGGATGATGATGAATACTCAGCATGTTCACCCGAAATAGATTCTTCCTGTTTGATCTCCGGAAGAACCGAAAAAAGCGTATCAAAAAATTCCGGCACAAACTTCTTCAATACAAAAAGCGACCCGAATGATAAACCTGCAAAAACTGAAGCGAAAAGAACGGCTCTCATAAAAACAACTGCAAACGGATTTCCGCTTAGTAATCCCGAGAAAAGCGAAATCAATAAAGCCGCCCCGCCCGCGATAAGCGTTATTCTTATATTCCAACCGATATTTTTTAGTAAACTCACCGCCTGCCACCATTATGTCGCTTAAATTTACAAAAGAAGGTAAAATTAAAATAAATCAAGCACTTTTTACTTTTATCGCCCATTATTGACCTATAAACGCAAAAAAGGGGTGAAAACACCCCTTTTAAGTATCATTATCATCATCGTTTCGATTTTCATCATCTTCTATTTCATGCGACTTAAACAGATTGCGGAAAAACCCTCCGAGACCGGAACTCGCATTAATCTCTATCTCTTTGTTTGCAATCCGCTGGGCAATCATATTGACGCACACTGCAGATTTGGATTTCGGATAACTTACAATAAACGGTTTCTGGTTTCTGACAGATTTAGGAACAGATTCATCATCATAAACAAAACCGAGAGACTCAACTTTTATATTGAGAAACTGACCGGCAATATTTATAATTCTCTGAGCAACCCGCTTACCTTCAGAAACAGATGCACATCTGTTTACTATCAGCTTAATTGTTTTTTCATTTGAATGAGCAGCAATCGATTTAATAATTCCGTAAGCATCAGTTATAGCAGTCGGTTCAGGTGTTGTAACAACAATAACCTCTTCGGCGGCCGTAACAAAACTCATAACGTTCTGACTCACCCCCGCTCCCGTATCGATGATCATAAAATCATCACCTTCGAGTTCGGAGATATCATCTATAAATTCTTTGCGCTGTTTAACATCAAGATTGGCGAGCTGATGGAATCCGCTTGCACCTGCGATAATTTTTATTCCTTCAGGAACCGGAATAATTATATCCTTAAGTTTCTTTTTTCCGCGTATTACATGATAAAGATTATACTGCGGAATTATACCGAGAATAACATTTATATTGGCAAGCCCCAAATCAGCATCAAGCAGTGTAACGCTTGAACCAAGTTTTGCCAGAGCAATAGACAAGCCGACAGAAAGAGAGGTTTTACCAACTCCACCCTTACCGCTTGTAACAGCTATAGTGCGTGTTTTACTCGGAAGTACTTCTTTTTTCGCAACAACAAGCTTACGCAAGTTTGACGCCTGATCAACCACCTTCAACCTCCGCTCAGTCGGTTATTCCCGAGATCATCATGTTAAGAAGCTTTTCGCCGTTTGCCACAAAGATATCATTGGGAACTTCCTGTCCGTTCGCCACATATGAAATGGGCTTATTATACTTATCGGCAACATCGACAATATTCCCTACATAAGAAGTTTCATCGACTTTGGTAATTAGTATATTATCAACTTCAAGAGGCTCATATGCTTTCAATATATCCATGAGATCACGTTTTTTTGTTGCAGCGGAAACACATAGGATTTTTTCAAGTTCGACATCAACCTGGTCAGCATAACTCTTAAGTTCAGAAATTTTCAGAGTATTTTTATGGCTTCTTCCGGATGTATCGACGAGAAGAACTTCAGCTTTTTCTTTATCAATAATCTGCTTAAATTCCTTCTGGTCGCTGACTACATAAATAGGAATTTTCATTATTTCTGCATATTTCTTCAACTGCTCGGTAGCCGCGATTCTGTAAGTGTCAATTGTAACAAATGCTACGCGCTTCTGCTCTTTTAAAGCCAGAAGAGCTCCGAGTTTAGCAAGAGATGTCGTCTTTCCGACTCCTGTAGGCCCCGCGAAAATAACGACTTTTTTCTTATGTCCGATTTTTATCGGTCCGGAAACTATAATTTTGCTTTTCAGAAGATCTTTAAGATTTTTTTCAATTTTGAACTTATCACGAAGATCATCTCTTGAAAGAGAATTCTTTACTTCGCGTAGCATTTTCCATGCTTCTTCTTCGGTAAAATCATTTCCCGAAAGAATTTCTTTATAAGGGATAAGTTCTTCTTCAAGTTTCATAGCCGGTTCAGGATTTTTCCCATTGGAAAGTTTGCTTATCGCGCTCTTAAGCTCTGTTAATTCTTTTTCAACATCAGCAGGAACTTTCACTTCATTTTCATTTGATGAAACCTGACGGCTTTCGCGAACCGGTTCCGGCTTATCGAGAACAGCTTTCTTTTCCTGAACCTGGCGCAGAAGATCGAGAGTTGCGGCATATGAGCTTTTTGGAGGAAGAGCTTCATCCGCCTGTCTTGCAAGAATTGATTTGGTATTATCAGCATCAGCAACCAGATTTAACGACTGTCTTACCGGAGACTGGCGTGAATATTTCTTCTCATTAATTCCGGCAGTCAGTTCACATATATCCTTCGAAAATAGACGCGAATTAAATAATCCGCCCTGTTTAATGTATTTATGGCTGATCGGAATAGCATCCTCTCCGTACTTTTCTCTTAATTCGGAAAGCGCCTTATTATAATTTTCTGCGGTAATTTTTACGTATTTCATCTTTCCTCCCAAATTTAAGCGGCGTTAATCATCGCCGATGTGAATGCGTTAAGACTTATATTAGGTGCAATTTCATTGTACGAAAGTACTGTAGCATCCGGAACTTCTCTTTCAATCAGATTAAAAAGAACGCTCCTGATATTAGGGCTCACTATAAAAACCGGTGCGAACCCCGATGTTTTTGCCGTATTATAAGCTTCGATGAGAGCCGTCATAACACTCTGATAAGTATCAGGGTCAAGTCCGACAACTCTGCCTTCGATTTCATCTTCACGTATTGAACTCATAACAATTGATTCAATATCAGGATCAACAGTAATGACGTTCATGCGCTTGTCAGGCGTCGCAAACTCCTTGCAGATTTGTCTTGCAAGAGCAACCCTGACATACTCAATGAGTCTGAAAGGATCATGTGTATAATCAGAATAATTCGACAACGTCTCAAAAATCGTAACAACATTACGGATAGAAACTTTTTCACGGAGAAGTCCCTGAAGAACTTTCTGAATAACTCCCACCGAAAGTTTTTTGCCGACAAGATCATCAACAATTGCAGGATACTCGCTCTTGATGCTGTCGATAAGCTGCTGAACTTCCTGACGTCCGAGAAGTTCTGCCGCATGGCGTTTGATAATCTCTGTCAGATGAGTCGAAACTATTGTTGAACAGTCAACAACTATATATCCGTTCCTTTCAGCACGTTCACGCAATGCAGCGTCAATCCATATAGCTTTGAGCCCGAATGAAGGTTCAACAAATTCAGTGCCTTCGATTTTTTCAATAACTTCGCCGGCATCCATTGCCATCAGCCTGTCGACTTCAAGTTTTCCGGAACCGACTTCAACACCCTTTATTAAAATGGAATATTCATTCTGAGCAAGATCCATATTGTCGCGTATGCGTATCGGAGGAACGATAAGACCCATGTTTATCGCACTCATTCTTCTGATATTAGTTATACGGTCAAGCAGCGTTCCGCCCTTGCTTGGATCAGCAAGTGTAATAAGCGAATAACCGATTTCAACTTCAAGCGCATCGACATTGATATACGGCATAACAGATTCCGGTTTTGAATCTTTTGCTGCAGATTTCTTTTCGGCGCTTTTTGCTGTCTCCGCCTTTTGTTCTTCCCGCTGCATAAGAACATAACCCATTCCAATCAATGAGCCTCCGAGAAGAATCAGCGAAATTTTCGGAAATCCCGGAATTATTGCCGAAACCAAAAGCGCACCGCCTGAAATAATCAGAGCACGAGGCTGAGCTGTAAGCTGTTTGGCAAACTCATCCGGAAGCGTGTTCTTGGAAACAGCTCTTGTAACAATAATACCTGAAGCAGTTGAAGTTAAAAGAGAAGGTATCTGCGAAACCAGACCGTCACCGATTGAAAGAAGTGAATAAGTTTTAAGAGCGACTTCGAATGTTTCACCTCTTACTGCTATTCCGATGATGAAACCGGCGATCAGGTTAACAATAGTAATAAGTATTCCAACCTTAACGTCTCCCTGGACAAATTTACTCGCTCCATCCATCTGTCCGTAAAAGTCTGTCTCTCGGCGGAGTTCAGCCTGACGATGGTTTTTTTCTTCTTCGGTAATGGTGCCGCTTTGAAAATCCGCATCAATTGTCATCTGCTTCCCCGGCAGAGCATCGAGAGCAAAACGTGCAGCAACTTCAGCTGTACGGGTCGCACCTTTTGTGATTACTATAAACTGAACTGCAACAAGAATTATAAATATCAAAAATCCGATTATATAGTTTCCGCCTACGACAAACTGACCGAAAGTTTTGATTATCTTTCCGTCAAAAGCGGAACCCTGCATAAGAATAAGTCTGGTTGATGAAACATTCAAAGCAAGGCGGAAAACAGTCGTAACTAGAAGCAATGCAGGAAATATTGAGAAATCATACGATTTCGGTACAAACATCGTAATCATCAGCACCAGCATCGAAATCATGATGCTGACAGCAAGAAGGAAGTCGAGCATGAAAGTAGGTAAAGGAATGACAAGCATGCCCACGACGGCGATTATGCCGACGGCAAGCAGAGTTTCTTTGTTCTTTAGCCAGTCAAGATTAATGCTGTTTTCTGCCACTTTTACCTCCTTGAAAAATCATCACATCGCGTCTTTGAGTTTTCCGTTCTCATAAAGAATTCTGTATAATTCTACAACCGCGGAATAAAGATCCGCCGGGATTATGTCTCCTACTTCAAGACGCTTATACATTTCCTGCGCTAAAGGGCGGTTCTCAATAATCATCACGTCATTTCCCTTTGCTATCTCTCTAATCTTTAGTGCAATATAGTCAACACCTTTTGCAACTACAGCAGGCGCTGAATTGTTTTTTTCGCGGTCCCACTTGAGCGCAACAGCAAAATGAGTAGGATTTGTAACAACAACATCCGCTTTAGGGACGTTTTTGATCATGGAACGGGTTAAAATCTGTCTTTGCATCTCTTTTAAGCGCGCTTTAACATGCGGATCTCCGACAGTTTCCTTCATTTCCTGCTTTATGTCCTGCTTGGACATCTTTATCGACTCTATAAATTCGCGTTTCTGAAAAAGATAATCCGGAATTGCCATAACAATCAAGAGAACCAAACTCCAGATAAGAATCTTGAAGGCAATAAAAAGAACATCCTTCAATGAAGCTGCAATTGAAATATCAGGAGTGCTGAGAACCGTATCGAATTCATTAAGAATAATCAAATAGGAACAGAGTCCGATAATAACAATCTTGATAATCGATTTGAAAAGATTAAACCCGACTCTTTTTGAAAAAAGCGTCTTTTTTATCATATCAGCCGGATTGAATTTAATCTTCGATAGATCAAAA
>DAOMHE010000006.1:0-8123 GCA_035430785.1 Spirochaetota bacterium | reverse complement strand
TCCTCTGATTTAGCAACCTGACCTTTTTCGCGCGCCTCGCGGATTCGCTTCTCGGTCGGATCCTCTGTTCTGCCTTCATCTTCGGCGGCAAAGAGCTGAAGATCGAATTTGACTAAATCAAGATCGGCTTCGGATGAAATTACAAATATTTTAAATTTATCCCTCACTTCGGCCACGCCTGAATGACCCCCATCACAAAGGTAAAAGTTCTTTCAAGCGAAACTTTCATAATTCGGATAATCATCGGAGAAAGCAGAGCGAGCATCGCAAACGCAACCATTATTTTAACCGGAAAACCCAGCATCATAACATTCATCTGAGGAGCCGCCTTCGACAAAACACCCATCGCAATAGAAATCAAGAAAACTGTTGCAACAACAGGAAGAGCGATTTTAAAAGCCACTACAAACATGCCGCTGAAGGAATATATCAAATGCTTGGTAAAAAATTCACCCTCCCCCAGGGGAAAAACAGGCGCGTATTCAAAAGACCGGTAAATCGCCTTTATCATAAAATGATGACCATTAATATAAAGAAAAACAAGAAGCCCGATCATGTTTTTAATCTGACCGATTATCGGAATCGATACCTGCGCAAGAGGATCCATTACTTCACTCATTCCGAACCCGATCTGAACGGCAAAATACTGTCCCGACAGCTGAAAAGCGGAAAATATAATTGAAGCGAGAAAACCTATAAAAAGTCCGATTGCAATTTCCCTGAGCACGAAGATTGAATATAATCCCATATTGGAAGTTATTCCGTACGTTCCTTTTGCTACCATGGGAAATATAATCATGCTGACTAAAAAACCCAACAAAGCACGTGTGCGGAACGGAATCAGGTCGCTCGAAAAAAAAGGCGCAATCAGAAACATCGATGTCATGCGGATCATCACAAGCAGAAAAGTCTGAAAATTGTTTACAAAATATTCCATTAACTACATCATACCGCCGAGTTTTGATATCAGCATAAATATTTTGCGGGTATAATCAGTAAGCATGCTTATCATCCATCCCGCGAAAAATATTATTGCCACAAAAATTGCGACTATCTTCGGAACAAAAGTAAGCGTCTGTTCCTGAATACTTGTCGTAGTCTGAAATATTGAAATAATCAGACCGACAATCATGCCGATACCGAGAAGGGGCGCCGAAACTACGAGTGTTATCATCAAGGCTTCGCGCAGCATCTGTATCATCAGAACATCCGTCATAAATCACCTACTTAAAAGAGCGCACAAGCTCATATATTATCAGATTCCAGCCGTCCACCAGAACAAAAAGCGCAAGCTTGAACGGCAGAGAAATCATAACAGGCGGAAGCATAATCATACCCATCGCCATAAGAGCGCTTGAAACAATCATGTCGATAACAATGAACGGCAGAAATATCGCAATACCCATCTCAAATGATTTTTTAAGCTCGCTTATCATAAATGCCGGAACGAGGCAATATGTCGGAACATCATCCTGCGTTTTCGGTTTTTCAATTTTGCCGAGTTCGATAAAAAGCGCGATATCTTTCTCTCTGGTCTGCCTGAACATAAACGCCCTAAGAGGCTTTATTCCGTTATCGATAAACTGCTCGTTGGTTATCTTTCCGTTTATATACGGCTGAAGAGCTGTTTCATTGATATTTTTCAGCGTCGGAGCCATGATGAAACCCGTTAAGAATATTGCAAGACCGACAATAACCTGAGTCGGAGGCATCTGCTGTAAAGAAAGAGCCCTTCTCACAAAATCCAGAACAATAACAACTCGTGTAAACGAAGTCATCATCATCGCAATCGCCGGAGCAAGACTCAAAATAGTTATCAGAAACATAACCTGAAGAGAAAGAGCGACATCCTTAGGCGCCTTTGCTTCAGTGATATTAAAAGTGACTTTCGGAATCGGCATCTGAACATTATTCGCCTGAGCGAAAATAGAAACTCCCCCGAAGACAAAACAAAAAGAAATGAGTGCCAGCAAAAGATATTTTTTATTCTTCATCATCTTCGCTGAGCCTCCGCAGTCTTTCTTTCTGTTTCATAATATATTCTATCTTCGATGCCTGATTTTCATTTTTATAATCAGACTTATAATTTTTCATTTCATCATTGAATGATGAATCATGCTTTGAACTAGTTCCGGCTTTGCGGTTCTTAACGGCGTCGGTGATATTATGAATCTGTTTGAAAAGGAAATCCTGAAAACTTGTTTCTTTAAAAACAGGATCCTTGCCGGAAGCGAGACGTATTCTGTCAATTTCATCCTTTGATGTAATTTCAGACAGAAGTGAAACATTGCTGTCAGTAACACCAAGAAGCATTATTCTTCCTGCAACGTCTATTATATGAAGCGATCTGTTCTGACCGATCGGTGTAACCGAAAGAATCTTAACTGCGCCCTGACCTATTACCGGAACACCTGCTTTTTTCATAACAAACTTGAAAAACAGATAAAAACCGCCGCCCATCAGACCAACGACAAATAATCCCTTTAACATTAACCAGCCGTAACTGCTATCTGGTTCCTTCGGAGCCTCATATTCATACAGAGGTTTTTTACCTTCTTCGGAAGTATCTGCAGCTGCCGGATCGCTCTGCTCAGCAGCTTTATCATCAGAAGAAGCAGTTTCAGACTGAACAGTTTCCTGTTTGTTTTGTTTTTCAGACGCAGAATTTTTTTTCTTCGCCGCCGCAAGAGGAAGAGTCAATATAAGCGCGCAAACAAGAAAAAACGCCGTCACGCGCATTGTTTTGTTTAGTATTTTTTTCATCAAACCCCGAATTATGTCTCATCTATATATTTAAGAAAAGCCGCATTAAAGCGGCTTGAATCAGTTGTTCATTTTCGTAAGCCTTTCTGAAGGACTTACTATGTCCGTAACACGGACACCGAAATTTTCATCTATTACGACAACCTCGCCCTTGGCTATCAGTTTATTGTTAACAAGAAGGTCTACCGGTTCACCGGCAAGCTTGTCAAGCTCTATGATCGAACCTTC
This sequence comes from Spirochaetota bacterium, assembly GCA_035430785.1. Taxonomy (GTDB): domain Bacteria; phylum Spirochaetota; class UBA4802; order UBA4802; family JAFGJZ01; genus JAKJGA01. The sequence goes on along the minus strand of DAOMHE010000006.1, from coordinate 5,132 downwards.
ACCCAGACCTAAAATATCCTTAACGTATTGTTTTGTTCTTCCAAGCTCAACCGTTAGATTGAGCTGAACATCCATCAGCAAACCGATATTCTGCATTGCCGCAGGCGGAAGACTCTCCCCCAGAGGAGGAAATTTAACAGGACTGATGCTCATTCCCTGAGGTGCTGAATGCTGATAATCCTGACCGGCCGAACTCTGCATACCGCCGCGTTTCTGAGACGAACCCCTTGCCATCGATGAAGCTAATCCCATGTCGACGATATGGTAAAGTTTAGAATTCAGTAAACCGTCAATGCTGATATTATAAGTTATCTTTACAAGATCACCGAAAGGAAACTGAATCTGACCGGCGTTTGCAGCGACAGAAGTCACGGGAGGCGTAGTCGATATTGTTCCGCCGACTCTTGCAGAAAGCTGATTGGCAACAGCAGACAAAAGAGATCCGACAAATTCTGAAAACGTACTCTGGTGAGCTTCCGACAATTCCGCCGGAGGAGTTCCTGAATCATCACCGAGCATCAGAGACGAAATAAGACCGCCGTCCTGCGTGCTCATCAGAATCAGGTTCTGTCCGTTAAGAGAACCTGTATATCCTACACTAACCTGAATATACTGCCGGTTAAATTCAGAAAGAAGCGCGTCCTTGCTCTTAACTTCGATAACCGGATTTGTTATAGATAAATTCTTCTGAAGATACGATGCCATGCTCGGAGCCGAAACATTCATCGCCGCGCCGAGCATATCAGCAACAGAATCCCTTTCTATAGGCGAAAGTCCACCGCCCGAAGAAGACGAAGAAGACTCGAAACCGCCCATGCCGCCGGATGACGGCAGAATATCATCTGCGCCTTTTAATAGCGCATCTATCTCGTCCTGAGATAATGAACCGTCACCCATGTTTCCTCCAAAACTGCTCCGCGGAAAACCGCGCTCTATTAATTTACTATAAATTCCTTAAAATAAATCTCTTTAATTTTTCCCGAACTGAAGATGCTGTTCAGATTACCCTTTATCTCTTCAGAAAGTGAAAGCGTATCCTCAACGGAATCAAGCTCTTCATAGCTCTTTCCTCTGAGAATAACATTGATTATATGCTGCATCTGCGGAACACGCTGTGTAATTTCCGAACTGATATCAGCATTAAATTCATAACCGAGCGAAATAGTCATTTTGACAAAATGCGGCTCAGGGTCATTTGTCGTCGAAGAAAATGCAGGAAGATCATAACTTGCAAGAGGCGGAGGAGGAGGCGCAACGACTACATCCTGCTCACGCTGGTAGTTTTTTTCCTGAACATGCTTGGAAACAAGATAAGAAATTCCGATTACGAGAAATATCAGCAGAACGCCGCCGACAACGTAAAGCAGAATCTTAATTATCTTGGAAAGGCCTCCGGACGACGATTTATCACCCGACGAGGAACCTTCCCCGCCTTCGTCTTCCATGTCGTCTATTTTATCTTCTTCGCTCATTCGAGTTACCTTTACATAAAGAGACATAATGCCATATTATTTTTTCCTGTCAATAACTTCTTTTTTATACCTGTTTTTGACGGACTAAATACGGCATTTTACCTCTTTCCTTCATATAATAATATATTACCGCCATTCCTCATCAGGCAATGGCCTGCTTATTGCAGGATCTTTGCTCTCTTCAAGCCCCTTATCACGGAGAATAATGACCTCAACCCTTCTGTTAAAAGCCCTTCCCTCCGGTGTATTATTCTCATCCACAGGCCTGTATTGAGCAAAAGATACAGCCGAAAGTCTCTTCGGCTCAACTTTTTCGTTTTCGGTTAAAAATCTTAGCACATTTACGCTTCTCGCGCTCGAAAGCTCCCAATTAGTCTCGTATCTATTCAAAGCACCCGCCGGAGTGATTTTGCTGTCATCAGTATGTCCTTCAATTCGGACAAAATTCCTGATTGGCGAAACAATCTGAGCAACCTTTTTCAACACCGGGAATATTTCTTCTTTAAGCTTGGCGCTTCCCGGATCAAAAAAGGCATCACCGGAAAGTGTAATCACCAGCCCGCGTTCATCTTCTGTAACACGGACAATTTTAGACTGAACTTCGGGCTTAAACATCTCAATAGCCTTCTTGAGCATTTTACCGAGAGATTTTCCGGTTTCAGCAGAAGGAAGAGTCATAACATTCAAACCCATCTCTACAAGAGAACCTTTCGAAAGAGTATTTCCTCCGGAAAGCATTCCGAGAGAACCCTGAAAAGACGAAAGAACCAGATAAAAATCACGTCCGTTCATTTCATTCGTATTATACAACAAAATGAAAAACGTAAGAAGCAGAGTCGTCAAATCCGACCATGACGTCATCCACGGCGGCGGCGGCGGACATTTTATCTTTCTTTTCATTATTCGCCGACCTCATTAGAAATCGCTTCACGTTCATTCGGTTCAAGATACGCAACGAGTTTATCCTTAACAAGACGCGGATTATCTCCCGACTGAATCGAAAGAGTACCCTCTATCATAATCATTTTGATCAATACTTCTTCATTTGTTCTAAGCTGCATTTTCGCGGCAATAGGAAGACAAAGCAGGTTCGCGATAATCGCTCCATAAAATGTTGTAATCAGCGCGGCCGCCATACCGGGTCCGATCGCGTTTTTATCCTGGATGTTTACAAGCATCAGGATAAGACCCATCAGGGTTCCAAGCATCCCGAATCCCGGAGCAAGACCTGACAAATCCGAGATCATCGTTTTAAAAACATCATGCCTGTCCATCATCTGTTCGATCTCAGTTTCCATTATTCTGCGGACCATCTCGGGATCAGATCCGTCAACAACGAGCTGAATTCCTTTTTTAAGGAAATCATCTTCAAGTTCGTCAAGGTCATCTTCAAGAGCAAGAAGACCTTCCCTTCTCGCTTTTTCCGAAAACGAGACAAGCGTTATAATCATTTCATTCGCGTTGCTCTTAGGTGCGAAAAAAACTATGCGCAAAGCCTTGGTCAGACCGAGAAACTTCGAAAGCGGAACGCTCAAAACGAGAGCCGAAAGAGATCCCCCCAGAGTTACAAAAACCGACGCGGGGTCCCAAAACAGCAGAAGATTTCCCTTTGCCATTAAGATTCCAAGTATTATACAAACTGTACCGGCGGCAAGACCGATTATCGAAGCCAAATCCATAGAAAAACCTCACAGAAAGCGCATAGTAATATCCCGTTTATATTTCGGCAGTTTATTCAATGCTCAATAGTTTTTTTTGGAATGAAATCGACTGACACGATGAAAATAACTTGCTCTATTTAATAAAGCATGTTAAAGTAGCTGTACTTATTTACCGATAATTTACTCAACCTTGAACAATTTCGGGCACAAACATTTACCGGAGATTATTGATGAAAAATACGGCCGTCGAGTTTCTGCATCAACCGGAATCAAAAAACTGGTTTGAGCTTTATTCGATTAATTTTTGCGACAAAAAAAACAAAATTTACGGCAACGCAGAAATAGAAATTTTAGCTAAAAAAAATAAAGTTAGATTCTCATGGCAGGCATGCGTAGATCAGACCGAATACTCCGAAGAATGTGAAACAGATTTTGACGGGAACTTCAATGCAAAGAAAATTTCTTCTCCCATAATGAAATACACCATAGTGCAGCCCTGCAAAAACTTCAAACTTGAACTTAAAAACTCCAAAATAAAAATCGATCTCGACATTTCAGGTCTTTTCTCAATATATGATTATCCGCTTGCCCCGGATAAAGACGGCAACACAGAACGTCTTGCCTTTGAATCAAAAATGTGGAAAAGAATTGAGCAAAGATGCAAATTCACCGGTACTGCCGAATATAAATCCAAGGAAAAGAAAGTTACAAAAAAAATTGACTGCTTCGGGCAAAGGGAAAAACACTGGGGAGAAAAAAGTTTCGACTCCCTTAAAAGCTACAGCAGATACATGATTCAGCTTAGAGATATGTCTTTCAGCCTGACATGCATAAACTTCCGAAATACCGTTCTTTCTTCCGGATACATGTCCAAAAAAAGCGGAAACATGCCAATAGATGAAACAGAACTCGAGCACATCGACATTAACAAAGAAGGACTTCCGGTAATAAGTGAAATTTCGTACACCGATTCATTTGACGAAAAGGATCTTATTGTCTCCAACAGGATACATTCTTTTCGATACAAGCCCGTAACAATGGGAAAAAACACATTTCAGCATTTTAAAAGTTTTTCTGAATATTCCATAGTCGGAGCGTTAAAAAAGGGAATCGGATTCGAAGAACACTTTATTCATTCGTCTTTTATGCCGGTAATCTGCGGCGATAGGTAAATGACCGTATTTTCTTTTACACGGGACTATCTTAAAAAAATATTCCCATTTCTTGCAATTCTCGCCCTCCTTCTCGGTCTTTCAGCCGTTTTCAATATGTTTTTCAGATGGGACGGAATATTTGTCATCCTCAGAGTTTATTTATACTCAATGTCTTTTCTTCTGATTTATAATGCCCATTCATCGCAAAAAAGCGACTTCCTTGAAATTTATCAAAAGAATATCGGAGAAAAAAGCGGCTATCTCATATATTCGTTTGAAAGCAAAATTCTTCCTTATGCCATTATTTATGTCTTCGTAATTCTTTTCGGTCTGGTTTCATTTGTCGATGTGTCCAGCAATTTCAACATTGCTCTATTGAAATTCTTTGAAGGGAAATACACCAACCTTATGATGTATTGCCTTTTCCTTTCTCTTCTTCTTAGATTTCAAAACAGCTTCATTCAGGCTGCAGCTATTTTTATAATATCATTAATTTCTTTTTTCTGGGCAGACTACTGGTTTCAGAAAAATGTCGATGAAGGAGTACATTATTCCGTCTATAAATTCATAAAACTGAATATTTTTTTCTTCTTCGTTCTTTGGGACAGCAGTTCACGCAGAATGAAACTTATCAAATACGCTTCATCTGCAATTGCCGTATCAGTTCTGGTTTTCGGCGGCTCCATTCTTTTTCTTAAAACAACATTTGATTACAGTTCCGACATTCCGGCAAAGAAAGAAGCAGGAAATATTCTTGTCCGAATGGGATATTCCGCTCCTTTAAATTTCCTTGCATATAACGCATATTCACAAAAAAACAATGAAGATCTCATTAAACTAAACAG
>DAOMHE010000005.1:15770-29404 GCA_035430785.1 Spirochaetota bacterium | reverse complement strand
GTAATTCTATTTCATTATATTCAGGTGAAATTATGCAAAGTCATGATAACTCGGCCCATGCATTTCATTCTTTTCGAAATACCCAGGTCGGACACATTGCGGAATATATTGAGCCTGTCGGCGAAACCATGAAAATATCTGATGTTATTTCTGTTTCAGGTGACTTGCGTTCGCTATCTTCAATTCCGGTAGAAACATCCAGAGGAATTTGTCTTATTCCGGTTAAAAATCTTGAAAAAAAGGATACTCTACTTTCTTCATTCAAAAATTCGGAAATCGGAAAACATATCAATTGTTCGCCGACATCCGTCGAAGCAGCGGAAAACATCAATCATGTAATGAAAAAACTTATAGATAGAAAAGATAACCAGTTTGAAGATTTTGTTATTACTCACAGGGGAAGATATCTTGGAATCGGATCTTTTATGGGTCTGACAAGACACATTTCTAATATGAAAGATTTGGAACTTGAAAAAGCGAGAGAGATTCAAAGTTTTCTGATGCGTAACAATTTAACAGAAAAACATAAAATTTCAGTAAAAACCCTTATAAAGCCCGCAAACGAACTTGGGGGAGACTTTTACTTTTCTTCGGAAGTTTACCCCGGTTTTTTTATTACCGCATGCTTTGATGTTTCAGGAAAAAACATTTCTGCATCGCTGACTACCAGCATGCTCGGTGCTGTGTTTTCATCTTTGATTCACTCCGGTAAAGCAGATAAAATGAAACCAGGTGAGATAATTCAGCTTCTGAATAAAGTAGCATGCGATCAGACTCCTGACGGCATTTTTATTACGGGAATTGTTATTTTTAGTGATGAGCAGAAAAACGAAGCAGAATTGTATAATTTAGGTCATACTCCGGCTTTGGTATTTACCAATAATTCCGAAGGCAAAAAGGGAATTAAAATAGTTAATCCGAACATATTGCCTCTCGGCATTGAAAAGATTCCTGATATTGAAAAATATGCTCAGAAAATAACTCTTTTTGACGGACTTAAAATATTTATTTATTCTGACGGTCTTGAAGATATGTATGATAAGACCGGAGAAAGATATGGAGATGAAAAACTTAAGAAATTCCTTCTTTCCAGATTTTCTCTTCCTTGTTCTGAGATCATCAGTCATTTAGAAAAAGAAATTGCAGAATTTACAGAAGGAGCGATTCTTCCGGATGATATAACAGTTGTTCTTTCCGAGTATTCATTGTGAATAGATCTGCTTTGATACAATTTATTCACATAGTCATTTAATAAATTCTTTGTGTAGTATGGAATAAATGTTTATGTCTATGTACTCATCATTTTCAAGCTCGTATTCGCGTAATATACCTTCGCAGGTAAAATTGTTTTTCAATAATACCTTTTTAGATCCTTCATTTCTTGAGTCTACCTGAGCTTCAATGCGGTTGTATTTTAAAGTCTGAAATCCATATCTGACCAATTCATTTATGCATTTTGTAATAATTCCTTTTCTTTGATGCGACTGTTTAATTCTGAAGCCAATTTCGGCTTTATTGTGGTTTTGCTGAAAATTGTGAAATCCGATATCGCCGATATATTCGTCTTTTCCGATTTCAGTTATAATCCATCTTCCGCTGTTATTGTCAAAAAGAGAATTGCACCAATTAATTTGTTCAATAGCTTCGTTTATTGTTTTGATTTGAGAACCTTCCGTTCCGTAGTATTTCATAGTTTCTTTTTCCGAGCATATTTCAATGAAACCTTCGGCATCGTTAATTCTAGGTCTTCTTAATTTGTATGAATCCAGAAAAATCTCCATAAATTATCATCCTTACTAATAAATGTTAATGAGTTTTGATTAAACAAGAACTTTAGAAGTTCAACAATATAAAACTATATTTTTATAAATTGTAATAAAAAGGGATAGACGTAATTCAGTAAATGCATAATAAATAATTAAACAAAAATAAGCGAATAAAGAAAACAAATGAAAAACATCGACGACATGATTCCTTCTTCCTTTTCTCCGGAAGAAGCTTCAGCCTTTAAAACAGCTTTTCTCAAAAATCTTTCACTGAAAGCACATTTGTTTTATAAAGGAAAAATTGAAATTCTTCCGAAGGTTCCTGTTTCTTCATTGGATTGGTTTAATCTCTGGTACACTCCGGGTGTTTCAAAAATTTCTACAGAGATTAGGGATGATAACAGTAAGTCTTTTGATCTCTGTCTGCGCGGTAATCTTGTCGCTGTTGTCAGTGATTCAACAAGGGTATTGGGAGACGGAAATTGTACGCCTTCAGGCGGTTTAGGCGTAATGGAAGGTAAAGCCTTTTTGATGAAGTACCTTGCAGGAGTTGATTCTTTTCCGCTTTGTATAGATTCGAGAGATTATACCGGAAAGCATAGTGCAGAAAAGATTATTGATTTTGTAAAAATGGCAGCTCCTTCATTCGGAGCAATAAACCTTGAAGATATATCCCAGCCGAACTGTTACATTGCACTCGACAGACTCAGAGAAGAATGTTCCATCCCGGTCTGGCATGACGATGCGCAGGGAACAGCTTGTGTTGTACTTGCTGCGCTGATTAACTCGTTTAAGCTTGCGGATAAGAAAATATCAGAAGCTAAAATAGTTTTTTTCGGGGCAGGGGCTTCAAACAGCGCGGCGGCTAATTTTCTGATTCTTTACGGAGCAGATCCGGCTAATATTATAATCTTCGATGAACATGGATCTCTTCATTCGGACAGACAAGATCTTGAAAAAGATGTAAGATTTTACAGGCAATGGGAACTTTCAAAAAAAACAAATCCGAATAAAATCAAGACACCTGACGACGCATTTAAAGGCGCCGATGCGGTAGTGGCTTTTTCAGTTCCCGGTCCGCATACCCTGAATGCTTCATGGATTAAAAGCATGGCGCCTAAAAGCATTGTGTTTGCATGTGCGAATCCCGTTCCGGAAATATATCCATACGCGGCAAAAGAAGCAGGGGCGTTTATTGTTGCTACTGGACGCGGAGATTTTCACAATCAGGTAAATAATTCAGTTTGTTTTCCCGGTATATTGAAGGGAGTTCTTTCTGTCCGTGCAAAAAAAATTACTGATTCAATGGCAATCAATGCTGCGCAGTCAATAGCTTCTTTTTCCGAATCGAAAGGGATTTCGCCTGATAAAATAATAGCTTCCATGGATGAAAACGAGCTTTTTGCGAAACTCGCCGCCGATACTGCGGTGTGCGCTATAAAAGAAAAAACCGCGGCAATAGAAACGGATTATGAAACTGTATATTCTTCCGTGATGGAAGAAACAGCAAGAGTAAGAAAGTCGATAGAGCTTCTTTTTGATTCAGGTATAATCAAAGAACTGCCGAAAGAAATAATAGACGAAGTTTTTCAGCAAACTCTTTTATCGGCAGGGAAAAAATGAAAGCATCCTTTTCCGTCAGAATTAAAATCAAAAAGGATTTTTTAATAGAAGCGGTTAATTCATTTCTTGCGGCTGATTCGAAAATTGCTGAAATGAAACTTCTTTCGGAAGAAGGGCTTTTCCAGAATTATTATTTTAAGATTATTTCATCCGATACTCAAAAATTCAAAATATGTATAAATCTTTTAAAATCATCCGACGATAAATTCATGAACATCGAGTGCGTTAATGATCTTGAAAAATCATTGAAAGAGGGTGTACTTAAAGTTGTTCCGACTCTTCCGGCAGATACTCCCGAAAATTATGAGATGAATATTCTAGGAGGAAGGGAAATTCTGCTTGATAGCATTCTGGAGTCTGAAGATCCATATGAAATATCAGGCATAAGAAAAACCTCAGCTTTCATTTCGGTATTGAATAAGAAAAGAGCAAAAGAGTCTAAGCTGTTTTTCAGCGAATATGCAAGAGCTGAAGCGGATTCTCTTTCTGCTTCGCTTTTCTCGGAAATAAACGCTTTTCCTTTTGTGCTGGAATATGAAATTCTTGAAGACCTTTACAAAACATTAAACTCATTCGAAAAATCTTTTTCTTCGATACGCTTTCTTTTTCTTGATGACAGTCATGATGTTTCCATTTATCAGCATATGACTGAAAACATTCATATTCCTTTTATTTCAAACTACTATGACGAAATTCCGCTGTTTATCATAACTGCTGTTTCAAAAATGCTTACAAAGCACAGGCAGAAGCTTTCAGAAAGCACTGTCGGTTTTATCGGAATCAATTCATCGGTTATGCGTTCAGTAAAGCTTTTGAAAAAAATGTCATGCGAAAGAATTCTCGGTTTTGACAGCAATGAAAAAGTTATGCTTTCGTTTGAAAGAACAGGAGCTCTTGCAACAACTGCCGAAAACATTTTCGGAAACTGCGACATTGTCGTTATGATAAAGAACTGTTTCACTAACGAAGATGCCGAAAGAATGAGGCCGAACCTTCTGGTGATTTCAAATCTTGATGACGAAGAAGAAGATGGTAAGATAGTTTCCAATAGAGCTTGCAGGGATATATTGAAAGGAAAATGGTTTGATTCTTCAGCGTTATTTTCTTTTATTCTGCCTGAAATGATTCAGAAGAAGGTAATGTCTCTTAGTGATGATATTTTGGTTACTTTATCACAGAAAATTGAAAAAGAAATATCTTCGGATTTGAAATTTCCCGGACCGTTTGATGATAAAATGAAGAATACCGTAAAGGAAATGTTTGATTAAACAAGAGTTCAAAATAAGTTAAAAGAATATCTTTTTCATAATTTTATCTGAGATAAATCTTCCAGTAAATTTCCTTAAATTCGAAAGTTTTGCTGTGTAATGATTTTTCTTCCCCTTCTGAAGAATTCTTCATAAAAAGCGAGCTATTCATGTGATATCTGATATTGTTATCTTTATCTGTTATCATAGCCAGATTGGAAACTGAACTTTTTATCTTTTCCGAAGGCACTGCCCCTATAAGTACTCCGATAATTTTTTCCTGGTCTTTTACAGGTACGGCAAAGAATACAGCCGGGTCGGTTGATGAAGATGGAAAGATTGAGAAATCATAAATAGATTGTTCTCCGGCAATAGTCTTTTCAAAAAGTGAAGGAAGCGGAGATGATCCGAAGGAAACATAACTCTTGCCGAGAATTTCATCATCCTTCATAGTATAAATTATTTTCCCTTCTGCGTTCATCAAAATGCATTCAGAAAAATCCGAAGTAGATAAACTGTTAATAATTTCAGTAATTGCTTCTCTTTCAAGCGGATAATAGTGAGACCCGCCGTAATTCATTCTATTGAGATGAGAAAGGTTTTTTATCAGATTTTTGGAAGAAATAGTTTCCGAGGCTTTTGCCAGACTGTTGAAAGTTTCTGACATCAAATTAGAAAGTCTGTCAAATGACGGACTTTGTCTTATTTCAGTCTTTGTGCACGAAAGGAATAATAACAATATGATAAAAAGCAGATGTTTATGAATCATTATATCACCGGTGTTATAACTGAATAATCGCATACGTTTAATTGTCGGTTATTAACTGAAATAGAATCAGAAATATTTTCTTGACGGGTTTATGAAAAAAAGCAGATTTCCGTCAGAGAGGAAATTATGAAAACTGATAAAGAACAGATTCTGAAGCTTATTAAAAAGGGCATCAGGCTGAAATCAAAGCCGCCTAAAGTAGAAACGCCGAAAACGGTATACAGCCGGAAGAAAAAAGACGGGAGGAAATTCGATGACGATTCCTCCCTTTTTATTTTTTCAGCTCCTGCGTATAAATTTTTCTCAGCTCTTTAAAAAAATTCAAATATCCTTCAGTTTTGTAATCCGGATAAGTCCACTCGAAAAACACATAATCTTTTTTTGACCAGTAGTATTCATTTTCAAGATAGATACCGTTTCCTATATAAATACGGTGATAGTATTCCTTGCATGATGCAAGATAGACGTTCGAGAGAGTGAGATAGCCCGGATCGATGTTTATTCTGCGTTTTCCATTGTCTAAAAATAAATTCTCAATTTCGTTTGAATGGATTTTTATCAAAGACATTTGATCTCTTTCAATTAACGGGTCGAAAGCTATCAGAACTTTGTTCAGGTTTTGCCCCATCGATTCATAATAGCAGGTGTGCTGAAATGGAAAACTGTCAGATTTCAGAATTATTTTCCCGTAGCTTTCAGAAAGTAATGAAATTGTTTTATCGAGAATTTCTTCATCCGAATAGATGAAACCGCAAAAAAGTTTTGCTTTCGGCGGATAAATGATTTCAGCCATTGCGATGCCTTTTAATAAAATTTATAAAATCTTCCGGCATAGGAGAGTTTATTTTAATATTTATTCCGCTATCAGGATGTTTTATCTCAATTGATGCGGCGTGAAGAGCACAGCGTTTCATAAGGAGTTTTTCTTCGAGTTCGGGAGTCATTCCTTCCTTTATGAAGCGGACAAAAAGAGAATCATCTCCTCCGTAGATTTTATCCCCGACTATGGGAAAACCTGAATTTTCAAGATGCACTCGTATCTGGTGAAGCCTTCCGGTTTCGGGAAAAGCCTTGATGAGCGAAAAATTTCCGAAACTGAAAACTTTACTAAATGAAGTGTAAGCCTTTTCGGTTCCTTCTTTCCCCGCGGTTCTTTTTTTTCTGACGATGCTTGTATTTTCCGGGGAATCTCCTATTGAAGCGGAATTCTCAAATTCGGCAGGAGGCATGCCGTGTACAATTGCCGTATATGTTTTTTGTCCCTTTGATATTTCTTCCTGAAGTTTTGCCGCAGTTTGAGACGTTTTCGCGAAAAGAACTATTCCCGATGTTTCGCGGTCTATACGGTGAGCGGGGAAAAGTTTTGCAGAATATTCTTTTTCCAGAATATAAAGCAAAGTGTTTTGAAAATATTTTCCAGCGGGATGAACAGGCATATCCCCGCTTTTTTGAACTGCTATAAAGAAAGAATCTTCGTAAAGTATTTTGTGAGAAAAATCCACCGGTGGTTCTTCTTTTTCTTCAGCGGTAAATTTTATCAGATCTCCCTTTTTGAGTAAAAGAGATGAAAGAATGCACGGAGCATTATTTATGAGAATACGGCCCGATTTAATTTCTTTCTGCCAGGAGGATCTTGAAAGATATGAAAATCTTTCCGACAAATAAGAATCGAGACGGACAGGAAAATTGTCGTCATATGAACATTCATTAATTTTAACGGTCATTCCATTACCGTTTTTGAAACTTCCAGCATGTATCTTTTGTAAATATTATTGAGCATTTTTTCAGTATTCTTTATAAGTTCCCTGTCGGTTGAACGCTTGCTGATGTATTTGTTGACTTCAAGAATTTCCTTTTTCATTATTCGGCCGATTTCATCCATCTTGTTCGTATAAGCGCTCATGTTCCGCGTTTTAGGCTCGTTCTTGATCCTCATGGCTTCTTCGAGCTGCTGTTCGATTTCTTTGCGCTTTTTTTCTTCATCCTTAAGGCGGATAATCATTTCATCTGCGGCCATGGTAAAGTTTAACGGATTCTGGAGTTCAGAAACGGAAAAGTTGCTGCCTTTGAGATCGAATGCAAGCTCAGAAAAAATTCCGCATTTGAAAGAATAATTTAGAATCTGAGATAAATTTTCGTTAACAAACAGACGTTTCTTAAAAGGAGATTTCAAAAGAATTTCTGACTCATGATAAGGAATGAGAGTAATTTCTTCTGAAATTACATATGCGTCCGTTTGAGTAAGATATACAGAAAAAAGAACCTGATACTCAGGCAGAATTTTAGAATTATAGAAATAAATTTTATTTTTGATTTCTATCATCGCAGATGCTGCGGAAAGAGGATTCGGAAAATATACAACGATCTTTCCTCCGGTCATTCTGCTCACTGTTCCGCTGCTTTCCTTTGTTACATCGAGAATTGTAGAGAAAATAATTCTGGCGACAGTAGAACTGTCTGAACTTGATGACTGTGAAAGAATTTCTTCATAGTTGATTATATCAAAAAACATAATAGTCAGATTTTCAATTTTTGCCGATTTGAAATATTCTTCTTCTTTCATATATTCTTTTGAAAGATCGATGGAAGAATCTCCGAAACCCTCGTGCTTTTTGAAGATATTTATTATAAAGTGATCGATATCTTTTTTGTCTTCGTACGGCAGATATCTGAGAAGAGGAATAATGTCCTGAGAGATTGCATATTCTTCTCTCAGCAGTGAAATGAAGAAAAATCCAAGCTCCACCGAAATATAGCTTTCAAGGGTATTCAGAATATCTCTCTGTACCGCCTTATTTCGTATTATCATCATGTCTCTGATTGTTTTTAACGCATCAGCAGAACCGTCCTGAAGCATTGCCATGCAGGCAAACATTCTGACTTTTATTGAAGAATCAAGCAGGCATTTCTTAAGGAGATTTGTTACAGATTTTTTTGATTCTGCGGAAACTGATTTGAGGAGAAAATCAAGAGCTCTGACAATTCCTTCTCTTGTTGAGTTGTCCGTCGTTTCAACAAAAAGTTCATTAAGATAAAGGACGTCCTGCTCAAAGCCGCATTTTCCTATAAGCTGAACAGCTGTTTTTCTTATTTCGGGATTAGCATTTGTTTCTGCAATTGCCTTTGCTATCTGGCTTGCCGCTTTGTTGTTTGAAATATCGCGTCTGATAACAATGTTAAGAATTCTCAGAGCCATGTCATCGTTGGTTTTGTGATTGTCCTTTAGATAATCCAGAAGAATATTTAGTGATCTCTGATCGGAAAAAAGTGAAAACAAATCAACTGCTTTCATTTTTTCGGATTCGTCGCCGCTCATCAGCAGAACTTCGAGTTCGCTCAGCATGTACGGATAGTTAAGACGGGATAGAGCGATTGTTGCGGCGTCAAAAATTTCAGCATCATGATATTTTTTAATGTAATTGAAAATTTTAACGAGAGAAGACGATGCATCCTCAATGGAAATTCTTCCGATTATTTCACAGAGTCTTATTATTCGGTTTTTCAGGTAGCGTTTTTCAAAATCAATATCCTGAATGCGTGTTACAGAAATTGATTTTGCCTTCTGGTCGGTATCCCAGAGTATATCTATAAGAGCAGAAAGATTTTCTTTTTCTGCTTCAGGTATATATTTAATCTGTTCGGAAATCTCCTCTATCAGGTTTTTCAACAGATACGAGTCATCATTCAGGAAAAAAAGAATTTTTTTCTTTATGTCGGGATTAAATCTGTTGAGAACAAGAGACCGTATTTTCTTGAAATTCTCAGGATAATCTTTTTCCATTATCTCGGGGATCATGAAAGATTTTCTATATGTTTCAAAAAAATTATCAAGCATTACGATGATGAAATTATTGATCTTGTTGCGCATCATGTTTGATGTGCGGTTATTTTTGAGCTTTTCAAAAAACTTTTCGAAGATCTGAATAATAAGTTCACTGTCTCTGTCTGTTACGGAAGAAAGTGAAATTAAATTTCTGAGGAAAACATCCGGTGTTCTGATTTTTTCGACATTGGCGAGAATTACAAAAAGAGTCAGATCTATCAGATCCGGATTATTGGAAGATAAAGCTTTCATCGTATAGATGAGATATTCTCTATGTCCGCAGGATATCATCGACAGAATAAATGCAGTTTTAGTTTGAGCAGAAGAAGCATCAAAAGATGTGGTCATTTTTCCCAGAAGAACCCTAATTTCAAGAAGGACCTTGTCATTTTCATCCGGAAGAACTGTAAATATTTCATTCTCTGCACGGCTTTCATATTTTGCCATTTCCTGCTCGGCTATGACAGCCAGAGCCTTGTATATAGAAGAATTCAATTCATCGTTGTTTTCTTTTAGAAGATTTTCATAAAAAGAGATTTCTCTGATTATAGTAGTTTCTATCGCAGATTTTCTTGCTTCAGTTTCTATTTGCTGATTTTCTGCAATCTGTCTGATGATGTCGGAAGTTTTATCTCCATATGGATCTATATTTCCGAGGACTGAAATCGATTTTGCTACAAAAGAAACTTTGTCAGGAATCGTTCTGTTCGCAGAAATCAGAGAAATGAGAGCAGAAGCTTCTTTTTCTGATCCGAAGGTTTCAATGTGTTCAAGAATATTGAAAATATCCTTATCCGAAAGTTTGGTTTCGGAAAGAAGAGATATGAAAGTTTCGGTTACACGCGGATTGTCAAATGCTTTGAGGTTTTCAATGGCGCTTGAACGGATTACCCCTTTTCTAGGGATGTCGCGGAGAAGAACATTCATGCCGTTTTCCGACTTCATAATTGAAAGAATTTTATGAAAAGCTATTCTTTCATATGGATTGAGAGTGAAGTTTTTGCTGATTTCAAGCTTCATTGCCTGAATAAAATCTTTTTCTATTGCCATACCAGAAACATATAATCAGCCTGCCGAAACTCAAGCAATATTTGAAATAGGAGAAAAAATCTTGGATTTTATTATAGTGATTTATTCAGCAAACAAAAAGACTTGCTTCCTGAAAGTGAAAATATAAGTTCCGGCATAAGAAATAAAATTTAGAGGTCGTGCAATTGGAAACTTTATTGATTAATGAGATTCGTAAAAGAAAACCGCTGATTCATCATATAACAAACTATGTTACGGTTTATGACTGCGCTCAGGCTGTTCTATCGTGCGGAGCATTGCCTGTTATGGCGGATGCTGTCGAGGAATGCGCGGAAATGACAGGTTACGCGGATGCTCTTGTTCTTAATATAGGAACGCTGAATTCACTGCAGATTTCGTCTATGATTGAATCGGGTAAAGCTGCAAACAAAAAAGGAATTCCTGTTGTTCTTGATCCGGTAGGGGCAGGCGCAACTAAATTCAGAAGAGATATGGTTGAAAAACTTTTGAAAGAATTCAGCATTGATGTAATAAAAGGAAATGCCGCGGAAATAGCTCTTGTTGCAGGATCTTCGTCACAGATGAAAGGGGTTGAGTCCGTAGGAAATTATGATGGAATTTCTGAAACTGCGATTCATGCTGCGGAATCTACGGGTTCAGTAATTGTTGTTACCGGAAAGACTGATATTGTAACAAACGGAAAAGATGTTTATGAAATATCAAACGGTCATGAAACGATGGGAAAGATTGTCGGAACGGGATGTATGTCGGCTTCAGTTGTCGCATCACATTGCGCGGTTGAAAAAAATTATGTATTGGCTTCTGCACAGGCTCTTTGTGTTTACGGACTTGCCGGTGAAAAGGCTGCCGGAAAAAGCAATTCTCCGATGATGTTCAAAACTCATTTTATGGATGCATTATACGAAACAATAGAAGAAGATTTAAAGAAATTCAATTATATATCACGAAGGGTATAGATGAAGCCGACGGGTAAAATCCAATTATACATTGGAGACGGAAAGGGAAAGACTACTGCAGCTCTTGGTCTTGCATTTAGAGCCATGGGCTCTGGAAAAAAAACACTGATTCTGCAGTTTATGAAAAACGGATCTTTCAATGAACTTAAAGCTTGTGCAGGCTGTGATGATAAAATAGCAATTGAACAATACGGACTGAAGGAATTTTATCTGCCGGCAAAAAGCAATTATATTGAACATAGAGCTGTTGCTAAAAAGGGAATTGACAGAACATTTTCAGTTATAAATAATAATGAATTTGATCTTCTTGTCCTTGATGAAATAGTGAATGCTCTATTTTTTAATTTAATAACATTTGAAGAAATTGAAAATATTATCCGGAATAAACCTTCAGATATGGATATGGTTTTGACCGGCAGAGAAGCTCCTGAACCGCTGATCGAACTATGTGATCTGGTAACAGAGATGAAAGAAATAAAGCATTATTATTCTGCAGGTGAAGAACCGCGGGAAGGGATTGAATTCTAATAAGACTTGTTTCTTAAAATGGAGGTTTTATGGCAAAATCAAAAGTTTTTTTTACAGACTTGAATACCAAACCGGGCAATAATCTGACGGATAAACTGAAGCATTTGATAGTTTCTGCCGGAGCCGGTGATCTTGATTATAAGGATAAGTTTGCTGCTGTAAAAATTCATTTCGGTGAATGGGGAAATCTTGCATATATCAGACCTAACTATGCACGAGTTGTAGTAGATTTCATTGCCGAGAAAGGGGGAAGGCCTTTTCTGACTGATGCGAATACTCTTTATGTCGGGAAAAGAGCGAATGCTGTTGATCATCTCTGGACAGCACATGCAAACGGTTTTAATTATCTTGCGACTAACTGTAATGTAATTATTGCTGACGGATTAAAAGGAACAGAATACAGAGAAATTGAAATAAATCAAAAACATTGTAAAACCGCAAAGATTGCTAGTGCTATTGCGGATTCCGATATAGTTATATCTCTAAATCATTTTAAGGGACATGAGATGACGGGTTTCGGCGGAGCATTAAAAAATCTCGGAATGGGTTCGGGTTCACGCGGAGGAAAGATGGAAATGCATTCTGCCTCAAAACCCAAAATAGAAAAGGAAAAATGTGTATCCTGCGGTGTTTGCGTAAAGAATTGTTCTCAGAAAGCAATATCTTTTGATTCAGCAAAAAAAGCTTCAATTAATTATGATTTATGTATCGGCTGCGGCCAGTGTGTAGCAGTGTGCATGTTTGATTCTGCTCAGGTAGTTTGGAATGAAGGAGCGGAAAACTGCACGGAAAAAATTTCAGAATATACGCTTGCTGTGTTAAAAGACAAACAGCATTTCCATGTAAATTTTATAATGAATGTTTCTCCGAATTGCGACTGCTGGGGGCATAATGATGTTGCGATAGTCCGTGACATCGGAATAGCTGCTTCAAAAGATCCGGTTGCCCTTGACGTTGCATGTGCCGATATGGTGAATTCTTCTGCAATGGCTTCAGGTTCCGTTTTGGAAACAACAGGATACACTGAAGGGAAGGATAAATTTAATCATATTTATCCTAATACAAACTGGAAGTCCGGAATCAATCATGCAGTGGAAATAGGCATTGGAAATAAGGAATATGAACTTATAAAAATTTAACATTCTTTATTGACACAAAATGACCCCGAGTTAGCATGACCGCGAAATTTTAAACGGAAGAACTAGATATGAAAAAGTTTATTTTATTTATTTGTTTGTCAGTAATTACATTGAACAGTCTGATTGCCCAGACTCCGGAAGAGAATTCCGGAACTGCAGTAGTTACTTCGGATGATTCGCCAAAGGGATATTATAATCCTGAAACCGAATATTTTAATCTGAGCTATAATGCAAGAAGATATGGAAAATATATAATAACAGGGGTAACACCGCCAATAATTCTTCTTTTTGGAATTAAAGCATGGGACTGGGAAAATAACCATGATTTTTATTCAAAGGACGAAGGCTGGTTCGGTCAGGGAACGGATTTCGGCGGAGCGGACAAATGGGGTCATTTTTATGCTCATTATGTTACCCAGCGACTTCTTTTTACTCTTTACGACCATTTAGATACTTCTCCTTCAGACCGCTGGGTTTACTCAATCGGAATGACCATGGGAGTCGGTTTTCTTATTGAAGTCGGTGACGGATTTTCTTCGCAGTACGGATTCTGTTTTCAGGATCTTGCAATGGATTATGCGGGTATAGCTGTCGGAGCTCTTTTAGATTACTCTCCGACATTAGATTCTTTTCTGGGTGTTACAATAAGATATATTCCGACAAAAGCTTTCAGAGATGAAGATAAGGGTTTGAAAAGGACTCTGACTTTTGTAAATGATTACAGCGGATATAT
>DAOMHE010000005.1:0-15670 GCA_035430785.1 Spirochaetota bacterium | reverse complement strand
TTGCTTCAAATCTCTTCTTTATCATTTCTTGGGAAAATATCAGCCGAAGAGGAAAAACAGTTTGTGCTGTGGACTTTTGCAGATATTCAGCCGCGTAATGATGATGAAAGAGAAGATTTTGAAATAACTGTTGATGATGTAATCAAAAATAAACTTCAGGTTGATGCTGCTGTGTGCGCAGGGGACATGGTTCAGCTTTCAAGTTCCCAGAACCATGATGATGAATGGAAGTGGTTTTATAGAACGATTGAGCCTCTTAAAATAAAAAACTTTTATGAAATGATCGGTAATCATGATGCCCGCAATATTCCATTGTATTTTAAGTATACGAAAAAGCCGATGCATTATGCCGTTCGTTTCGGTAATCTATTGATGATTCTTCTTTCTGATGAAAAAAATTCTTCCGGTACGGATATATCTGATAAAGCTTTTCTCTGGTGGAAAAAACTGGTTGAGGAAAATCAGTCAAATATAATAATCACGATAACTCATTCGCATCTTGGCGGAACCGGATTTTCATATAATTATCCCAGTTACCGTAATGTAGTTGATTCAGAAAGATTTACTGAAGTTCTGAAAAAACAGCGTGTTGATTACTGGTTATTCGGACACACACATGTACCTTCAACTTTAAAAGGAAAGAACCGAAAGATTAATTCTCTTGGAGGCACTCATTTTATAAACATTGCGGCAATCAGAGAAGATTATTTTCTCAGTTTTGCAGAATCAAAGTTTTTTTATTTTACACCAGGAAGCGACGTTCTTATAATTAAAACAAGAAATCATAGAAAGAATAAGTTTATGAGTTCGATTGAAATAAGAGAGAAAATGAAAACAGCTTTTGTTTATGACGGAAGCGGCCCGGAATTTATTGAATTCCGGGATAATGATAAATAATTTAATTAAGCTTGTCTTCTATTTCTTTTGCCATTTTAGTTATATACGGAAAGTTATTCACTTCATCAACAAGCAGTATAACCGAAAGATTGTCCTTTGATACTGTGAGAACTCTGTCCTGATTGTTTCTTGAGAATTCCTCAATCTTCAGAATTTCTTTTTTTGAACTTGTGTCATCCTTAAAAAGAATAATAAAGCAGACTATATCATCATTATAAGGAGAAGATTCTTTTGCTATAATTGAAATATGAATATCTTTTACGGCTGAAGATTCCGCATCAGGGTAAATGTTTCTTGTCAGTTTGTTTATAGCATTACGGTCGAAGTTCCATGGGTTTGCAAGAAGAGTTGATTTCGCGAAATTTGGAATCTTTCCAAAAATGAATCCTTCCGGAAGATCGCTTTCGGAGATTTTGATTTTTTCAACAACACCTTTGTCGTATCCCGAGCTAGAATTAAGCGGAAGAATTAGTGCAAATAGAAATAGAAAAATATTTATTATCATAAAAAACTTGTTCTTCATAAAAAGCACCTCAAAAATTTTTTAAAATATCTTTGACAGATTTCATCTCCAATAAGAAAACTATGTCTGTTAGAGCTTATCGGTATTTAGAAAAAAATCTTGATAAAAATAAAAAACGAGACATAATTTTTTTATTGACTTTCGTCGTCAGCAAAGTAGTCTCTCCATTACCCTATAAAAGAGAAGTTGGAGAATCGCTTTTTGCGAGCAGGTCTTTTATGCTTTCGTTTGAATATTGAATATACAATGTAGTAGGTTGATAATGCCAGAACTTCGTTCATCACTGAAATTCATTTTAAAACGCGACGGCCGTTTGGCTGAGTTTGATCCGAAAAAGATAGCCGAAGCTGTTTTCAAAGCTGCGAAATCTGTGGGCGGAACAGACAATGAAAAATCAGAAGGTGTTACGCGTTCGGTTGTTGATATTCTTGAAATAATATATAAAGACGGCAGGGTTCCGACTGTTGAGAATATTCAGGATCTTGTAGAAAAAATTCTGATAGAGAAAGGTCACGCGAAGGTAGCTAAGGCTTATATTCTTTACAGAGATCAGCATAGAAAAATCCGTGACAGCAAAACTCTCATGAATGAGGGTCTTGATCTCATTGATAATTATCTGGACCGCAGTGACTGGAGAGTTAAAGAAAACAGCAATATGAGTTATTCCCTACAGGGGCTTAATAATCACCTTGCTTCCGCGTTAACTGCCAAGTACTGGCTTGAAAGAATTTATCCGCCTGAAATAAGAGACATTCATAATTCATGCGATGTTCATCTTCATGACTTGGGTCTTCTTTCTGCTTATTGTGTCGGCTGGGATTTAAAAGATCTTCTTCTTTCCGGTTTCGGAGGAGTTGTCGGAAAAATTGAATCAAAGGCGCCGAAACATTTTAGAACTGCTCTCGGACAAATAGTAAATTTCTTCTATACACTGCAGGGTGAATCAGCGGGAGCTCAGGCTTTTGCAAATTTTGATACGTTTCTTGCTCCTTTTATCCGCTATGACAAGCTTACATACAAGGAAGTTAAACAGTCATTGCAGGAATTTTTCTTTAACATGAATATTCCTACAAGAGTGGGATTTCAGACTCCTTTCACTAATGTAACTCTTGATTTGATCGTTCCTGAAAATATAAAAGATGATTACGTAGTTGTCGGCGGAAAATATCTTGATACTAAATACGGCGAGTTTCAGGAAGAAATGGATATGTTCAACGCCGCGTTCTGTGAATGTCTTCTCGAAGGTGATTCAAAGAATAGAATTTTTACATTTCCGATTCCTACTTACAATATAGGAAAAAACTTTGACTGGAATAACAAGAAGCTTGATAAGCTTTGGGAAATGACAGCAAAATACGGAATTCCTTATTTTGCCAATTTTGTTAATTCGGACATGAAGCCTGAAGATGCACGTTCTATGTGCTGCAGACTCCGGCTTGATAATCGTGAACTTCGTTCGCGCGGAGGCGGACTTTTCGGTGCGAATCCGTTAACCGGAAGTATCGGTGTTGTAACAATTAATCTTCCGCGTCTTGCATATCTTACAAAAAATGAAGATAAATTTTTTGAGCGTCTTTCTGAACTTATGGATTTGGCTAAGGAATCTCTTGAGATTAAAAGAAAAGTTCTTGAAAATTTCACTCTGAGCAATCTGTATCCGTATACAAAACATTATCTTAGAGATATATTCGAAAGAAATAACCAGTTTTGGCTGAATCATTTTTCAACCATCGGACTTGTCGGAATGAATGAGGCTCTTTGTAATCTTTTCGGAAAGGATATTTCAACAAAAGAAGGAAAAGCTTTTGCTGTAAAAGTTCTTGATTATATGAGAGAAAGAATAATGTCTTATCAGCAGGAGACAGGAAATCTTTATAATCTTGAAGCTACTCCAGCTGAAGGAGTTTCTTACAGATTTGCAAAAAACGATAAGGCAGAATTTCCTGAAATAATTACTTCGGGAGATAACGCTCCATATTATACAAATTCAGTTCATCTGCCTGTAAATCATACAGATGATATTTTTGATATTCTTGACCATCAGGATGCTCTTCAGGTTAAGTTTACCGGAGGAACTGTTGTTCACGCCTTTCTTGGTGAAAACATTCAGGATCCTCAGATGGCAAAGGCTCTTGTGAAGAAGATTGCGGAAAACTATCATCTTCCGTATTTTTCTCTGACTCCGACATTTTCGATTTGTCCTATTCACGGGTATATTCCCGGTGCGCATAAATTCTGTCCTTATGAACACAGCAAGGAAGATTTAGAAAGATTCGGAATAGTTCTGCAGGATGAAAATGCGGAAAAAAAAATAGCATCAATTTAAAAATGAACTATATTTGTCTCAGACCCTTTTAGGGATTGGGGTTCTATTATCAAAAAACGGGGGAAACATGGAAAAGGAAAAAAGAATGCCGGTTGAGGTTTATTCAAGGGTTGTGGGATATTTCAGACCTGTAAATCAGTGGAACAGAGGAAAACAGGAAGAATTTTCTGATAGATTGATGTATTATCCCGAGCAAGTCGAAGAAAAAATCTACGCATGAAGATCAGAGGTCTTCAGAAGACATCTCTGATTGATTATCCCGCAAAAATTTCTACGGTAATTTTTTCAAGCGGATGCAATCTGAGATGCGGGTTTTGTCATAATTCCGAGTTGGTTAACAACACGGAAGATAAAAGAGGGATATCCGAAAAGGATATCTTTGCTTTTTTGTCATCACGCAAAGGACTTGTTGATGCTGTTGTTCTTTCAGGCGGAGAGCCTCTTTTTCAGAAAGATGTAATTGAGTTTATTTCTTTGCTCAAAAAGTCTGATCTTTTGGTTAAGATTGATACAAACGGATTTTTTCCGGATAAGCTTAAGACGGCTCTTGATCTGGGTATAGATTATGTTGCTCTTGATATAAAGACATCACCGTCAAAATATCCTGTTATTACAGGAGTTAATGCTGATTTTGAAAAAGTTCATGAGTCATTTAATTTAATAAAGAGTTCATCTGTTGATTATGAACTCAGAATGACATGTGTTGACGGGTTTTGTTCTGATGAAGATATTTCCGAGATAGAGAAGACTCTCGGCAGAGTTAAAAGATTTTATCTCCAGCAATTTGTTTCTGAGTCTGCACTGGATCCTGTTTTTCGGGATATTATTCCTCTCCCATTTTCAAGGCTTCTTGAAATCAAAAAGAAAATTTCTGAATTTAGCGATGATACTGTTATTCGCGGAATTTCAGAAGAAATTCCTGCTATTAGAGAGATGGCATCATTATCTGCTAATATCTGATCATTTATCAAAGGAGAGCCGCTTCGGGGCAAAGCTGTACTGAAGAGGTGAACATCATCGGTAAAGACATTTGAAGCGGCTCCCGATCATAACTTAAATTAAGCTGAAAAACCGGCAAAATAAAAACTGGATATTATTATTAATAAGAAGAAATTTTACATTGCGGAAATCTATATTGCGGTTTGATTATATTTGAAGCATAGAGAAATAAAATCTATTTGGCCATATCTCTGATATCTTTTTTTAGTTTTTCGTGATGTTCATTTACGATTGAGTCCAGTTTATCGAGAAAATTGTCGCCGTATGAAGTTGATTCCGGCGTATAGAATAGAGCCGAAGGAGAAACTTTCAGCTCTGCGGATAATGCTTCAAGCAGTTCGGCTGAAACGAATTTCTTACCAGTTTCAATATTCCCCAGATGAACAGTACCGACACCGACCCTTTCTGCAAGTTCTTCCTGGGTGAGACCCATTTTCTTTCTGTAATGCTTGAGATTTTCGCCGAAAATTCGTTTTATATTCATAATATCAGCCGTATTAGATAGTACCGATTTTTAGTGTAAGGTAAATAGCCTAAAAAGATGTAAATACTGCAAAACAAGCCTATAAAGATGTGCGAGCTATGAATTCCGACAATGAGAGAAAATTCAAATGGATGAATAAAAAGAAATTGACTGCATTCCGTACGGGTTTAAACCACGGTTAACTTAAGCTTAATGTTATTTGAAATTGACCTTCGGAGATGGAGATGAATATTCCGTTTCAATCTGCGAATTGCTTTCCCGTTCATAAAAAGGATATTCCGGTTTATGAAATAGGGCAATTCTGCGGCATTCCTTTTGACCAGTTTAGATTATGCGCTTTTTTTGGTGTGCCTGAAGGAGATTCTGTTAAAATATACACCGTCCTTTCAGACGAAAATTCCGATAAACTTTCTATCATTTCAACAATTCTAAAAAAAGATTCAGAATACAGTTCTTTAACTGTAAAATTTCCTCAGTTTCATTTATTTGAAAGAGAACTTTATGAAAACTACAAGATAAAACCCGTTGGTCATCCGTGGCTGAAGCCGGTTAGAAAAATCAGTTCAAATTATCCTTTTTTTAAATGTAATGGTTCTGAAACGCACGAGGTTGCCGTAGGACCTGTTCATGCAGGAGTAATAGAGCCGGGTCATTTCAGATTTAATTGTGCGGGAGAAAATATTCTTTCGCTTGAAATCATGCATGGATATCAATCACGGGGAGTAGAAAAACTTTTTTTTAACGGTGATATATTTTCAAAAAGATCACTTGCCGAATCCATATGCGGCGACAGTGCAGTTGCAGGAGTAAGCGCTTATGCGGGTTTATTGGAATCTCTCGGTAATTTGAAAATAGAAAAAACCGCGCAAGTGCAAAGAGCTTTGATGCTCGAATTAGAAAGGGCTGCATTTCATATAGGAGACCTAGGAGCAATCGCCGGAGATATAGCTTATATTTCAGGTGCTGATTTTTACGGTGCTGTAAGAACTGTTGTAATAAACACTTCTCAGTCTTTCGGAGGAAACAGATTCGGAAGAGGATTTGTCGGAATAGGATCCAACAGGTTTTCGATTGAAAATCACATTGCCGAAAAGGCTGTAAAAAATCTTAGAAAAGTTAAAGATGATATCGACGCGATTTCTTCGGCATTTTTTTCTGATCCCATTGTTTTATCGAGACTTGAAGATACATGTGTTGTCGATAAAAATGAAATGATCAGACTTAATGTTGTCGGAATGGCCGCAAGATCCTGCGGAATAAAAAGAGATGTAAGAACAGATAATCCATGGGGATATTACAAAGAATTAAAATTTAAAACACATGTTTGTGATAAGAGAGATCTTTTTTCAAGGGCATACTTGCGTTATCTTGAAGCTGTTGAATCTCTTGAAACAGCTATTAATATATTATCAGAAAATGATTTATCTGTTTGCGGAAAGGAAAAACATTTTCCTCTTCAGCCGGACTCTATCTGTGTTTCAATGGTTGAAGCATGGAGAGGAGAGCTTGCTCACATTCTTTTAACTGATTCAAATGGAGCTCCGGAGTTTTATAAAATTAAAGATCCGTCTTTCAATAACTGGAGCGCATTGGAGCTAGCTGTCAGAGATAATGGAATTTCTGATTTTCCAGTATGCAATAAGAGCTTTAATCTGTCGTATTGCGGATTTGATTTGTGAGGATTTATGTTTGATTTTCTTTATGCTAGAAAGCGTCACGGAATTCAATATGTCAGAAGTATAACCGGATCTGTTCTTGATGAAAGATTCAGAGGATTTCCTTTAATAGATGAATCAGCATCAACTGAAGACTTTTTTCATATAGCAAAGAAATGTCCTCTTTCGGCAATTGATTCGGACAAAATGTCGCTTGATTTAGGAAAGTGTAATTTTTGCGGAGAGTGTGCAGATAAAGGAAGCAAGATACAGTTTTCAAACAAGCATAAAACTGGAACTGATTCAAGAGATAAATTAGTAATTCAAAAAGGCGATAAATTTGAATCATTTTTTTCAAGTTCGATTAATGCAAGAAAGGAAATAAAACGCCTTTTCGGCAGGTCTTTAAAGCTTCGTTCAGTTTCGGCCGGAGGATGCAATGCCTGCGAAATGGAACTTAATGCTTGCGGGAATGTCAACTTTGATATGGGTCGTTACGGAATTGAAGTAACTGCTTCTCCCCGTCATGCGGACGGAATAGTAATTACCGGACCGGTTTCAGTCAATATGAGTTATGCACTTGAAGAAACTCTTTCGGCTGTGCCTGAACCTAAGATTATAATTGCAATGGGAACATGTGCTGTCAGCGGAGGACTTTTTGCGGAAAGCCCGGATATTGACAGAAGTTTTTTCCAAAAACACAAAGTTGATCTTTATATTCCGGGATGTCCGCCTCATCCTCTAACGTTTATTAATGCGCTAATAAGGTTCATGGGTAAAAAGTATGAATAAGATATTTTTAGCGGCTGCTCTTTTTTCGACAGGCGGAATATTGTCTGTTATTCTTCCTAAAAAGATTTCAAAACTTGTTTCTTTTCTTTTTATCATTGCGGGATCATTTATAATATTATTTGCTTCAATGAATTATCTTCTTTTTACTTCCGTGACAGAAGAAGCCATTTCGTTAATGTTTTCGTTTCCTTTTAAAGAAGTTCTATTTAAGATCGATTCTTTGTCTGCTTTTTTTCTTTTGATTCTTTCATGCGGTTTCATTTTTAATTCATATTCTTCATATATTAATTCGGTAAAAAAGAAACATTCGAGCAGGTTTGATTTTTTATTTTTACCCGTGTTTTATGCGGCGATGATTTTAGCAGTTACTGTTTCTCACGGCATTGTTTTTATTTCTCTTTGGGAAATAATGACTCTCTCTTCGTTTGCTTTAGTTATGCTTAATCATAGTCAAATTGAAGATTTTCCTTTTAAAATAAACTATCTTGCTGCAATGCATATAGGAATGTTTATTCTTTTAGGAGTATTTTTATATATTTCTGCTGATACTTCTTCTTTTATTTTCTCGGCTCCTCATCAATTTAAAGGATTAATGTTTATTCTTCTTTTTTGCGGTTTTGCTTTTAAGGCTGAATTTGTTCCATTTCATCCATGGGCGCCGCATCTGTATCCTGAGATGCCCGCTCATGTTTCAGCTGCATTTTCCGGATTTATGATGAAACTTGGTATTTACGGAATTATGAGAACTTTCATTTCCTTCGGTGAAATTCCTTTATGGTGCGGCTATGCTGTTTTGGGAATTTCACTTGCGACCACTTTTTACGGAATAATCTTTGCATTTGTTCAACGTGATATTAAGCGTCTTTTAGCTTATTCAAGTATAGAAAACATGGGAATAATCGGAATAGGAATAGGCTCCGGAATAATTTCTTTTCATTACGGGTATACAACAGCCGGCATTTTTTCTTTTGCCGGCGCTTTAATACATGCGCTGAACCATTCAATTTTTAAACCTCTTCTTTTTTATTCTGCTGAAGTTGTGGAAAATATAACCGGCACACGTGATGTTGAAAAACTCGGCGGATTAATGAAATACGCCCCTGTTGCGGGAACTGCTTTTCTGATTGCGTCACTTTCAATTTGCGGGATTCCTCTTTTTGCGGGCTTTGCCGGAGAATTCTCAATTTATATCGGTTTGCTAAAAGCCATAGTAAAAAATCCTTCAGCCGGAAATGTTGCTTTCAGTGTTCTTGCGATATCTCTTCTGGCCTTGAGCGGAGCAATAGCTTTGATAACATTTGCGAAAGCTTTCAGCGTTATTTTTCTGGGAGAAAAAAGGTCACAGCACAAATTTGAAAAAGAGTCCGCATTCTCATACTTTCCTCTTATAACTTTATCTTTAATTTCATTTGTAAGCGGAATTTTCCCTCAGTTTCTTGTTAAGCTTGTTTCAAGACCTTTGCTAGATATTTTCGGGATGGAATTTTATGCTTCATTCGGATATATTTCGAAGCTGTTTGAAAAGCTTTCGTATGTTTCGATTCTTCTTTCGTCAGCTATACTTGTTTTATGTTTAATTAGATATTTTCTTTCTAAAGGAAGAGTCAGAATTTCAGATACATGGGGATGCGGATATGATAAACCTTCAAGCCGTATTCAATATACAGGTTTCGGATTTTCAGAAAATTTTTCATCATCAATCTCAGGAATTCTTCAGCAGAAAGACAAAAAAGCTTCTGCTTCAGGACTCTTTCCTCGTGAAGCTTTTTTTGCTGCCAGATTTTTTGATATTTTTGAAAGTAAAATATATTATCCCATGATGAAATACTTCCGTCATACGCTGTCAGTTTTTTCGAATATTCAGATGGGAAACACTCAGATATATGTTCTATACGGATTATTTTTTGCACTTGCAGCCGTAATCTGGATTATCGCGGGAGCCTGAAATGAAAGATACAATTTTGAAATATGCTGTGTTTGGTATTTACATTCTTATTTTTCCTTTCATTTATATCGGATTAATCAATAAGCTGAAAAATATCTGGTGCGGAAGAAAAGGGGCTCCGGTATTACAGCCGTTTTATGATTTTATTAAATTGTTAAAAAAGAAAGAAGTTATAAGTTCAAAAACAACTTTTGTATTTTTCTTTGCCCCTGTTGTATCTTTTGTTGCGGTTGTTTTTTCTGCTTTGGTTGTTCCCGGACCATACGGAATATCTATAATCAGCTTTGACGGAGATTACATTTTCTTTGCTTATCTTCTAAGTCTTTCAAAGTTTGTTTCAATAGCCGGAGCGATGGATACAGCAAGCAGTTTCGAAGGTATGGGCGCCGCACGTGAAGCATCATTTACTTCATTTGTTGAACCCGCATATATGATGCTCTTGACAACTATAGTATATGCGACGGGGTTTCTTTCATTTCAGCAGATTCTTAGTGTCATACAGGGTTCAACCGGATGGAGCTTTATTACAGGCGCACCGATAATAGTTGCACTTTTCATAATGCTTCTTTCTGAAGGATCAAGGGTTCCTCTTGACGATCCGAAGACACACCTTGAGCTTACAATGATTCATGAAGTGATGGTTCTTGATAATTCGGGACCGTCGCTGGCTATAATAAATTATACTTCCGGTCTCAAGATGTGCGTGATAAGTTCAATCATTGCTTCTGTATTGATTCCTCAGGAGACGGTGGGTTACAGGTATATAATTCTCTTTTTAGTAATTATTGCCGGATGTGCTCTTGTTGTAGGAGCAATTGAATCTGTTTTTGCAAGAGTTAAGATGAGTCATGTTCCGCGTTTTGTTTTTACAATGGTTTCTGTTGCTATTTTCGTTATGGCGATTTCCTTCCTAAAAATATTCAGAGGTGTAATATGAGCGCGATAGCCGCTGTTCTAATAGGGGTAAGTCTCCTTTACATTTCAACAACCGCCCGTTTGGAATCTTATATCAAAATGCTGATGCTGCAGGGAATTCTTCTGTTTTTGATAGCAGCAGGAAACGCTCATGTTATTTCTTTCTCTTCAATAATAATTGTAGGTGTTGAAACGGTTCTTTTTAAATCGATTTTGATACCGATGTTTCTTCTTAAGACTATAAGGAAGAATCAGATTAAAAGCGATGTTGAATCATATTTTTCCGGTTTCACTTCTCTTTTTATCGTAACGGCAATTTTAACTCTAGGTTTTCTATCTGCTTATCTTTCTGCTTCATCTAATGCAGTCCTTGAACCTCTTTATTTCGGAATTTCTATTTCAGCAATGCTTACCGGTTTTTTTATAATCGCTACCAGAAAGAAATTAATAACACATATTATGGGATACATGATTCTTGAAAACGGAATATTTCTGCTTTCTCTTTCTGCTGCAAAAGAAATGCCGTTTATAGTTAACCTCGGTGTATCCATGGATATTTTTATCGGCGTTTTTCTGGCCGGCATTTTTATTAATAGAATCAAAACAAATTTTGATCAGCATGATATTGATGATATTTCAAGATTGAAGGATTGATATGTACGAATTACTTATTTATTTTCCGCTTCTGCTTGCTTTAATGTCGATTGTTTTGCGTAATAAAACATTTTCTGTATTCATTCTGCCAGTCTGGTCAATAGTTCAGACTGTTATTATTTTCTTTCTTGTTTTCGGCAAATTCAGTTTTCTTTATCACGGAACTGAAAAATATTTTGCAGTTGATAATTTAAGCGGATTATTCCTGATCATTACAGGTTTTCTCTTTATAGGAAGTTCTTTCCACAGTATAGATGCGCTTAGAGAAAGAGATAAAAGAGATTCTTCTTTTTATGCATTCAATCTTCTTGTTTTTGTATTTGCGGTTAACGCTCTTCTTATGAGCAGGCATCTTGGTCTGATGTGGGTTTTCATTGAAGCAACGACACTTTCAGGCGCGATGCTGATTTATTTTGAGAAGAAGCATTCTTCGATTGAGGCAGCATGGAAATATATTTTTATCTGCTCTATTGGAGTTGCATTTGCTTTTATAGGAATAATTTTCCTTTCTGCCGCATCTACACATTCAGTGAATCTTTTTTTCTCTGAGATGAATATCAATGCACCACTGATGGATAAGACATGGCTGAAATTCGGATATACTTTCGCCTTGATCGGATTCGGAACAAAGATGGGACTGGCTCCTGTTCATTCATGGCTTCCGGACGCTCATTCTGAGGCTGTATGGCCTGTATCCGCAATGCTTTCAGGTGCTCTTTTAAACGGAGCTTTTCTCGCTATCATGAAACTTACAAGAATTACAGAGCTTGCAGGGATACGATCTTTTTCATCGAAACTTCTTTTAGTTATGGGGGTTCTTTCAGTATTAACGGCAGCTGTTTTTGTTCAAAAAACAAAAAATTATAAAAGATTACTTGCTTACTCTTCTATTGAAAATATGGGCATTCTCTCTCTTTGTCTTTATGCCGGAGGAGGCGCTTTATTTGCGGCTCTTATTCATGCTCTTGGACATTCTTTAATAAAAGCATCATTGTTTCTTACAAGCGGAAATATTTATAGAAGGTATCACAGTAAAGAAATATTCAATGTAAGCGGATTAATTTCGACTGACAGATTATCTGCAATAATATGGATAGTTTCATTCTTCTGTATTATCGCTTCACCTCCGGGATTATTGTTTGTCAGCGAAATTCTCCTTTTTAAGGAACTTATGCAAAAAGAATCCTATGGTCTCATTATACTTCTCTTTGTACTTCTGGCCGCTGTTGTTTACGGTGCGGCTTTCGGTCTTCTTAAAATATGTGTTGGAGAAGCTCCTTTGGATATTGATAAGAAGCGCTTTTCATTGAGGAATTATATTCCGCAGATTATATTTGTTTCGATAGTTATTATTTTAGGAATATATATGCCGGCTTCATTCAAAAGTTTTATAGACATCGCACTTGAAGTGATAATTAAGTAGAAGAATATTTTGAAGATATTTCTTTTAAGTATTTTATGAAACATTCTCTGACTGCTTTCGGGGAAACGATTTCTATGTCCCTTCCCATTCCTAAAAGAATTTTATAAAGCCATTCTTCGTTTTGTGCTTTAAAGGTGATTGTTGAAAAGTCGGCAGACTTTTCAATCCGGCTTTGAGGAATAAATTCAGAGATGAGTGTTTCAAAGGAATTTTTGAAACGGATAGTTATATCCGTATCCGGCTTAATAGAATAATCTGACTGATACTTTCTTTTTTCTCCGGTAAATGTATCTTTTGATACACTTATGCTTTTGATTCTTGATAGACGGAAAATTCTATAATCATTCTTTTCAAGGCAATATGAATAGAGATACCATGAATAGGCTTTGAAAACCAGACTGATCGGTTCAACTGTTCTTGAAGAACATTTTCCATTATAATCGCTATAGCTGAATGATAATTTCTTTCTGGATAGTATAGCCGAATAAATAGTTCGGAAATCAGAATCAATTCTGCTTTTTGATCCCCACGGATTGATATCGATGATTATTCCGTCATCAAAAAAGTCTGCACCTTTTTTCCCTTCAATCATATTTGCAAATTTATCGGCAGCGCTTCTTATTCTTTCGCTGTGAATCAGGCCGGTCATCCCCTTCAATGCTGAAAGAACTTCAATTATGTCTTCTTCTGTGAAGATATGGCGTTCAAGACGGAAGTTTTCCATTATCCCGAAACCGCCGTCGTTTCCGGGATAAGAGATTATGGGAATGCCAGCCATATTTATTGAGTCGATGTCGCGGTAAATGGTTCTGGTTGTTACTTCGAATCTTGAAGCGAGTTCTTTTGCACTGACTCTGTCTTTGTTCAGAAGAATAACAACAATTGATAAAAGCCGGTCAAGCTTCATAAAGAGCTCAGATCGAATTTTCCATCAGTAAGAACGACTGATGTTTCTATCTGCCTTTCGGGTACACCCCAGAACTTCTTGAGAAGAAGATTTTTACCGTTTTCATCAACAAGAGAGAAGCCGTTTTTCTGATAGAATGCTATTGCCCAAACGGCATCTTTCCACGTTCCGATAAGGACAGGCTTGTCGGAATCAGAAATAAGATGTTTCAGAAGTATTCTGCCGATTCCCATATTTCGTTTAGCCGTCCGGACATATGCGTGACGGATCAGCTTGACTTCTTCTTTATCCTGAATTCCCATTACTCCAATAATTTCATCATTGTCTGTATAGCATGAAAAGTTAACTCCGTCAGAAATCTGTTCGCGCAATTCAGATTCGCTCATATAAGGTTCATGCCATCTGTCTGCAGGAATAATTCCTTTATAGGCAGAAGCCGCATCATTAATTATTTCATAAATATCATTTAAATCATTATCTCTGCATTGTCTTATCATATATGCTCCTTAATTACCAAATGAATGGAAATAATATATTTCATCATAAAAGACCTTATTATTAGATTAATCATTGATAAAACATTTGTATAAATACTCAACAATATTAATATTTATTTTTTTCAAACTTTATGAATTACTCGCTAGTTTTAAATTGGAATTGACTTATTTTATCTGATAATTTATAAATATTGAATCATAAAAAAAGGGAGATAGCGGAATTAAAATCCGTGAATATACTATGAAGAAAAAAATCGTTTTATTAGTATCAGCTTTATTGTTTTCGGCTGCTTTTCTTGATGCAGCAGTAACGATCAGATATTACAATAAAGACTCAAATACACATGTCATGAAGGTGAAAATTTCCGGATCTTCGAAAACTGTTGAATTCGGCAGCAGCAGAACTTCCACTGTAACTATACAGGGAGGAGATAATACATGCGTTATCGAAACATCATGCGGAAACGTTACAGTAAAAGACGGAGCCAATATTGAAATTAAAAACGGATGTATTAAAGTTAACTGATTTATAAAATCAGATGTTAAATAAAAAAACCGAAGATATCATCTTCGGTTTTTTTATTATGTTGACCTAATTAATTCTGAAAAGAATTAATTGTCTGTTGTGGAGAGTAAAATGAAAAGATTAAGAAAAACGCTGATTATTATCTTCATTGTTTTTTTATTTATGAATGTGATTGCATTTATTCAGTCCTATGGTTTCACCCATTATGAGGGCGAAGAAAAAGATGCTCCTCTTGATATTGCTTCGTTAAGTATGAAAGATAAACTTCAGACACTTGTTTTTGGACTGAAGAAACCGCGGACTAAAAATATTAAGTTTCCTTCTTATGATTATAAAACAATAATTATTGGAAATAATCCTAAAATTGAATGTTGGGAGTTCAATTGTAAGAAGTCTAAAGGAACAGTTATTATTTTTCACGGATACGGCGGAAAGAAATCAAATATGCTTGATCGTGCTGAAGCTTTTGCTTCTGAAGGTTTTTCATTTTTGTTGGTTGATTTTATGGGAGCGGGCGGATCAGAGGGCGATAAAACTACGATTGGTTATGATGAATCGGAACAGGTGAAAAGATGTTATGATTATGTTGCTAAGAAAGAGAAAAACATCATTCTTTTCGGTTTTTCGATGGGTGCAGCTGCAATTATGAAAGCAGTCAGTGATTACTCAATATCGCCTTCCTCTGTGATTCTAGAATGCCCTTTTAGTACACTTTATCGAACTGTATGCAATAGATTTAATCTTCTTGGTGTTCCTCAGTTTCCTATTGCCGGTATGATTGTTTTCTGGGGAGGTGTTCAGCACGGGTTCTGGGGTTTTTCTCACAATCCGTCTGATTATGCTGTTAATATGAAATCAAAAGTTTTGCTTCTACATGGAAAACTCGATAACAGGGTCGGACAAGATGAAATGAAACTTATCTATGATAATATTCCATCAAAGAAGGTTTTGCTAGAATATGATGATGCGGAGCATGAAACTATTTTTTCAAGCAGTCCTGCAAGATGGAAGAAGGACGTTTTTTCATTTATCAATTCATGATTTTACCTGAAGCTTTTTGCTTGACTGCAGTTTCATTTTCAGAATAAAAGGAATTATCCGACGGGGTGGCGAAAGTCTGAGATTAT
>DAOMHE010000004.1:0-31618 GCA_035430785.1 Spirochaetota bacterium | reverse complement strand
AGCCTCTTTTAGAGAACCAGATATAGATGATTCTTCTTCAGTATCTGGTGATATCTCGGAGTTATCAGAGACGATTTCTGATGATTCCTCATGAAGTTTTTCTTCAGAAGGTGTCTCTTTTGCCTCAGATGAATTTGCTGAGTAGAGAGAATTTAATGTTCCGACAACAGCTTCTTTTGCAAATATTCCTGTAAAAATACCTACCGTTGCAGGCCAGTTTTCTTCTTCGATTCCCATAGGAGAGAATACCGGTGTAATTTTTTTACTTATAGAAGATAAAACTGATTTGTCGGAGTCTTCGTTCCCGAAACTTCCGTCTGTTCCGATTGAATTGAGAAAAGAGAGGATTACTACAATCGTAATGATAGCAGAACCAGCTCTGAGAATAAAAAGTTTCAGCCTGTTCCATGTATGAATCATTATATGTCTGAAACGCGGAAGATGATAAGGAGGAAGTTCCATTATAAAATGCGAAGCTTCACCTTTCATAATTGTTTTCGTAAGAAGAAAACCCGTTAGAACAGACAATATTATTCCTGAAAGATAAAGTGAAAAAACCATTAATCCTGATGATGCAGGAAAGAAAGCGGCGCCGAAAAGAACATAGACCGGAAGTCTTGCTCCGCATGACATGAAAGGACTCATAAAAATTGTAAGCAATCTGTCTTTTTTTGATTCGAGTGTCCGAGTAGACATTATTGCCGGGACTGTACACCCGAATCCGACTATCATAGAAACGAATGCTTTTCCGGGCAGACCGAGAAATCTCATGAAGCGGTCAACGACGAATGCTGCTCTTGCCATATATCCCGAATCTTCAAGAATTGATAAACCGAAAAACATGGCAAAGATTATCGGAACAAATGTTGCAACAGTCTGAATACCTCCGCCTATTCCGTTAGCAAGAAAAGTTGTGAGTATTTCTGAAGCTCCGGCTTTAGCAAGAAGATGAGCAAAACCGTCTACAAAAACAGCGCCGAAAGCAATGTCAAAAAAATCAATAAAAGCTCCGCCTACACTGATCGCAAACCAGAACAGCAAATACATCACGAATAAAAAAATTGGAATTCCCAGGAAACGGTTAAGAGCAAGAGAATCAAGTTTCGAAGTGAATGAATAGCTTACACCGGTTGTTTTAATTACATCAGCTGAAATTCCATGGATAAAAGCATATCTGCTGTCGGCGCTTATCATGTCGATTTTATCGCCGAGTTTTTTCTCAACTAAGTATATTTCTTCTGATAATTTTATAAGAGAGTCTGAATTTGTTTTATCTGAAACGAATGATCCCTCAAGAAAGCTAACTGCTTTAAACCTCGAAGCCTTTTCCTTG
This sequence comes from Spirochaetota bacterium, assembly GCA_035430785.1. Lineage (GTDB taxonomy): Bacteria > Spirochaetota > UBA4802 > UBA4802 > JAFGJZ01 > JAKJGA01. The sequence continues at coordinate 30,285 of DAOMHE010000004.1, read as the reverse complement.
TTGAAGTATGATTCAGTTTTGCTGATCATGTTTTCCATTTCAGCAGGATATGAAATACGGCTTTGTGAAGGACTGATTTTTCCTATATTGTCCGTTATGTAAGAGGATAATGTTTTAACATCATTCTTGTTTGTTGCGCTTATTGCTATAACAGGTACGCCGAGATGTTTGGAGAGATGTTCGGTATCAATAGTCATCTTTTTTCTGATAACAATATCCATCATATTTATAACTGCAATCACAGGAATATTCATTTCGATGAGGTAAGTTGTCAGAAAAAGATTTCTTTCAAAATTTGTGCCGTCGATTATGTTGACAACAAGATCGGCTTCAAACGAAAGAAGATAATCTCTTGCTGCTTTTTCGTCTTCGGATGAGGCTGAAAGAGAATATATTCCGGGAAGATCAACAACCGTAATTTCTCCATTTGGAGTTTTCATTACTCCTTCCTTCTTCTCAACAGTTACTCCCGGCCAGTTTCCTATTCTCTGATTCGCACCTGTTAAAGAATTAAAAAGAGTTGTTTTTCCGCAGTTCGGATTTCCGGCAATGGCTATGACTTTATTGCCTGTTTTTTTATCTGTCATTGTTTTGCCTCCTTAATTCTAAAACGTCTGCTTCTGCTTTGCGTAGAGAAAGTTTATATCCCCTAACGCTAAGTTCGACTGGATCACCAAGCGGTGCGGTTTTAGTAATTGTAACGACCGTTCCTTTAGTGAGACCCATTGATAAAAGTTTTTTTCTATAGGAAGAATCAGATGAATCATATCCCGTTATTTCACCGGATTCTCCGACAGAAAAATCTCTGATTTTAAACTGCATTTTACCTCCTTGATTTGTTATTGTAAGTTAGTTCTGTCTAACATATATGTTAGACAGAACTAACAATGGCGAATATTTGTCAAGCTAAATTGAGATTATTGTTTAATTGTTGCCAGATTTGATGATGTTTAGAGATAAACGGAATGAATGAGATATTGAAAGACTGTGCCAGTTATTTTATATTTTGGGAGTAATTGATAATATACCGGAAATCGGTATGATTTCCGGTATTAACAGATTTTATACAATCGCCCATATTGAAGGATCGGCCTGTTCGTTCGGCAGTTTGGCTTCATAATGAGTTTTAATCTGTTTGCCGGAAAGATCAAATCTGTGCCATTCATTTACCTGAGGCGAACCGAAACATATTTCAGCACTGATTTCATTTAAATCAAAGATGAACGACCAGAGTGTTCCAAGTGTATCTGAATAATGGTGGCAGGCAACTCCGTCCGGCATTTTATCAGAAAGAATTCCTTTAATGTCCGAGTGCGATACCTTCGGAAGTGAATTGTTAAGCCGGCGTTCAATTGCCTCATAGCGGTTTACCGAATGTTTCATTCTTCTTGTGGTTTCCTGAGTCATTCCGTCAAGAGTGAAATGATTTGTTGAATGAACGTATTGTTTTTCTGATTCTGCATTTATCCGTAAGAGTTGTTTTTTTTCAGAGGCGATTTCAGCAAGCGCAGCTGTTCCGTTTTTATCTGCGATTATCAGGTTTAAATAAAAAGAAACAGGAGTGTTCAAAACAGTTTGAACAGCTTCTTCAGTTGTTTTACAGTTATCAAGAAGCGAACGGATTAGTGCCCAAAACTTAATCCCTTCTGCGTTTATTTCCCGCATCGGTGCACCTGAGCTCATAGTAACAGATAGACCATGTTCGTTTATTCCGTCAATGCGTCCCAGCATTAATAGAGATAAGCCAAGATGGGCAGATTTACCTTTAACTTTAGTGGTGCAAATTCTAAAATCATCCTGTGTGTCATTCCATTCATAACTTCTGCCGACCATGGTATGAGCGTTTCGTGTTATGCCGGGAAGAAGAGCAAAGTGACTGCAGTTTCCTTTTGGAGAATGAGTGAATGCATAATAAATTATTTCTTTAGGATGAACTTTTAAGACGTCAGCCATTCCTTCTATTTCAGCATTGATTCCCGGACAAAACTTTTCAAAAAAAGTAACAGCTTCTGTATAATCATTATCGCTCAATGCTTGTTTTCCGGCAGGAGGTGAAGTATACCATTTAACAAATTCAGGAACTGACAGCAGTTCTTCTCCCTGCTTTTTGCCTATTTCATAATTGTCTCCTTCCAGGACGATGTGTCTGAAAGTTCTTTTTTGTACTGATGTTTCCATTTGTTTCTCCAGAAATTGATGATTCGAGATTAACAAATATAAACAAAAGAATCTTGACCGTTTTTGCTGTTTTTCCAAAAATTTTGATTCAGATGAATAAAAACACAGTTTTCAGAAGTGAAGAATGCCGCCCGGGCTGTGCAGCCTGTTGCATCGCTGTTTCAATATCTTCGCCGATTCCGGGTATGCCGAAAGGCAAAGAAGCAGGTGAAAGGTGCATTCAGCTTGATGAGAATAATATGTGCCGGCTTTTCGGTAAAAATGAAAGACCGGAAGTATGCTCCGGTCTTAAGCCGTCTTATGAGATGTGCGGAAAATCAAATGCTGAGGCCTTTGCTTATCTAGAAAGACTTGAAAGAGAAACAAAGTAATTATTAATCCTTCCAGAGGTACATGAAGCGTGTACCGTACTTGGATGTAAACCAGTCCATATTAATTGATAACACATTAATTGTTCCTTCGTTCGTTATTGAGGCTCCGGCATAAACGTTGGGGCGGTATGAATCAGGCCGTACATAAGTGATTATTTTGGCTCCTTCGATTCCTGCAGATTTTTCGGCTGAAGCAACAGCGTCGTTGAAGTATCCGATTTCATCGATTAGTCCGTATTTGAGTGCATCTTTTGCAATAAAAATACGTCCGTCGGCAATTTTTCTCAGATCCTGTTCTTTGAGATCTTTACGTGAATCAAGAATTACCTTTATAAATCCTTCATACATGGCATCGACGATTTGCTGGAAAAGATATTTTTCTTCATCACTCATGTTTTTGAAGAAACTTCCCATGGTTTTGTTTGCGCCGGACTTTACCGTTTCATCTTCAATTCCTATTTTTCCCATCAGCTGTTTCATGCTCAGCTTTGAAATAAGGACTCCAATGCTTCCTGTTATTGTTGTAGGATGAGCCATAACTTTATCTCCGGTCATAGAGAGATAATATCCTCCTGATGCGGCCATTGAACCCATTAATACTGTTACCGGTATAGAAGTGCGTTTTTTAAACAAAGTTATTTCATGATGGATAATGTCGCAGGTAGTGACTTCTCCGCCGGGAGAATCTATCATAAGTATCAGAGCTTTTATGCTTTTGTCTCTTTCGGCGCAATCAAGCTGTTCCTTTATGCCGGCAGTCAGAGGAATTTTTTCTGCAGAATTAAAAGGATTTCCGCTTGAAACAGAATCAGAAATAATCCCGTCAATATGAATTACCAGTATTTTTGAATCATTGCCGTTTCTTATAATATTTTCGCGGTAAGGCTGAAGATGTCTTGAGGTTGAAATTGAGATACAACCTGTCGCTGATAATAAAATAATTGCTGTGAGAATTTTTTTCATAATTAACACCGGTCTTATGTTGATTTGAACTCAATTTTAACAAACAGTTACAATAAAATAATCTGCTGACAAGTATTTTAAAATAATAAATATTTTAAAATGAATACTCCGGCAATTTCATCATAATAAACTGATAATGCAAACATTTTTTGATAGTCTGGATCGTACTTCTCAGGCAGGTTTGTCAGATTCTTAAATCTGTTTTAAAATCAATATATGAATTCTTCAGGAAGGGATTTGAATAGATAAAATCTGTTTGACTCTTTTATGCAGGAGAGAATTATTTCTTTATGATTAAAGTAGATTCATTAAAAAAATATTATCATAAAAGCAGTTTATTCGGGAAAGTTCGGACAGTACGTGCTCTTGACGGGGTTAGTTTCTGGATAAAGAGAGGCGAGTCTTTAGGTGTAGTGGGTGAAAGCGGATGCGGAAAGTCGACTTTGGCTCTTTCTCTGATGGGACTTAACAATCCCATTGAAGGAAAAATCGAAATAGACGGCACTGATATTGCAGCTCTTAAAAAAGAAGAGCTAAGACTTTTCAGAAAGAACATGAGCATTGTTCTTCAGGATTCGCTTGGATCATTGAATCCAAAGATGCGCTGCGGGGATATCGTTTCCGAACCTGCCAGAATATTTCATGATCTTTCAAAGGAAGAGATTAAGGAAAAAACAATAACAGCATTTGAACAGGTGGGCTTGTCTGCAGAATACCTGAAGCGTTATCCTCATGAACTTTCAGGCGGACAGAGACAGAGAATTAACATTGCCAGGGCAATAATATTGAAGCCTAAGTTTACAATTTTTGACGAGCCTGTCTCATCTCTTGATGTGTCTGTTCAGGCACAGATTCTCAATCTTCTTTCTGATTTAAGAGAAAATTCGGAAATGACATCGATAATGATTTCCCATAATCTCTCTGTTATCAGGTTTTTATGTGATTCTGTAGCAGTTTTTTATCTCGGAAAAGTAGTAGAATATGCTTCGGTTAACCATATTTTTGAAAGAGCTTTGCATCCGTATACTCAATCCCTTCTTGATTCTTCTTTCGATACATCAAAGATCAATGGTTCGTTTGCGGCAATTGAAGGGGATATTCCTTCGCCGGAAAACCCGCCTTCCGGATGTGCTTTTCATCCGAGATGTCCCCGCAAAATGAATATTTGCTCAGAAATTGCACCTTGTGAAAAAACGATAGACGGAGCGAAGGTTTTCTGTCATCTTTATCAGTAGATGATGAAAAAATTAATTCTTCTGTTTTTTCTACCCGGTTTTTTGATATCTTATGACGATTATCATCCGGATGTGTTAAAAAAACTTCTTGATGATATTGCCAGAGATTATGTTGAGGAATTCCCTTCGGAAAAAATATTAAGGAAGGGGGATATGTTCTGGTGCACCGGAGATTCTCCGGCAGCAAAGGCAAATAATTCAGCATTTGATCTGATGATGGAAGGACACTTCGACAAAGCTGCATTATTTCTAGAAGAATGCCTTAAGAAGTCTCCGCTTTTTATACCTTTCAGACATAATCTTTCAGTTTGCTATTATCATCTCAGAAATTTCCCAAGAGCTCATATGAATATTGATAAAGCTCTTCAGCAGGTGCCGCAGTATTATTTTTTCTACATACAGAAAGGTATAATTTATGAACTTTCTTTTCAATACGACAAAGCATTGTTTTATTACAAAAAAGCAGCAAGACTTAATAAAATTGATACAGAGCCTCTTGTAATCATCGGGGATTTATATTTTTTGAGCGGAAGACATTCAATGGCCGAAAAATACTATACCATTGCAGTCAATAAAGAGCCGGATAATCCCAATGCTCTTCTTGGAATGTCGAAGATATATTTTTACCGTGAAAAAATATATCTAAGTTATATGACCATGAAAAAAATTAATAAGACAAAGGATTTTGATAAGTCTTACTACTTTTATTTTGCTGAGGCCTCATACAAACTGCGCAGATACCGTGAATCTTATGCGTCATATATCGAGCTTATGAAGTACAGGTATGATAAATTCTTTATTACAACTTCCTTTTCTCTCATTGAATACAAAGCCGATCTCGCACGCAAGTTTGCCGAAGCAGAAGAAGAGTTTTCATATTAGTTCCGTTTTTTCAATGTCGGAAAATATTTAATACATAGAATATTTACCAAAAAGAACCCGACTGATCCGAAAACGGCGAAAAGAAAAGTATAATATACTATTGCGTTAAAAAAACAGAAAAACATAATAGATAATGAATAGACTTCTTTTCTGACGCAATATTGTAATATTGATATCAGTTTTGCAAGAAAACTTGTTTTAGAAAGAGGAGAGAGGAATTCCTTGCTGAAACCTGAAAAAGAATATGAACTGCTGTATTTTACGAGATAAACTGTATTCCATCCAATGATTGCAATTACACCGAGGGCAATCAGCGAAAAAATCACAATAAATATTTCGATATTAAAAGCCATATAAACTCTTCGGGTTGCAGCTGCTATAATTAAAATTGCAAGGGAATGATCGCAGACTGTGTCGAGAATTCCGCCAAGTTTGGAAAAACGGATCTTCATTCTTGCAACTTCTCCGTCGCATCCGTCAATAATAGAAACAGCCTGAATGATGAGACCGGCGGCAATGTTTGCAGTATGTGATGTGTCTAGTAAAAGATAAACTCCAAACAGACCCAGGGCATAATTTGTCAGGGTTATCACGTTTGGATGAATTCCGGCGTGTGCAAGTAGACGGCTTAAAGGAATAGATATTCTCTTGTTTATTGTCTGAGCGACAATTCCTCCGGATTGACGCCGGATATGACTGGAAATATATTTCTCAGAGTTGATTAAAGTTTTGCGGTCATTGATTTCGTAAAAAGAATCCGGTTTGAGAATTGTATTTTTGGAATCTTTAATAAAGTTTGATTTTTCAGAAAATGCATTGAGATACATAAATTGATTGGTTGTTAGTTCTAAAAATGCTTCTTTCGGGTCTTTATCCGTAAATGATATGGATAAATTATTGAGAGATGAAAGTTTTCTTTTGATTTTTTCCTCAAAAAGTTCTGTATCCGAAGTTGTAAAATTGAGAAGAATTTTCTTAAAACCGGCATGATATAAAATGCGGATATTTCTTTCTATTAAGAACTGACCGAACATTTTCAATCTTACAGGAGATGCCGATGATTTGATTAACGCTGTTTGCATTTTTATGTTCACCTGAAAATATATTGACTCTTTGATGGATAACCGGGTCATAATCCCAATTACTATGAAGAAAACAAGAAAAATATTTTTGGCAATCGGAATTCTTTTGCTGGTTTTGATGATTTCGGTGTTCGGAGTTGATAAGCTTATTTCGGATATTTTATCTGTCGGTTTGGGCTTTTTTCTGCTTATGTTTATCTATTTTTTGAATCATGTCTTTCTGACTTACGGCTGGCGTGTACTTATAATGTATCCTCTGGGATTAAAAGGTTTTATTAAGCTTTTAATCGCGCGTATTGCCGGAGATTCTACAACTGTGATAAATGCCGCGGCAGGTGCCGCCGGTGATCCGATAAAGGCACTTTATATAAAGGATACTGTTCCATTGAATACCGGTCTTGCCTCTGTTTTTCTTGACCGGATCGTGCATTCAATCGGCAATCTTTTGATAATATTGACAGGTATTATTCTTGCAGCTTTTTTGCTCGGTATTCCTTTTTGGGCAGTAATTGCCGCTGCCGTAGTCATAATCGGCGGGATATTTTACGGGATATCATATATCAGTAAAAAGAAAAATTTTCTGATTCACGTCGTTAATTCTCTTCCTCAATTTGTTCAAAAGAGATTTATCACACGGAAGAGACGATCTTCTCTGAAAAAAATTGATAAAGAATTTGCACATATCTTCAGAAGCAAGAGCAATCTTAATCATTTTTATATTTCGGTAATTATGCACTATCTTCCGGTTATGTTATCCGGTACATTCGAAGTATATTTTATTATGAAATTTCTTTCTGTTTCCAATCTGTCTTTTATTAATGCCTTGTTTATTTATCTGTTCGGACTTGTTGTTTCGATCGTACTTCCTTTTATTCCTTTGAATCTTGCCATCAGCGAAGGATCATATGCAGCAGCTTGTTCTTATTTCGGTTATGAAACTTCTGTCGGAGTATCTATCGGATTTATAAGAAGAGCAAGAGCTCTTGCCTGGTCATTTATAGGTATAGGATTCTTGTTGTATGCAGGTCTTTTAAAAAAGGAAACAATGCCTGAAGAAAAAAAGAAAAAGCGGAAATGAATTCCGCTTTTTCCTGAAAGATTTCAGCCGATCGCATCGTGGCCGGTTTCTCCGGTTCTGACACGGATACATTCTTCCATAGGAACAACAAAGATTTTTCCGTCTCCGATGTTTCCTGTTCTTGCTCCCTGAATTATCGCATTTATAGCGGGTTTAACGAAATTCTCATTAACCGCTATTTCTATTCTGACTTTATCAAGAAGATTGATTTCTGTGATTACACCGCGGTAGTTTTCGGTATAGCCGCCCTGCTGGCCGCATCCGATTGCGCTAGTTACGGTCATTTTCCCGATGCCTGCTCTCGTAAGTGAGTTTTTGACATCTGTAAGTTTTTCCGGCTGAATAACTGCTATTATAAGTTTCATATTTCCTCCTTTTTACTTCGTAAGGAAGCCCTGGAAATCAGGATAAGCTTTCATTCCATGTTCGCCTATATCGAGACCCACGATTTCTTCACGTTTGCTTACTCTCATTCCCAAAGTCTTTTTAATTATAAACCATATAATGAAAGAAGAAATAAAAGTAAAGCCTCCTACTGCAGCAACGCCTGTGAGCTGAGTGAGGAAAAGTGAAAATCCGCCGCCGTTGAAAAGACCGTTTCCGGTTGCAGCGCCTGTGATTCCGTCTTTCGCCCAGAGTCCGACAGCAAGAGTTCCGAAAACACCGTTTACAAGGTGGACAGAAAGAGCTCCGACTGGGTCGTCAATCTTAAGTTTATCAAAAAAGTAAACCGAACATACTACCAGAACTCCGGCAATTGAACCGATTGCAGCAGCTGCCGGTACGGATACAAATGCGCAAGGAGCGGTAATTGCAACGAGTCCAGCAAGTGCACCGTTTAGAATCATTGAAAGATCAGGTTTTTTCTGAATTAACCATGATGCTATAGTTGCTGTTGCTATTGCGAATACTGCTGAAGTATTAGTAGTAAGGGCAACGTGAGCAATAGCAGAACCGTCGCCAACTGCCATTGTTGATCCCGGATTGAATCCGAACCAACCAAACCATAGAACAAGTGCTCCAAGAGTTGCAAGACCCATATTGTGACCGAAGATCGGATTTGTTGAACCGTCTTCCTTATATTTTCCTGTACGAGCGCCGAGAAGAATTACACCTGCAAGAGCTGCCCATCCGCCTACGGAATGAACTACTGTTGAACCGGCAAAATCCCAGAATCCTTTTGCTGCAAGCCAACCGCCGCCCCATATCCAGTGTCCAGTTATAGGATACATTATAGCGACAAGAACAAAAGAGAAAATGATGAATGAATGGAATTTGATTCTTTCTGCTACTGCTCCGGAAACGATTGTTGCTGCGGTAGCTGCAAAAACCAGCTGGAAAAAGAATTTAGCAAATAATGGTACGCCGGTCCAGCTTAATGCGCTGTAGGCTCCCTGATATGCGTCTCCTGTAAGAGGGCTTGTATCAGCGCCACCGATAAAAAAGAGACCTTCTTTTCCGATAAATCCGCTTCCGTTACCGAACATAAGTCCGAAACCGATTACGTAGAAAGAAATTGAAGCGATTGCGAAAACTATAAAATTCTTTGCGAGAATGTTTACAGAGTTCTTTGAACGGGTGAGTCCGGTTTCTACCATAGCGAAACCAAGATTCATAAAGAAAACTAGAAATGCGGCAATCATTACCCACATGGTATCCATGCCGACCTGGGCAATATTAATTGCCGGAGCTTCGCTTGCGGCATCCTGTGCTAAAAGAATTCCGCCTGTAAATAGTGCGAATAGAAACAAAGAGATTAGAGTTTTAAATTTTCTATTCATGTTTACCTCCTTCTTCAGTTGATATGCTTAACATAATCAATACAGGCGGGAGGTCAATATCAGGAAATGAAAACAGGCTTTAAAGAAACCTTATTTTACATGAGCTTAAAATATGATGAAGGAACTGAACACAAGTTATTCTTTTGTATTTCTGCTGTGTTAAATAATCTTTGTTAAAATTTCCTGTGTTAAGCATTTTTTAATAGATTATTTTAATGGAAAAACAGTATTCTGCCCGATCTGTGTCAAGTAAAAAAGCCTTGACAAGGGTTAGATAAATTGGGTTTGATGGCTCTATGATAGAATTTGAAGATAAAACGTGTTTCGGATGCGGACAGGAAAACTCCCGCGGTTTGAGGCTAGAGCTTGGTTTCGATGAAGATACCAAGACTGTTTACGGAGAATTCCAGGCAACTCAGGAGCTTGAAGGGGCTCCGAACATTATTCATGCAGGGATCGTTTCGGTAATCCTTGATGAAGCAATGATTATGGTAAACAAATATATGGATACCGTTGCGCTGACAGGAGAACTTACTATACGTTATCTTCAACCTGCTTTTATCAACGAAAATCTCTATGTGCGCGGCTGGTATGTCAAAAAAAACAAGCGCGTAATAGAAAACAGAGCTGAAATCGAAAACGAAATGGGAAAAATCGTTGCAAGAGCAAAGGGAAAGTACATCGAAGTAGATAAGATTCCTCAGCCTGAATAATCAAAACAAAGCCGAAGTGGTGGAACTGGTAGACGCAGCGGACTCAAAATCCGCCGGGGGCAACTTCATGAGGGTTCAAGTCCCTCCTTCGGCACACACAAGACCGTTAAGCGGTATTTTTTTGTGCAATTTTCGCAAAAGATATTCCCGCAATTCTGGTCTTGTCATTTTTTCTTGTAGTTCTGATCATTACAGTTCTTCTTCCCGTATCAGAAGTTGAAATAACTACTTCTTTTTCGCTTATTTTGAAATATACATAACCGTTCATGTTAACCTCTTTATGCGACATAAGACATATACTATACGCGCATGTAGTATTGCAAGTTTTTTTTGTATTATTTTTACTAATAATAAATATGAATTGATTTTGAATACAGTATACCGCAAAGTTATTCAGCCATCGATTTTTATTATTCTTAACACAGCATCTTTTCTTTTGGGGGATTTTGTGCGTCTTATGCATTATTGCAAAAGCGGAGTTTTTTTTCTGCTTGTTTTTGATTTATCATGTTCATCTATTTTCTTTTATGAAAATTCTATAAGAAATCTTAAATGGGGGAAGGACTCTGCTATTGATGGAGAAGAAATAGTTCTTTCTGCCGAAGTTAATGATTCTTTTGAGAGTGTGACTTTTACCATATGGAAAGTGTCTGATGATACTGCATCAGATAAACCTTTTGCGGTATTTGAAGTACGTGCTTTTGACGGGAAGGCTCATGCAAATTGGACTTACCGATGGGAGGAAGATCCGGATTCACCCCTGGAGGAAATTCCTGAATTTTTTTTCACTGTAACTGCCGGAACCGATGAAAGAAAAAGCGGAATTTTATCTGTTTCAATGGATATGACAGTTGAAATTGATGATGAAAACGGTATTCCTCAGAAAAATATCAAATTTATGCTTATTGGTCCGAATGGAATAAAAGTTTACGGAAAAACTGATAATAATGGATTATGTGAAGTTAATAAATTGGTGCCGGGCAAGTATGAAGTGAAAACATTGAATGAATAACCGTCGGTTTTTTAGGCTGCCGGCTATTCATTTAAAAAATTAAAGTCTGTGAACGAGATTGTTGATCCACTTTTTAGAACGGTATCTATAATAGAGAAGAATGAATTTAAAGATCTCCTGACTTGTGACTGCGATCATTACAACTGTTACTGACATTTCAAGAGATAATCCGAAAAGATAAGCCAGAGGAAGACCGATAATATAAACTGCTACAGTATCCATTATCAGGCAATACATTGTATCTCCGCCGCTTCTTAAAACGCCGACTACGGCAACCATGTTGAATCCGATTATAGACATTCCTGCTGCATATACATGGATTATACCTCGGCTGTTTGCCAGAACTTCAGATGAAACCTTGTATGGAAGCAGCATCAAATCCGTTCCTATGAATAAAAATAGTCCGATTATAATTCCTGCAATAAACGACAGCTTAAGGAATTTTTTTGCGAACTTATAGGCTTTAACTTCATCACCGGCTCCGATGAGATTCCCAACCATAACAAGGCAGGCATTTGCCATACCGATAAATGCAACAAAAGTCACCTGGCGGATAGTTGAATATATATTCATTGCAGCAACTACATCTGTTCCCATACGGGCATAAATTCCCATGTAGATAGTCATCCCGATTCCCCAGATCATATCCTTTGCCACAAGTGCGGATGTAGTTTTTGAGAAATCATTTACGAGTTTTCTCGAAAATGAAAACAGTTCATTTAATTTGCCGGCTACTGCATGTTTCTTTATATAAACGAAAGAGACAAGAGAAACAGCTTCGATGAAGCGTGCTATAACTGTTGCAATAGCTGCTCCGACGACACCGTAAGCAGGAAATCCGAAATTACCGTAAATAAGACAATAGTTTAGGAAAGTATTAATGGCGATGGCTGCAATGTTTATATACATAGGAGCCTTGACTTCGCCAGTGCTTCTTATAACTGCTCCGTACGCGGAAGAAATGGCGAAAAACACATAGGAAAAGGACACTGCAAAAAGATATTTTCCGCCGTAATATATTACCTGCGTATCTTTTGAAAAGAAAGAGATAATCTGTTCAGGAAAGATCAAAGCACCTGCGAATGTAAGTAGCGCCGCACTGATTGATATTATCAGAACTAATCCGAGAATGCGTTTTATATTTGCCTTATCTTTTTTACCCCAGAATTGAGCTGTGTAAATAGCGCCGCCGCCGCAAGCTCCCAGAAGAAAAAGAACCAAAAGAAGAAAGATCTGATTTCCGATTCCGGTTGCGGCGAGTTCGGTTTCTCCGAGCCGTCCGACCATTACAGTATCTATTAAATTCAGCGATGAAGATACGAGGTTTTGCGCAGCAATAGGTATTGCAAGCCTTATAAAAATGCTGTAAAATTCGCTTTCGCGGTATAATCTCCTTACCATTTGTATATCCACCCTTGCCTTCGGTTTATATGTTTTTGTGCTATGAAGGCCAAGTTCGCGCAAACGTTTTCCATAAATAGAGGGTGAAGTATTTTGACAAGCAGATTTTGTGTTTTTTGAATATGGAAATTATTTTTCTGATAGAACTACATAAATCATTAACGCTGAAACAAGAATCCGGACAATGCTGTCGGTATAAACGATGGCTTTTTTATCATTATCAGAAAATTCATCTTTTGTAGCATCGAGCGCTTTTCTGAAAAGTTCAGGGAAAATGATTATAAAGGGGGCAGTGAAAATTACAATCAGACCGACGATAAAAAGTGCAGTGCCGGAAACTGAACCTCTATAATTTAATAAAGGAAATCCGCCTGCAATCAGGGCAACTCCATGAAGCCGGAAAAAACTGTTTTCAGTCCACTTTTCCCATTTCTGAAAAATTTTAACCGGAAAAATGAATCCGGCTATGGAAATCAAAATGAGAAAACACGAAAGAATCAGGAGATATGTCCCGAAATAAGGGGAGAGTTTGTGATAATAGAAGTTCATGGTTCTATTGAAAGATATTTCTTGAGATCTTTCAATTCTCTGGGTCTCAATTCTCTGAAAGAGCCTGAGTTGACGTTTGAAAGAACAATCGGCCCCATGGAAATTCGTTTAAGTTTCTTTATCTTGTACTGAAACTTTTTAAAAATTATTCTGATTTGACGTTTCTTTCCTTCGTGAATTGTCATTTTAATGACTGTGCTTTCCTTATCTATAATGTCAATAGTACATGGCTTTGCGTGAAACTCCCTGAGTTTAACACCCATTTCAATTCTCTGTTTATCTTTCTCTTCCAGAGGCTTATCGAGAGTTACTACATATTCCTTTTTTGATTCATAACGCGGATGAATCAGTCTGTTTGCGAGTTCACCGTCATTTGTAAGAAGAAGAAGGCCTTCCGTATCCTTGTCAAGCCTGCCGACAGGAAAAATGCCCAGAGCTTTATATCTCTGCGGAAGAAGATTCATTACAGTCGGGCGTCCTTCCGGATCGCTTGCTGTAGTTATGAATCCCTTTGGTTTGTTCAGCATCAGGTAAACATTTTTGCTGACCTGTTTTACTATCTGGCCTGCACATTTTACGGTATCGTGTTCGGGGTCAACAAGCGTGGCAAGATCAGTAACGGGGGAGCCGTTGAGGAATACCTGTTTTTTTAAAATGTATGATTCTACTTTTCTTCTGGAGCCCAGACCGCATGTGGAAAGGTACTTATTGATTCTTATCATTATTCTCCTGAGCAGGAACCGGTTCATTTGATTCCTTTTTTTCTTCGACCGTTTCCACTTCCTGCTCTGATTTTGGATTGAGGGAAATTCTTTTAAAACGGTAATTGTTCTTGTCATCAGCATATTCTATGAAATAATTCAGACCGCGTTCAGTGAATTTGAATTCATTTCCGAGAGGTGTGCCTTCATCAAAGCTGATAGTCGATGTTGCGGCATCTATCTTATATTTTCCTTTGAAAAGATGGTTTGAATCCTTATGTTTTGCCTCATATTCACCGTTTTTGAATAATGCAATCCAATATGAAGTGAATTCTTCCTGAGTATTTACACTCCACCATTTTCCAATAAGTTCGGTGGAAAGTTTTTCGAATTCTTCATCTTTAAGCTGTTCCTCGAAATTGTTTACGGAAAAGGAACTTCCGGCAGAAAAGATTTTAATGTTTGCGCCGAAAATCCAGCCTGTAATGCCGTTTTGTGTTTTGACCTTATACCAGTAATCAACAGATTTTGCAATTGCGGATTTTTTCTTTGAAAGATCCAGAATTTCGAGTTTTTCACCCTTGGGAAGGTCTGTTATTCTGGATGAATATATAAAAGGCTCAATTCTGAGTGCTGATGATTTTTCGGTAACAAGACCTATTTGGGAATTGCTTGATATATTTCCTGGTTTTAGGGGGTCGTTGTTTGAGCAGGCTATTGCTGATAAAAACACAAGAAGTATAAAATATTTACTCATCTTTCTCTCCAAAATCAGGACAATTTATAAAATATTCCCAGAAGAGTATGTAAATCGTTAGCACCGATATCGGTCAACAATCTTTTCGGAGGTTTTATCTTGAGTTTTGGCTTTCCATGCTTTTCAGCTGGGCTATTTTTTTGTCGAGGGAGGCTAGATCGCGTTTTATGATTTTTTCCATGTCTAGATCCCCTTTGATAATGCGGAAGCGTTCGGTTTCCATGTAGCCGAGATCTGTGGTAACTTTTATTTTAGATGCCTGTTCTGCGTACTTCTTAGCCTCATACCAGTGCGGAAAAGCGTCTTTATAGTAAAGTTTTGCCGCCTCAAGGCTGTCGGAAAGCATTTTTGCCTGATCGGCATCGTAGAAATAAATCTTTCTTTTGTCATAACGAAGAGCGATTTTAAGATAATCTCTGCATAAAAGCATATTTATGTGCATAAAAAAAAGATTTCTGTATTTAAGATACTCTTCTTCGGTATTAATTTTTATAAGTGCGTTTGAGGGATGCCTGAAATTGCATTCGAGCGCTGTTTTCATTCTGAGAATATTCATCCGCAAAGAATTTTCATCATAATGCTGCTTCATTCCATATAATAGATAATAATCTTCAAGAAAATGCGGAACGGTGTAGTTATGCCGGCGGATTTGAGGTATATAGTCAGAAAAAGGAACATATTTGTCTTTGTCGCGGTTAAAGTATTGATACTGGTAATTTTCCCCGGAACTTACCGACGGTAGAAGTGATATTGTCACAAGTAATATGAAAGTAAAACGTCTCATTGGTAATTTATCGGAAAAATTGCAGAAAGAATGAAGGTTAATAGCAATAGGTTAAAAAGATTTTCGTCATATAGTTTACTAAAGGTGAGCTTGAAGGATTAATCTTGACAATTATTGTCAAACTGATTGAATGGTCAAACATATTGATTGTGTGGACAATGAAATGAACGAAAGAGAAGCAAAAATTCAAATTTTAGAAGCTGCAATTGCCGAATTCGGCGAAAAGGGCTTTGACGGTACGCGTACCGGCGAAATTGCTAAACGCGCGGGAGTCGCATCGGGACTTCTTCATTACCATTTCAAAACTAAAGAAAATCTTTATCATGAAGTTTTGAAGTTCTTTCTCGATTACAGAGTTATTGATGAATTAAAGATTTTTCCGTATCCGGAAAAACTACTGCCTGAGCAGAAGCTTAATCTGGTTGTTTTTTGTTTTAATGCAGTAGTTTCACTCATAGATCCGACTAATATTATCCGTTTTTATCATCGAGTCATGGCGGATGATGACTGCACTAAAATCCAAAATCTAATGGAAGAATATGACAAGCTGTATTCTGAAAGATATCTGATGAAAATCATTTCGGATGGAGTTGAATCCGGAAGAATGAAAGTTTCAAATTCATTTATTTTCGCGTGTGATATTTTTCAGGGCAACATTATTCACTTCGGCATGAAAAAGATATCATCGTTTATGGGTGAAGATTTTTACGGCGGAGATTTTCAGAAAGCGGTATACAATTATCAGGTTGATAAAATCAACAGCATTCTGACTGACAAGTCGAATGTGACGGTTCTTCCTGAAGATCTCAAGAAAATTACATTGGAAATACTGGCAGAGTCGGTTAAAATCAACAAGTTCGGCACACTCGGCGGAGTAATGAGAATAGTGTCAAAGATTACAGGCGATAATTTCGAAGTTTAGTTTATATAGAAAATATTGGAGGAAGTGAAGATGGGGGCCTTTTTCAGCTATTTATCAAGACAGAAACAGCTGGCAGTCATTGTAGTTATAATGATAGTCGGTGCGGGATTATTTACTTTTCTGAATACCAACAGAGAAGCATATCCTCAGGTTAATTTCGACATGGTAACGGTTAAAACGATTTATCCGGGAGGTTCTCCGGAAGAAATCGAAAATCTTATTACAACGCCGATTGAGAAAAAAATAAAAGAAGTCAGCGGATTGGATAAGGTTCGTTCTTATAATATTGAAAACGTGTCGGTGATAGTTGTTTATATCGACATGAATCAATCGAATACTTCGGAAATAGTTACCGATATCAAAGACGCAGTGGATCTCGTTGAAGATCTTCCTTCGAATGCGGAAAAACCTATTGTCGAGGAGCTAAAGCTCGACAAAACCCAGGTTGTAGATATCGCACTTTTCGGAAAAGATGATTCGGTGAAATACGAAGATCTTCGTATGACCGCTGACAAATTTAAAGATTTTTTAGAAGATATTGAAGGAGTTGCCGAAGTCGAGGATTACGGTTTTTTTGACCGTGAGTGGCTTGTAGAAGCAGACCCTAATAAGCTTGAAAAATACCATCTTGCGCTGAATGACATAGTCAATGCTATTAAATTAAGAAACCTTGATCTTCCCGGCGGTTCTCTTTACATAAATGAAAAAGAATACATTCTCAGAACAAAGGGTCAGTATCAGACTATAAATGAAGTATTGAATACAGTTATAAGCTCAAATGATTACGGGTTTACTACAAGAATAGCGGATGTTGCTACTGTTAAAGATACCGTTGAAGAAGCTGACAGTTTCGAACGTGTTAACGGAAAGACAGCTGTTGTTTTTACGGTTAAAAAGAAAAGAGAGTATGACGAAATCGATATGTCTCAGAAAATCAGAGAGAATATCAAGAAATTTTCTTTTGGTAATGTAGAATATAATATTTTTCTCGATCAGAGCGATTATACTGAAAGACAGGTAAGTTCTGTAATATCAAATGCTTTGCTTGGACTTGTTCTTTGTGCCGGAATAATAATAGTATTTCTCGGCATAAGAATGGCTTCCATTATAACGATCTGCTTTCCGGTTTCGTTTATGCTCGGATTTCTCGGAATGAACGGATTCGGCATAACAATAAACGTTATCAGTATGTTCGGTATGATAATGGTTCTCGGTATGATTGTAGACGCGAGTATTGTTGTAAGTGAAAACACTCACAGATATATGGAGCTCGGACACAGAAAAACCAATGCTATAGCCATGGGAATTGCCGAGGTGTGGAAGCCTCTTCTTCTTTCTTTCTGCTGTGTGTTCGCGGCTTTTATGCCTCTTGCGATATTGACAGGTATTATCGGAAAATTCGTAAAGGCTATTCCGATTGTCCTTTTAATCTGTCTCGCGGGTTCACAGATATGTGCTCTCTTTATTCTTCCTTCGTTTTTGAACATGTTTCTATCGAGCAAGCACGGACATGATGCTCTTCCTGATGAGTCGGAGCTGGTTTTTGCTCCCGGATTTTTCGGATTTATGCAGAGAAAATACAAGGCTTTCCTTGAGAAGGCTATTCGTCACCGTTATTTGACTTTTATGGCGCTATTCTCTATTTTCGTTTCAAGTATTTTGATGATTGGCTGCGGAATAGTAAAATTTCAGTTTATGCCGGGCGGCGGAGAAGAAAAAATAAGCATTAAGTGTTATTTTCCGAACGAATATAATCTTGGGAAAAACCTTTCGATAGTTAAACCTCTTGAAGACATCACGAATTCGATATTCAAAGAAGGTGAACTGAAGGCTATAAGATCGAGAGTAGGTACAGAAGATTTCGGTCTTCTTGATCCCCAGCCGGGTGAAGGTTCTCACAAGTCGACTATTGTTATTTATCTGACTCCGGAACAGGACAGGGAAAGAACTGCAACTGAATTTACTGCGCTTTTAAATGAAGCAGTTAATAAGAAGATTGCAGATGGAACACTTCCTAAAGAAGCCCTTCTTAAGATTGAAATGGAAAAACTCGGGCCTCCTGTCGGAAAACCTATTAACGTGGAAATTCGAGGAGAAGATTTTCCTTCCATGATAAAGGCGGCTCAGGAGTACATAGATTATCTGAATACTATTCCGGGAGTGCATGGTGTCCGCATGGATATGGAAGACGGAAAATATGAATTCCGTTATAAGATTGATGAAGTTATGGCTAAGCGCACCGGAGTTTCCGTGACTGCTGCTGCAACGGCTTTAAATGCTTCATTTGAAGGTTCTGTTGCATCAAGCGCGAAGATCGGAGATGAGGAAGTTGATATACGTGTCAGATTCCCTATGGCATACAAAAGAACGATAAGCAGTCTTAACGATGTCATGGTTTCTAATTCAAGCGGCGGGCTTGTTCCTCTTTCGAAAATTGCATCAATCGAAAAGAAGAGAGGTGTGGCTTTTATAAACAGATTGAATTTCAAAAGACTTGTTCAGGTTCAGGCGGAAATTGATATCAAAAAGACAACTTCTTTTGAAGTCAATAAAATGCTGAAAGAAAAGTTCAAGGACATTGAAACAAGATATCAGAATACTGCTTTTGCTTATGGTGGAGAGCAGGAAGATTCAGATAAGAGCATGAAGGATCTCGGAATTCTCTTTTTGATTGCGATGGCAGTTATATTTATTCTGCTTTCTGCATACTTCGAACATGTGTCTGTTGCAGTAATTCTGATGAGTGCGATACCGTTTTCAATGATTGGTGTAGTCTTCGGATTGTTTTTGCATGGTCAGCCGTTTTCTTTCATGGGTTGTCTGGGTGTATTTGCTCTGGCTGGTGTTATTGTAAGTAATTCAACAGTCCTTGTTGATTTTATACAGAATCTTCGAGAGAAGGGAGTTCCTTTTGAAAAGGCTCTTGTAGTAGGGGGAGTTTCAAGAGTAAGACCGGTTCTTCTTACTTCCGGAACGACTATTCTAGGACTTCTTCCATCTGTTCTTGAAATCGGAGGAAAAGATTACTTTGTCAGACCTCTTTCAATCGCATTCATGTATGGTTTGATTTTTGCGACAATGATTACTTTGATTCTCGTTCCATGCATGTATAGAATCACTGAAGATATCAAGCATTTGTTTCATCTGCGCAGAGAGGCAAAAAAGCTTGCGCTGGCAGAAGTTGAAACTATACCGGTTTTTGAAGAAGAATTAAAGGAAGAGCCTAAAAAGCGGATTAACAGAAAAAAGAAATAGTAATAGTTAAGAATGAGGAAAGTATGAAAAAACTGAAAATACTGAAAATACTGAAAATACTGAAAATACTGAAAATACTGATCGCATGCCTGGTATTGCCCTTCGTGCTTGTTTCTCAGGAAAAAAAGGCCGATATAGGTGAAATCGGCTTTTCCCTGGATGGAAACATTATAACGCTTGAAGATTATATCAAGCTTTTACTTGAGAAGAATCATGATGTCAAAAGCGCTTCTTATGAACTGCTTATGACGGATTCTGATTATCAGAAGTTTAAGGTTAAATATGCGGTGTACCTGACAGGTTCTGCAACGTATACCAAGACAAAGAATCCGCCGGCGCTTGAAGCAAAAAACGGAAAAGAAGTTACAACTTATGATTTGTCTGCAAGTGCTACAAAAACCTTTGAAACAGGAACAACTCTGAGTACCGGGATTTCTCATCAGAAAGGACATGTTGAGAGTATGCCTTACGGAAATACAACTGTGACATCAGATTATAATCTTCCTGTACTTTTTGTTTCGCTCCAGCAGGAACTGCTGAAAAATTCTTTTGGAAAAAGCGACCGCAGTACTGAAAAAATACTTCAGAACGCAGGTGAGATAAAAAAAGCCGGAACTGAATACCAGCTTTCAAATGTAATTCTTTCTGCCATAGTTGATTACTGGACTTTTGTTGTAGCTAAATCGGATTATGATAATTCAAAAATCAAACTCGACGAAACTAAAAAAGTCAGAAATATAGTTGCGACAAACGTAAATCTGGGTCTTGCAGAAAGATTCGATCTAAATTATTATAATGCCCTTGTTGCAAATGCCGAAGCTTCTATGGAAATGAGCAATCAGACATATAAAGAAAGCGTTAGAACGCTTCTCGCAGCTCTAAATCAGGAAGTGGACGAGGCGAAGATGGGAAATGTCATTCTTTGTGAAGATCCGCCTTCATTTAAAGAAGAGGACTATCTTGCTCTTGCTTTGGCTCAGAGATACGATTATATTTCGGCTAAGCTAAGTGTTGAAAACGCAAAGCTTCAGATGGGAATCTATGAGAATTCGGAGGCTCCTTCTCTCAAAGCCGGAGTTACAGTTAAGTCAACGGCAATGGATGAATTTTCTCCGGCATATTCAGATGCTTTTTCTGTGAAATATCCGACAGTTGAGGCGGGAGTTACAATGAGTTATCCTTTGGGTGACACTGAACAAAAGACAAACATGAGGGACTCAAAATATAAGTACGAACAGGCGAAAATAGCTCTTCAAAAAAATGAGAAAGACGTTCGTAATGATGTTAAGAATAAGATAGAAAATGTTGACGCGGCTTATAATGTCATGAAGGCGATGGAAAGGGCACGTATTCAGAGTGAAGAATATTACCGTCTGCTTCTTGCAAATTTGAGAAGAGGACGTTTCAGCGCTGTTACTGTAAAAACTGCACTTGATGCAAGAACTGACAGCCGTCAGGCTGCTTTACGGGCTAAAGTTAATTATAACATAGCTTTGATACAGCTTGAAATAGCATCGAACAATCTTTTGAAAAAATTCGGCGTAAAAATAAAGGCTGATGATATTTGATTTTAAAAACTAAAGATTTTCGGGATTTCGGCGGAAATATTATTTTTGCCGGAATCCATGAGGTCTTTGTTAATTTTGATGAAAGACAAATCCTTAAATAGTTTATCCGCAAATTCAAAAATAATTTTTCCTGTATCATTTGTTATACGGCTGTCAGTTTTATCAAACTCATTATAAATTATTGCTTTGAGTCTCAGTTTTCTCATTTTTATTGCTTCGAGTGACAAAAGTGAGCGGTTGATACTTCCGAGCTCGGAGTTAGTTACAAAAATAACGGGGAAATTGTTTTCTGCAATGTAATCTATTGTCAGAAAATTTCTTGTCATTGGAACCATTAGTCCGCCGGCACCTTCCTGGATAACTATGTCGTAATTTTCGGAAAGATATTTTGTATGAGAATTGATGACAGATATATCAATTAACTTGCCGTCAATTTCGGCTGCGAGATGGGGAGAGGCTGGAAAAGAAAAAACATAGGACGAAGTTTTACCATTGAGATCATCATCAGTTAAGCTGACATCCATTATTTTTCTGTGTTCGATTATATCTTCGGCCGGAAAAGAAGAACCGGTCTGAACAGGTTTCTGTGTAATTACCTTCACTCCGTTTTTTTTCAGTTCACGGGCAAGAATCCCTGATGCTAGTGTTTTTCCTACGCCCGTATCCGAACCTGTTATAAAAAATACATTATCTTTCATTTTTTTTCAGCTACAAAATACATCGGATTATATGTTAAAGGAAACTTGTCATTTTCAGAAAAAGCGGCTTCATAATCATAAACGAATTTTTCAATTTCTGATTTGCTCATTATCTTTTCCTTTGCATAATTTGTTCCAGTTTCTTTGAAATGCTTCAATACTTCAAAAGGTGTATCAAAATAAATAGTCTGTGTTTCTTCAGAAATATGAATAATTTTGTAGTTGTCACAGAGCAGTTCGGCGATTTCACCCTTAGACATGTAGTGAAGTCCGATTTTAGTCAGATTGCGTACCTGGAAGAGATTATCAGGGCCGAATGTCGAAAATGCGAGCATTCCGTTTGTTGTTAAGTGAGCAGAAAAGTTAAGAAGAAGGGATGGCATGTCATGCATCCATTGAAAAGCGGCATTGGAAAAAAAAGCGGAGTATGTGTCCCGTGTTGCCTTCATAAATTCTTCTATATCATTGCGCACAAAATTTATTTCAGTGTTATATGCTGTCGAAAGTTCTTTCATGCACGTAAAGCAATCGGCAATATCAACTGCAGTAATATTTTTCTTTTTTCTTTTTAATAATATTTCTGTAAGAAAGCCTGTACCGCATCCGGCTTCAAGAATGCCGTCTGTTTTAAAATTGAAATTATCAAAAATGAGAGTCTCAAGTTTTTGCGCCATTATTTTCTGAACATGAGCATGGGCATTGTAGTCCGGTATGCACCGGCTGAAATTTCCTGAAATAATGTTTTTATCAATTTCATTCATTCAATATGTTTTCCCATTTGTTCCATAGATAAAAAGGATAATGCGGTGCGTCAAGCTTCATTGATTTGATTCCGCATTTAGTATGCCAGAATGAGTTTTGATTTGCTGAAGGAATTATCAAATCCCTCGAAGAAACAAATGCCTCATCATAGAAACTATAATCGCATTTATCCGGAAATTTGTCAAGAAGGGACAGCTCATTTTTGATTGATGAAAAACTTCTTAGCGGTCTATTTGAATCAAAAAAAGAGA
The DNA here is from genome assembly GCA_035430785.1 of Spirochaetota bacterium. Lineage (GTDB taxonomy): Bacteria > Spirochaetota > UBA4802 > UBA4802 > JAFGJZ01 > JAKJGA01. The sequence continues at coordinate 7,342 of DAOMHE010000004.1, read as the reverse complement.
AGTGATCGAGAGTCATGTTTTTATAGAAGCGGATAAGATTTTCTTCTGAGAGGCTATTACGAGTGCGTGCGAAGATTTCAGGCAGGATGCCGAAGTTTTTATCGATAAGATCAATTGTTCCGTTAACGGCTATTTTTCTTGAAAATAATTCTTTTGATAAAATCTGCTGTGCGGTTTTTACTCCGAACGACCAGGCAATAAGATGAGTCTTTTTATAATTATGGATTTTTGAAGTTAATACAGATACGTTTGATAAGTCGGAATAATCATAAACAGTGATAATGTCATAATTATCAGAAATCAAATGAGAAGTGCAGTTTTCATCACATCCCCATCCTGTAAAAAATACAATTAGTGAATCTTTTCCACTTAAAGACTCGTGAAAAATCATAATATTTTTCCTGCGGCTTCGATTATCTTATCGGCTGCATGTTCGATTTCGGTTTCTGTAAATGCCGAAGAAAGAGAAAGTCTCAAACGCGAGCTGCCGACAGGAACTGTAGGCGGTCTAACTGCAAAAGCAGCTATAGATTCATTTTCTAGAAAAGAAGATAACATCACTGCATCAGAGCTTTTGCCGACAAACACCGGAATGATATGGCTGTTGCCGGCTGTTTGCAGTCCGGCGGTGTTGAGCCTGTTCCGTAAAATATTTGAAATATGTTTTAGATGATTTCTCCGGTTTTGAGATTTTTCTATTTCGCCTAAAGCAAAAAGATTCCAGTTGATTGAAACTACGGGCAATGCTGTAGAATAGATGAATGATCGGCACTTGTTGATAAGATAATCGATAATATTTTTGTCAGCATAAATGAAAGCACCGACACCGCCGGCAGCTTTTCCGAATGTAGCTACAAGAATATCAATCTGTGATAACAGGTTTAATTCTGATGCCATTCCACCGCCGTTACTTCCGTATACTCCGAATGAATGAGCCTCATCAAGATAAAGGAGAGCATTATACTTTTTCTTAAGTTCGCAGAGTCCGGCAATATCCGCCGAGTCTCCGTCCATACTGAAAACTGATTCGGTTATAATGATTTTGTTTCTGTCAAGATTTTCTGAAAGAATTCTTTCAAGATGGATATTATCATTGTGGGCATATCTGATAAATTCAGCTTCAGATAATCTTGCACCGTCAATGATGCTTGCATGGTTAAGCTTATCGGAAATAATCAAGTCACCCTTTTTGCACAAAGCCTGAATTATACCGAGATTTGCATGATAACCGCTGTTGAAAATAAGAGCTTTTCTGTTATCAACTTGATAAAGGCTTTCTATTTCATTTTCAAGTTTGTCATAGAGTTCAAAATTTCCGCCAAGAAGTCTTGATGCAGAACTTCCGGGAGCATACTTATACGGATTCGAGCAAAGCGCTGAATAAAATTCTTTCTGCAGTTCGGTCTCATCACAGAAGCCGAGATAATCATTCGAAGAAAAATTTAGAAGGGATTTGCCGTCTTTTTCGGTGATCTTTCCGCGCCGGTCAGAGATTTTTTTTAATGAACGGAAGTTTCCTTCATCAGCAATGATTTTGAGTTCATTTGCGATTCTGTCAAAGAAATTGGTCATTTGAGTACCGTGATTACGGTTGATATGCTTATCTTGATAATTTCGTCAATCTGATCTTCGGTAGTGTTAATTGGAAGCCACCAGTAAATCGTATTTCCAAGAGGTCTTAGTATTACTCCATTACTGATTGATTTTGAATAAATTATAGACATTGTTTCAGAATCAATAGGATTTCCCTGTTTGTCTGTAAGATCTGCTGCGCCTATCCACCCGAGATATCGGATGTCGGAAATGAAATCGTATTCAGATAAAGTTTTCAACTGGCTATGAAAAAAGAACATCGCCTTTTCGTTAGACTGGGGAAAATTGTCGCGTTTGTATATTTCAAGAGCCTTGACTGCTGCCGAACATGCTATTGGATTGGCGGTATAGCTATGACCGTGAAAAAGAGTCTTAGTCCGGTCATCGTCGTAAAATGCGTCAAATATTTCATCGGTAGAAGCAGTAACTGAAAGAGGCAGCCAGCCGCCTGTCAATGCCTTTGAAAAAACTGCGATGTCAGGAAGACTTTTAACTTTATTCATGGCAAACATCGAGCCTGTTCTGCCGAAGCCGGTTGCTACTTCGTCAAATATTACCAGAATGCCGTTTGCTTTTGCAAGTGAAGTTATCTTTTCGAGATACGCTTCAGGATATATTATCATTCCTCCTGCGGCCTGTATGAGCGGTTCAATTATCAGCGCACATATTTCATCATTATGTTCTTTGATTATGTTTTCTGCAGAAGCGAGGCATTCAAGCGAGCAGCCTGTATTATTAGCATCAAATGTAAATTCTGATTTTCTGTGCGGACATATTGAACAGTTTGGAGATTTTGCCTTATGTGTTTCAAACATAAGAGGATGAAATATTTTATGATAAAGATCAACACCTCCAACGCTGACAGCGCCGAGAGTATCGCCGTGATAACTATTTTCAATCATCATAAATTTTGTTTTAGCGGCAAAACCCTTGTTCTGCCAGAATTGAAAAGCCATTTTTAAGGAAACTTCGTTGCCTGTTGAGCCGTTGTCAGTGAAGAAATACCTTGAAAGTGAATCAGGAAGTATTTCATGAAGGGCATCGAAAAGCAAAGCCGCAGACTTATGAGTAAAACCCGCGAACATAACATGCTCAAGAATATTTCCCTGATCGGTTATTGCCTGAAGAATTTCTTTATTGCAATGACCGAGAGGAGAAGTCCACCATGATGAAACAGAATCGTAGATTTTCCGGCCTTCAGGAGTAAAAAGAAAAATGCCTTCAGCGCGGTCTATCACAACAGGAGAATGATGCTTCATCTGCGTGAAAGGATGCCATGAATGAGCTTTGTCGGAAGATAAGATTTTTTCTGTCATTTTATCCATATGCGGAATGGTGAATTTGTTATTAATTTATTTTGCCGTGCAGAAAAATAATTGCGGCGAAAATTATCATGCCGGCAAAAAGAGAGATTCTGCTAAGTACGAAAAGCTTAAGATAATTCTTCGGGAGAGTAAGTTTTTTTATTTTCAAAACAGCAGTTAGATAAGCAAGACCAGCAGTTAAAAGAAATAAACCGATAGTCGCCGAGTTAATGATCATAATGTATTGTTTTAGGAAACCCTGAGAAATGAAATATGCAAGAAAAATGATTATTATCGGATAAAGCATTACCTTCCGCATTGAATTAAATATCCGTACGATTTCATCGCGTTCGGAATCGGAAATCAGAAGATTTGCCTTTTCGTTGAGTTTTCTGTTTATCAGAATTACCGCGGCAAGCACTGCAAACGCCGCAATCAGAAAATAGGTTTTCATATCGTCTCCGTTGTTTTATCCGTATTAATTTGTTCCTGCTGTTTCCGGTTAAGCCCCTTGTAGACAAGGGAGTATGATTCGTCTATCATTTTATAGATTTCGTTTTTCGGAATGCTGCCGTCGATGATTACGGTATTCCAGTGTTTTTTATTCATATGATGACCCGGCAGTATTTTGTCTTTGTAATGTTCTCTTAGATATAATGCATTATCGGGATCGCATTTCAGATTAATTTTTAAAGGAGAAGTTTTGATATCTGTCAGAAGATAGATTTTTCCGGATAACCTGATTGCAAGAACATCAAAATCAAAAGGGAAATCTTCAGTGCTCCCTGTTTTTTTTATACAATAATTGCGAATTTTCGTGAGATCCATTTAACCAATTTAATATTTGACAATTTAATTGTCGCCAAAAATATTAGCGGTTGTCCGGATTTTGCTGCAATAGTGCGGCTTTATAATACATTTAACAACAAAGGATTCTTCATGAATAAAATAAAAAAAGTTTATACGTTTAATTCTGATAAAATCGACCAATGGATTGATTTTCTTTGCTCTCCTTTTGTTAATCTGTATAATAAATATCTTAACGTCAGTGATCCGCGCAGCCGCAACAGAAAGATTCTCTTGTTTGCTTTCTCTATTGTAATGCTTGATTATCTTTTTATTTGTTATCATGTAGACAGAAGCCCGTTTGATCTGGTACCTTCAATTCCTCAGATAGATACCCGTGATGAAATTAATGTTTATGTGTCCGGTCTTGACGGAAAGTCAATTTTAAAAGAGAAACGCCTTGTCGACAAAGGTTCTTCCGATACAGATTTTGCATATAAGTTGGTGAGTTTCGTTTTTGCCGGTTCGAATTTTGAAAATACGCGTCTTGCTGTTCCGATGACAGGAAAGATCAGAAACATATGGTTTTATGAAGGCAAGTGCGTCATCGATGTGAGATCTGAAATCATAAAAAATGATATTGAAGTGATTCCTTCTTCAGAAGAAACTTTTAGAAAAGCTCTAAGACAGACCATTCTTGAAAACATTCCTTCTGTAAAAGAAGTTATTATAGCAGAAAATGGAATTCCAAACAGAAAACTTTGGGAAACTTATGCTGCTTCTGTACAAGCCCCGGCAGAAGAAACTCCGGCAGAAGAAACTCAGCCGAATTGATTATGGAATAAATGACAGGCGGCATAAAAAGCCGCTTTTGCTTAAAATTTCAAATGTCCCCTTGAGTTGGTTTTCTGCGATATTTTTAGCCATTTTCAGACCGAGTTGACCGCTTTTATCAAGAGAAAAATCATCACTTAATCCGCATCCGTTGTCAGAATATTCAATCATAAGCTTGTTTTTTTTGAAACTGCTTTTAAATAGTATTGAAGGATTAGGCGTGTCTTTAAATGCATGTTTTTGTGAATCAATTATGAGTTCTGAAACGATAAGTCCGATGGGAACTGCCATTTCTACATCAAGCATTATGTTTTCCTGAATATCTATTATTATTTTAGGTTTATTGATTTCGTAGGATTCAATGAAACGGAAAAGATCTTTTATATATGATTTTAATTCGATTTGCGACAGATCGTTTGATTCGTAAAGTTTCTGATGAACAAGCGCCATCGAGAGAATTCGGCTTTCAAGTTCTTTTAATATTTTTGCAAATGAATTATCCGAAACGCTGCTTGTGTGGAGCCTTATCATCGAGCATATTATCTGCATGTTGTTTTTTGTGCGGTGATATAGTTCCTTTAACAAAGTGTTTTTGTCTTCAATTGTTTTCTTTAATTCAATTTCGGTATTGCGTTTATCTGTTATATCCATAATACCGAGCAAAACCCCGGTTAATTTTTCAGAAGAGTCTATCATCGGAACTACTGTGATGCTTGAATAAATCTGACTGCCTGATAATGATTTGATAGGAAGTTCACAAATAGAAACCATTCCGTTTTCAATGATTTTTCTGAAATCAGAAACAGAATCATCTTTATCAATTATGAAATTAATAAACTCGTTTCCGGTTATTGAATCATCGGATTCTTTTCCGAGAAGTTTGATGATGCACGGATTAGCGTAGATTATTTTAGAATTGGCGTCCAATAGAATAATTCCTTCACGGAGAGATTCGACAAGAGAACGGTACTTTTTCTCACTTTTCATATATTCATTTTTTGCATTTTCCCGTTCTTCCATTAGTCTGTCGATTTTTCTTCCGACTTCCGATGAAATGCTGAATGCAGATGATACAGCAAAAATGATTACCAGAATCAGCGTAGCCGCAGTAAAATAATTCTGATTAAAATCAAAAGTTATGTTAAGTTTTAAGATGATTCCCTGTAGAAGAGTCATAATAATCAGAAGGGGAAGAATGTTTGATAGAATTCTGGATGCGGTTGATTTATCGAAAAAATATTTTAGAGGTTTTGATGATCTGTCTGAGCTGAAAAAGAAAATTAATCCGAAAACTAGAAAGTTTATGCCGGTCGGAAAGGAAACGAATCCTGACAATAGAGGATTTTCATAGATGTAGCCTGTAAAAATCAAAAATCCGGTAAAAAAAGTGAGAAGGCACGATATCTGATAAATTGTCCGCATAATTTTAATTTTCGAAAAACTATTAACCAGACTGATTGCGTTAATCTGCAGAAGGATGCAGAAGCTTAGTGAAGAAATTACTCCGGTATTTACTCCTTCTATTTTTCCGAGTAGAGAGGATGGAATTATCATGAGTTCTATATTTTCAGGAAAACTAAAGATCCGGCTGAAGAAAATAAGAAAAAGAAAAAGCATTGAAAGGATTAGTATAATACGGGATGCGGTTTTCTTTTTAAATTCTAAACAAACAATTGATATTGAAAGAAGGATAGTTATCAATGCAGTTGCAGGAGACATTGCTTTTAGATTTTCGAAAAATGAAGCAAGAATCAGGTTTTGAGTCAGCCATCCCGACATAACGGTAAGCGGAATGGCAAATGGAGAGCAAAATAGTACCCATGCCCAAATTCTGCGAGTATTCACAAAAATCCCCCGGCAAAAAATATTTGAGCAATGGCTTCTGCAAATGAAACGACTGATTGATGCTAAATTATAATATAGACGAAATCAAGATATTAATTCAGAGACCATTCACCTCTATATATTTCTACCGCCGGACCTGTCATATAAACCAGTCCGTTTTTGTCGTTCCATTCGATATTCAGATCTCCGCCTCTGAGTTTGACAGTTGCTTTTCGTGAAGTTTTATCATTTAAATGAGATGCTACCACTGCAGCTGAAGCGCCTGTTCCGCAGGCAAGAGTTTCGCCGGCGCCGCGTTCCCAGGTTCTCTGTTCTATTTTTGATTTGTTAATTACTTTGACGAATTCGACATTTGTTTTGTGAGGAAAAAGAGGATGATTTTCAATCATCTGACCGTACTTGGCGAGCGGAAAATTATCTAGATCTTCAACAAATATTACTGCATGAGGGTTTCCCATTGATACTGCAGTGATGTTGAATTTAACAGAATCTTCAAGCTCAATCGTTTCGTCGATGACACTTCCGTGTTCGCCGATCATGGGGATGTGGGATCGTTCAAGAATCGGCATACCCATATCCACTGTAACGCTTGTAACTTTATTGTCTTTTACAGTAAGGAAAACTTCTTTATTTCCGGCTTTGGTTTCGATGATCAAATCCTTGGAAGAAGTTAGACCATTGTCGAAAACATATTTTGAAAAACAGCGTATGCCGTTGCCGCACATTTCCGCTTCACTTCCGTCGGAGTTGAACATCCGCATTCTGAAATCGGCTTTATCGGATGGAAGAATTAGAATGAGTCCGTCAGAACCTGCGCCGTAATGTCTGTCGCTGATAAGCTTGGAAAGCTTTGACGGATTATCCGGCATTTGGTTCGTTGCATCAATGAAAATATAATCGTTTCCTATTCCGTGCATTTTTACAAAAGGTATTGTCTTCATAATTTCATTGATGCAACGAACCAAATGCCGGATAATCCG
>DAOMHE010000003.1:0-31777 GCA_035430785.1 Spirochaetota bacterium | reverse complement strand
GAATCGCGTATGACTGTAAAAGGATAAACAAATGGGCAAGAATGAGATGAAAATTTTTTCGTGCAATTCTAACAGGACACTTGCGGAAGATATAGCCCGCCGCCTTGGAATGAATCTTGCCAGTTCGGAAGTTACCAAATTTAAAGATGAAGAAATAGCGGTCAGGCTTAATGAGAGTGTCCGCGGAGTTGATGTATTTATTGTTCAGTCGACATGCAAACCTGCGAATAATAATCTTATGGAGCTAATTTTGATGGTTGACGCCGCAAAAAGAGCTTCTGCAAGTTCAATTACCGCAGTAATGCCGTATTTCGGATATGCCCGTCAGGATAGAAAAGTTGAGCCGAGGGTTCCCATTTCGGCAAAAGTAGTCGCTAATCTCATTCAGGCTTCCGGAATCAGCCGCCTTCTTACCATGGATCTCCATGCCGATCAGATACAGGGATTTTTTGATGTCCCGGTAGATAATCTTTTTGCTTCTCCGCTTGTGATAGATTATATTAAATCTATGAATATTTCTGATATGACCATTGTTTCTCCGGACAGCGGAGGTGTTGACCGCGCGAGGTTCATAGCAAAAAGACTTGACGCAGGACTCGCTATCATCGATAAAAGACGACCTAAAGCAAACGTATGCGAAGTTATGAATGTTATAGGTGAGGTTTCCGGAAGGAACTGCGTGATGATTGATGATATAGTCGATACAGGCGGTTCAATTTCAGGCGGAGCTAAGGCTCTTAAGGAATTCGGCGCCAAAGACGTTTACTGCATTGCAACGCATCCGGTTTTGTCCGGCAATGCTTTTGATAATCTCGGCAAAGCAGGTTTTAGAGAGATTATTTTTTCGGATACAATTCCGGTTGATGAATCGAAAAGATTAGACAATATGACCATTCTGCCTACAGCGCCCCTTTTTGCGGAAGCAATCAAGAGAATATTTAACGGCGAATCGGTCAGCAGTCTTTTTATATAATAACGAAAGAATTAAGAGAGGATATTATGGCTACAAGAAATCTTACAGCTGAGACAAGAAAAGAAAACGGCAAAGCCGAGAACGGAAGACTCAGAAAAACCGGTGTGATCCCGTGTGTTCTTAACTGGCATGGAAAATCCGAAAACATCAAATTGAAAGAAAAAGATTTTCTATCAATCTTCAAGGGCGGATCAATTTCTGAATCAGTTCTGATAGACCTTGATGTTAAAGGTTCTGAAAAGTGTCAGGTTTTCGTGAAAGACTTCCAGTCTCATCCTGTGACTGATGAAATTCTTCATGTCGATTTTTATAAAATCACAGCTGGAGAAAAAATTCATACAATCGTTCCTGTAGAACTTAAAGGTTTTGCAGTTGGTCAGAAAAAAGGCGGAATCGTTTCTATCGTTGAGCATCAGCTCGCGGTTCATATTCTTCCTGCTGATCTTCCGGAAAAATTTGAAATCGATGTTACGAATCTTGATGTAAATGATGCTGTTCGTATAAAGGATATCAAGGCTCCTGCTTCAGCAGTTTTTGCTTTTGATCCTGAACATATCGTCGTTCATGTTGTTCTTCCTAAGCAGGAACAGGAAGAATCGGCAGAAGGTGCTGCTACATCTGCAGAAGGAACAGCCGGAGCTTAATAACTCCAGTAGTTCTTCTGTTTTCAGCCGCGTAATAATGCGCGGCTGATATCCAAAATGAAGGAGAGCTTCTTTGAAATTAATTGTTGGGTTCGGCAATCCGGGCGACAAACACGTCAATAACCGTCAGAACATCGGGTTTAAGGTTGTCGATATTATCGCCAATAATGCCAATATTGACATTAGAGTAAAAAAGAAAAAGTCACTTATCGGCCGGGGCAAAATCGGCGAATGTGATGTGGTTCTTCTCAAGCCTCAGACTTTTGTAAATCTGATCGGTGAATCGGTTTTGTATGTCGCTTCCTTCCTGAGAATCAAGATTAGAGACGTGATATGCATTTTTGAAGATACTTCGCTTCCTTTGGGAAAGGTAAGAGTCGATTATGCAAAAACAGAAATAACCAACGACGGAATAGAGTCAATTTCAAAAGGAATCAAGACAGGTTCAAAATTTCCTCGTGTAATTATTGGCGTCGGAAAGCCCGAAGACGGAGAGGAGCTTCAGGCATACCTCTTAAAAGATTTTACGTTTGAAGAAAATCTCATAGTTATAGATATTCTCAACAAAACAGAGCGTGTAATACTTGATCTTCTTAAGATGAGTGTTGAAGCCGTTCAGGATAAATATAATCCCGCCGGAACAACTGTCCGCGAAAAGAAACGTGAAGTTATAATCCGTAAAGTTAAATAAAATAAAGAAATATTGACTTCTTTCATTCTTCTGTTATAATAATCGAAATCTTGATATGGAGAATAATTATGACACGGATAATGGGAATTATGATTACAGACCGGCTTAAAGACGCTACAGAACTTCAGAAAGTTCTGACGGAGTACGGTTGTCTTATCAAGACGCGTCTCGGGCTTCATGAAGTCAGCAACAACACCTGCAGCAAAAAGGGGCTTCTGGTTCTTGAAGTAATCGGCAAGAAAAGCGAATGGGAGAAATTTGAGTTTGCTGTTAAAAGTCTCGACGGAGTTGAATTGAAGTATATGGATTTTGATTTATAATTTAAAATTTTTTTGTCATTTTAACGCGCCGGAAGACGGCGCGTTTTTTATGCTTGATTAATAAGACGGAAATAGTATAATAAATCGACTATGCGGTAAAAAATGTTTGCAAAGAAATCGGCGGAGGCCGATAATCTAAAGGACGATTTATCGGCATATAACTTATCCTACGCCCGTTCTGGAGGTGGTAAATGATTTCGATGCAACAATTAGAGGAACTTGAAAGCAGGGTAATAAAGGCGCTTCAGCTTATAGGAGATCTCCGCGTTGAAAATTCGCGTTTAGAGAATGATAATGAAAAACTTAAAACAGAAGCCGAAGACGCGAAACTTACACTGGAAGAAAAAGAAAGAGAAGTTCTTAAGATTCAGAAAGAACTTGATGATACGATTAAACAGCTTGATGAGCTTAAATCAAAAGAAGATATTCTTGAGAAGAAGATTATCGCTCTTCTCGGGAAAATGGATTCTCTTCAGGGAGGTTCAGGTTCAATACCTTCGGGTGATTCGATTCCTCAGAGCAAACCTTCTGCTCATAAACCTTCTTCCGCTCCGGTCAGAGTAGAGACCGTGATGAATGAGTCGGATGCGGATGACGGAATTGTCGTCATTGATGATTCTGATGATTCAATCGGTGTTCAGACTATTGATGAAGAACCCGCTTCCGATGATGAAATAATTCTTCTTGATGATGATGAAGACGATGTTGTCGTAAGCAATATAGAAGATGAATCTGTTGTAGTGGATGACGGGGAAAAGGAAGATTTTCTCGGCGATGACGATGAGATAATAATTGATGATGACGATGATTTTCTTATCATTGAAGATGAAGAAGAAGGCAAATAATATTTGATGGACAGCTCCAAAGTTCGAGTTAATATTTTCGGAAATTATTACACCGTTCAGGGAGAGGCAAGCGGAGACTATATCGCACGTCTGGCCTCTTTTGTTGATTCCAAAATGAATGAGGTCAGCCGTTCAGTTAATACGGCTAACACCGTTCAGATAGCCATTCTGGCTGCGCTGAATATAGCGGATGAGTATTTTCAGCTGAAAGAAATTGAGAAGGGAATTGATGAGAATGTTGCCAAAAGGGCAAATGAACTTATAACGCTTCTTGAACAGGGCCTCATCGGTGATTTTTCAGGGTATAAGAACAAAAAACTTAAAATTGATGAAAATTACGATTACAGAGCGAATGACTGAACGCCGGCTGAAGCCGGCGTATTTGTCGGTGCTAATTAATATTTTGACAATTTTATGATGATAGTCTACTGTATCAATAATTCTCTTTTACGGGTGCGTTTATGGAACCTAATGAAAATTTGCTTGAGCAGACCCTGAATGCTTCCTTAACAGGCGGTGAAGAAGACCTTCTTGACGGTCAGATTGTTCAGCTTGTGAGCTTTCAGCTTGAGGATGTCGAGTACGGCATCGAAATTCTTTCTGTGCACGAAATCCTGCGAATTCCTGCGATTACGAGGCTTCCGAATACCCCGCATTTCATTAAAGGCGTTCTCAATCTGCGAGGCAATGTAATTCCGGTTGTTGACGTGAGGGAGCGTTTCGGATTTCCGAAGGCTGTTCTTACCGATCAGTCGCGTGTAATAGTAATTGAGTCGGAAGATAAATTAATTGGTCTTCTTGTTGATAATGTATCACAGGTTCTCAGAATAAGGGAAAACAATATTGATCCGCCTTCGGTTCTCATTGAAGGAGTTTCTGAAGAGTATATTAAGGGCGTTGGACGTTTAAAAGAGCGCCTCATTATAATTCTGAATATGCAGAATATTCTCTTTGCTGATGCAGAGACGAAGGATAGAAAAGATAAGGCTTACATTAAGGCGTAAAAGAGGAGAAGATTATGGCTTTCTCATTGGGCGAATATCAGGATATATTTCTTGAAGAGGCTGATGACCAGATTCAGGAACTTAACAAGAATCTTCTTCAAATGGAACAGAATCCCGAAGATGAGGCGATAATAAACAATATTTTCCGTGCGGCTCATTCTTTGAAAAGTTCGGCGGCATTTGTCGGTTTGAACGATTTGAGCGACCTCGCGCATAAGATGGAAAATCTTCTGCAGGGTGTACGTGATAAAACAATTAAAATTAACCAGCAGATAATAGATGTTCTTTTCAGATCATTTGATTTTATCAACGCGGTCATTGAGTCCGTTTCGCAGGGTGAAGCCCCTCAGGAAGATCTGAGCGGAATAATTCGTGAAATTCAGGAATTACATGAGAATGTTAAGTCCGGCGCTGTCTCTGCCAGGGAAGCCGTAAAACCTGAAACCAAATCGGATGAAATGAAAAAGACACCTAAAACTGTATTTTCTCCGCAGGAGAAAAAACTTCTTAAAAAAGGTCTTGATGATAAGCTGGACTGCTACGAAGTTACTGTTTTCATAGAGAAAGATGCACAGATGAAGTGGGTAAAAGCCCAGCTCGTCATCAATAATGTCCGCAACATCGGTCAGGTTATTAAGACAATTCCGGATGAAGGTGATATTACTGACGAAACCGTTAAAGATGCTTTTAAAATTATATTGCTTACAAATGAACCTCTTGATTCGGTTTTTAAGGCATGCGATGTAGATCTTATTGTCCGTATAGATGTTGTTAAGATCAGTCTTACCCAAAAAGATGATAAATATGTTTTAACGTATAAGAATCAGGGTTCAACATCCGAAGCCGACTCAAAAGCTAGTGAGGAAGAATCTGCTCCGGAAGAAGAGGCTCTTCCTTCAGGTATTGTGTCTCTTTCTGAGAAAGCACAGGAGATGGTAGCTCCGGTTATTTCGGATGATGTTCATGATGACCGAAAGGATGCTGATAGAAAAAGAAAAGGCACTGTTCTGCGTACAGTAAAAGTCAGTATCGACAAGCTTGATGAACTTTTAAATAATGTCGGAGAACTAGTAATTGCAAACTCCGGATTTTACCGTCTTTATGATGATTTGAAAAAACAGAATGCTGATAAAACCGTTATAAATGAATTTAAAAACCGCATGGAGCAGATGTCGCGTATTGCGAAAGATCTCCAGGGCGGAATTATGAAAACGCGAATGGTTCCTATCGGACAGGTTTTCGAACGGTTTAACCGTCTTGTCAGGGATCTTGCCCGTGAATGCGGAAAAAGCGTTCAGCTTGTCACTAACGGAGAAGATACCGAGCTTGATAAAAAGGTAGTAGATGTAATCGGTGAACCGCTTATTCACATGATTAGAAATTCAATAGATCATGGTATTGAATCGATTGAGGAGCGTCTTGCTTTAAGAAAGCCTGAAAGCGCAACAGTTACGCTTAATGCTTATCAGGGCGGAAATCAGATCTATGTCGAAGTTATTGATGACGGCAAGGGTCTGAACATTGACGGCATCAAACGTAAGGCTCTGGAAAGAAATCTCGTTACTCCTGAAATTCTTTCAGGAATGGATAATGAGGATATATATGAATTTATTTTTCATCCGGGATTTTCAACGGCTGAAAAAATAACAGATGTTTCAGGCCGCGGAGTGGGAATGAACGTCGTTAAAGAAGTCGTAAATGAAATGAACGGAAGCATCAGCATCGAAACAGAACCTGGAATGGGAACTCGTTTCATTATGGCGTTTCCACTGACTCTTGCGATTATTCCCGCAATCATGGTAAGTGTTCTCAAAGAAGTTTATGCGATTCCGCTTTCAGATGTTATTGAGACAATCAAAATTGCACAGGAAGATATTACTACGATTGAAGGCCATGAGGTTATAAATCTGCGCGGTGAAATTCTATCATTGCTGAGATTGAATCAGTTTGTGGGTCTTGAATACGAAATTGCCGACCTGGAAAATATTCCTGTTGTTGTAGTCGGATATAATAATAGAAAAATCGGTCTTATCGTCGGTGATCTTGTCGGTAAGATGGAAATAGTAATTAAATCCCTTGAACAGAATTATGTAAACGTTGACGGACTTGCCGGTGCTTCGATTCTCGGTGACGGAAGCATATGTCTGATTCTTGATATTTCTTCAATGATTAATAAAGTAATCAGCGAACAGGATAAAATCGGAAGAGAAGAGCGTTCCCAGATTCTCAAAAAGAAAGAAGCTTCGGTTGCGCTTGTTGAGCAGAAAGAGCTTTCTGCAGGTGCCGCAACTGATGATTTGAGAATGACCCTAAATAAGGAACTGATATCTTCGTCGGGTGTTGATGCTGTACAGGCTGAAAGAGCGGCTTCCATACAGGCAGATCTGAAAGAATTGAAGAAAGCAGAAGCTCCGAGTTCGTCTGTTTCTTCGCCTGTTCCGCCGGCAAAAACTGTTGCTCCTATAGAGAAAACATCTCCGAAAATGGAAACTCCTTCGGTGTCTGATAATAAGCCGAAATCTGTATTTTCTGAGCAGACAACGCCTGTTCTCGAATCAAGCGCGGTTGCCGCAGATGAGAATGTTAAAGAAGCGTTAAATGAGTTCAGAGACGAGCTTCATAAAAATGTAAGCAGCGTGCTCAGCACGGGAGACGTTGATGAGCATATTAAGAAAGTGATAGGAATTGATTCCGAAGACATGAAGAAGGTTCAGCTTCTGGCAAATGTCGGAATTATGCAGGGCGCGGATTCTCTTTCGAGAATGATAGGCAAGCGCGTTGATATTGCGATACCTGAAGTCAGAATGCTTCCGATTGAAAAAATTCCTGCGTCTTTGGGCAAAGTGGATGATGTTTATGCCGGAATTTATATGTCTCTCTCCGGAGATGTTCACGGTACCATTCTTCTCAGTATGCCGAATGATTCAGTATGTTCTCTGATAGATGACTTATACGGTTTTGATACCGGAAAAACTAAAGAGATAAATGATGATGCGATATCGGCATTGAAAGAAATTACAAATATTGTAGGTTCTTCAGTTGTTAACGCTTTCAGTGAAAAGACAGGTCTTGTTATCATGCCGAGCGTTCCGGCTATGGTTAATGATTATATTCAGTCTATACTTGATTCCATACTTGTTCTTCACAATATGAAGAATGACTATGCTCTCATAATGGACACTGTTTTCTATTACGAAGACGACAGAATTATGGCAAATCTTCTAATTCTTCCGGATTCTGAATCATTGAAAACATTGGTTTCGAACCTGAGGAATGAATGAATGAAAAACCTAAAATTAAGGTTTTAGTAGTCGATGATTCCGCATTAGTCCGCAGAATAATAACAGATGCACTGGAGCGTGATCCCGAGATCACTGTTGTTGGAAATGCCAATAACGGAAAGACTGCGGTTTTTAAGAGTTTTACACTCGATCCTGATGTTATAACGATGGATATCGAGATGCCTATTATGAACGGGCTCGAAGCTCTTAGGGAAATAATCCGGGTCAATCCCAAACCTGTTATAATGATGAGCGTCCTTACTCAATATGGTGCGGAAGTTACTTTCAAGGCTCTTGAGTACGGTGCGGTTGATTTTGTTCCGAAACCTTCAAGCGTTCTTTCCATGTCGCCGGAGGAACTTTCTGCACAGCTTGTCGCAAAAGTTAAAGCTGTTGCGAAGAGCGTCATTCGTATCAGGCCTTCGCGTTTTGAGAATGAAAAAGAATCCTCTGAAAATAAGGATTCATTTCGTTATGAAGCCCCTTTAAAAATGGATTCTCTTTCCAAAGGCGGAAAGAGCGGCAAACTTGTAGGTATAGGAGCTTCTACGGGCGGACCGTCAGCTCTTATGAAAGTTTTTTCATCACTGCCGGATAATTTTCCTGCTCCGGTGCTTGTTGTTCAGCATATGCCTGAAGGTTTTACCAAGGCGTTTGCAGAAAGGCTTAATTCTTCATCGTCGCTTGAAGTTAAGGAAGCTGAGGATATGGACAAGGTGCTTCCTGGGTGCGGATATATTGCTCCAGGTCATTCTCATATAATTCTAGAGAGAAGGTCGGGTGAATTTTTAATACGGCTCAGTAAATCAGAAAAAGTGTCCGGGCACAGACCTTCTATTGATGTCATGCTTTCTTCGATTGCTGAAAATTATACCAGTGAATTGATAGGTGTAATTATGACGGGAATGGGACGGGACGGTGCAGAGGGAATATCCAAAATACGTCAAAAGGGCGGATATACTGTCGCTCAGGATGAGGAAACAAGCGTCGTTTACGGAATGAACAGGGTAGCTGTTGAGCTCGGCGGTGTTGTTGATAAAGTGCCTTTGGAACAAATTTCCAAAAAAATTGTTGAACATTTATGATTCGTGTGATTTACTCTTAAGGCTAAAAGAATTTGTTGACAGACAGCGAAGGTTTTTGTTCTTAATATTAAGTTTAATTTGGGGTATTGAGATGGCCAGGATTTTGATTGTTGATGATGCGAAATTCATGAGAACCCTTGTGAAGGACGCTCTTGTGCCAAAAGGACATGAGATAGTAGGTGAAGCTGAAAACGGCAATATCGCTATTGAAATGTATAAAAAATTCAAACCAGACCTTGTAACCATGGATATAACTATGCGTGAAAAGGATGGAATTCAGGCTGCTGAAGAGATACTCCAAATGGATTCATCCGCTAAGATTATTATGGTTACGGCTCTCGGTCAGGAAAACCTTCTTACTAAAGCTATCAAACTCGGTGTAAAGGATTTTGTTGTTAAGCCTTTTCCTCCTGAAAGATTGCAGAAAGCTGCTGAAAAAGCTCTCAACGGATGATTATCTGTTGAGATTTTTCTTTAATTTACCGACTATATAACGGAGGGCTCAGCTCTCCGTTATTTTTTTGGCCGGATATATGACAGAAGAAAAGAAAATACATGAAGAGCCGGAAGCTCAGACGGAATCCAAAGATTCATGCGTGCTTCATATTTCCAATTTTGAAGGTCCGCTTGATCTTTTGTGGAGTCTTATACGCAAGGCGAAAATTGACATTATGGAAGTGTCTATTTCGCAGATCACAGAGCAGTATATCCTGTATCTGAAGATGATGGAAAAGATGAATGTTTCTGTCGCCACCGATTTTATAATAATGGCGTCGGAGCTTACCTATTACAAATCCAAGTCTCTTCTGCCGACGGGTGAGATGGATGATGAATTTTTCATTCCGCCTCTGCCGCCGGAACTTGTTCAGAAACTTCTTGAATATAAGAAGTTTCAGAAAGCCGGCAGTTCGCTCCGCGAGATGTATGACCTTAATCAGGACTCATATTCTCGATCTTCTGATATTTCGGAATTTATCGATTCTAAAGAATGGCATACAATGTCTCTTTATGATCTTCTTAACGCCTTTGCCGGAATTTCCGGAAGAACGGAAAAGAAAGAAGAACGGACGATTAAATTCGATGAAGTGCTTGTAAGCGATAAAATTAAGCTGATTATTGATATGCTTCAGTCTGCCGAAAGAATCGATTTTTTCGCACTTTTTACAGAGGAATCAACACGCGGCGAAATTATTGCTACTTTTCTCGCAATTCTTGAGTTGACGAAAATTCACAAGATAAAGATTATGCAAAGCAACAATTATGAGGATATTGCCGTGTTCAGGACTTTTGAGCCGGGCAGTTATAATCCGGATGAATTTACTGTTACGAGTGTGAACATTTAAATGGATAACGAAATTTCAGAAAATGAAACAGAAGCAATGGATCTTTCTCCGGATGAAACACCGGAAGAAGTTAAAGATGTTGATCTGAATTCAGCATTTGAGGCTATTCTCTTTCTTTCAAATGAACCTGTGCCGATTTCTTTTTTTGTTAAAAATTTTGAGATTGATGCCACTGAAGCAAAAATTATTCTCGATTCGCTTCTTGATGAATATGCCGAGCGTGACGGCGGAATAAAGCTTGTAGAAATTTCCGGCGGTTTTCAGTTCGTAACAAATCCGAAGTGCGGCTCAGTTGTGAGAAAAGTGCTCGGATTCAAGAAAAAAGAACCTCTTTCAAAAGGAATGCTTGAGACATTATCAATCATATCATATAAACAGCCTATCGTACTTGCTGAAATCGATGAATTGCGCGGGGTTTCATCCCGAATGATGGTTTCGAATCTCATGAAGCGCAATTTGATTAAACCTGTCGGCCGCAAAGAGCTTCCCGGGAGACCTCTTGCTTACGGTACCACAGATGAGTTTCTCCGCCTTTTCGGTTTAACTCAGCTTTCAGATCTTCCGAAACTTGTTGAAATCAAAGAATTTTCTTTTGATGAAACCGAAGAAGCTTAAAATCTTTTTTTATTGTTTTTTTTAAGCTTATTTCCTTTTATGGAAGCATGAAAAACACATTTAAGATTGCTGTTGACGGACCTGCAGGTTCGGGCAAGAGCAGTATTTCAAAGCTAGCCGCACGCCGGCTTGGCATTAAGTATATTGATTCAGGCGCTATTTACCGGACGATAACGCTTTATTTTCTGGAAAAGAGCGGCGGTTCGTTTGACTCATGTGATGCTTCTCTTCTAAGTGATTCTTTCTCTATATCGCAGAAATTCACTGAAGACGGCACAACATACACTTATCTCAATGATAGAGATGTCAGTAATGATATCCGAAACGAGACAGTCGTAAAAAACATCAGCAAGATTTCGGATAACCGTCAGATACGTGAATTTGTGAATTCTCTTCTCCGCAAATGGGCAGAGGAAGAATCGGTTATAATGGACGGAAGGGATATCGGAACTGTTGTTTTTCCTGACGCGGATGTTAAGCTTTATATAGATGCGTCTGCCGATGTCAGGGCTGACCGGAGAGTCAAAGAATATGCCTCCATGGGAAAAACTGTTGACGTAAATGATATAAAAAAACAGATAATCATACGTGATGATCAGGATCGATCACGCGGTTTCGGCGCTCTAAAGCAGGCTGATGATGCGGTTTATGTTGATACTTCCTTTTTGACAAAAGACGAAGTTCTTGAAAAGATTGTTCAGATTATAAAAGATAATGCTAAAGGTATCTAAGGTGATTTTATGACAGAGGCTAATAAACGGTTCGATGACAGCATGACAATGGAAGAACTTTTGAATTCCACACCGTCGATCGAGCAGGGCAAAATTGTTCAGGGAGAAGTTGTTTCGGTAGATTCAAAGTTCGCTTATCTTAATATAGGCGGAAAAGTCGAAGGAAAAGTTTTTCTTAATGAGTTTGATAAAACTCCCGAACAAGGCGAAAAGCATGATGTTCTTATTAAATCTTCCAGACTTAGTGAAGGAATGTATCAGCTTTCAAAGAGAGCCGTTGTTCAAATTGAAAAATGGAAAAATTTTGAAGCCTGGGCTTCTGCCGGAAACGAAAGAGTTAACGGTAAACTTATAAAGAAGCTTCCAAACGGTGCAGTTGTAGAGTTTGACGGAGTTACCGGATTTCTTCCTATTAAAGAAGCCGGTGACATAAGAATTAAAGATGATGAATCTTTCAGCCGTTCTTATGAATTTAAAGTTATTCAAATTGATCTTAAAAAGAAAAATGTAATACTTTCCCGCAAGATGGTTGTTGATGAAATAAAAGAGAAAGCATGGGCTGAAATTTCATCGAAGTACAAGGAAGGAGACGTTGTCTCCGGTACTGTTGTAAGTTTTGCCGATTTCGGTACTTTCGTAAGCATAAACGGATATGAGGCTCTTCTTCATAATAATGACCTTTCATGGAGCAAGGGAGTAAAAAGAAAGAACATACTTAAAATCGGTGATAAGGGCGAATTTATGATTCTTTCCATGGATCTTGAAAACAGAAAGATTGCTCTTGGAATCAAGCAGATGACTGCTGATCCTTGGGATACTATTGATAAGAAATACAGAGCCGGAGATAAAGTAAAGGGTACTGTAACAACTGTAACCAGTTTCGGCATATTCGCTGAGATTGAGAACGGGATAGAGGGGCTCGTAAGCTCCGGTGAAATTTCGTGGATAAAGAAAATTGTAAATCCTAAAGAACTTTATAAGAAAGATGATGTTGTAAGTGCTGTAATCACTGATATTAATAAGACAGAACGCCGTATCTCTTTGAGCATCAAACAGGCGGAAGTTAATCCGTTTGTTGATTATCTTTCAAAGAACCGTGTAGGTTCTGTTGTTGAATCAAAAGTTGCTCGTATCGCTCCATTCGGTCTCTTTGTGAATCTTGCCAATGATATTGACGCACTTGTTCATGTTTCTGATCTTTCATGGGATGATGAAAAAGTTGATCTTGCTTCAAAATATAAACCGGGTGATTCTCTAAAGGTTAAAATTCTATCAGCTAATTCTGACGAGATGAAAATTTCGTGCGGAATCAAACAGCTTACCCGTTCGCCATGGGAGGATGTTAAAGAGAAATTTCCGCCGCGTTCAAAAGTAAGCGGAACGGTTTCAAGCATCACTTCATTCGGTGTTTTTGTAAAACTTGACGATAAGGTTGAAGGACTTGTTCATCTTTCTGAACTTTCCCGAAATAAAATTGAGGATGTGAATTCTGCTTTTAAAATAGGAGATTCTGTTAATGCAGTTGTTCTTGATGTTGATGTAGATAAAAAGAAAATTTCTCTCAGCATCAAGGGGTTTGACATTATGTCAGAAAAAGAAGAGCTTTCAAAAGTAATGGGCGGCAGCACTTCAAATACTGCCAGCATCGCCGATCTTTTGAAGAATAAGATGGAAAAAGCAAACTAACGGAGTAAAAAATGATAAATAAACTCGATATAAAAAGAGACGCAATCGAAAAATTTCTGATGCGTGTTAAGGATTCGATTAAGAAAAATAAAAAAGCTGCGGTTGCTGTTCTGTGCACTGTCCTTGTGCTTTGTGCAGCAGCGGCAGTTTGTGCCGTACTTTATCAGAAATCTGTGGATGATTCACTTGCTGAGTATGCAAAAATTTCTGATGATTTTGATGATTCTGTAAGAAAGATTTCTGAAGATATTCCGCGTACAATGGAAAACTATGATCTCTTAAATTCTAAGATAAATGAACTTAAGGCTGAAACTGCAGCTAAAATTATTAAGCTGAAGGAAAAAAGCAAATTCGGATACATTGCCCGCGACGGTTATTATCTTGCGGCCGGTTATTATCTTGAATCAGAAAAGAATGAAGAGGCGATCAAGTATTTCGAGCTTTTTATAAAAGAAAACCCTGAATCAGAACTTGCTCCTCTTGCGCTTTTCTCAATAGGTGTATGTTATGAAAATTCCGGAAATTTTGATAAGGCTCTTGAAATGTATCTTTCGATCGAGAAGAAGTATCCGAACGGAAAATTCAATGCACGGAATCTGTACGATATTGGAAGAATGTATCAGAAAAAAGGTGATTTGGCTAAGGCAAAAGAGTATTATGAGAAGGTAAAAGTTCAGCATACAAATACTCTTCATTCAGATTATGCTACTGCGAGGCTGATGCTTTTAAATACTAAACCTGAAGAAGTTCCTGCAAAAAAATAAATTATGTTAAATTCATAATATTGCAAAAAATCCGTGAAAACGGATTTTTTGCGTTTTAGAATCATAATTTATTTCTTGAAATAAAAAGGCTATTAGTTCATAAACAGACGTTTCGAATAATCATAGGAGTTTTTATGAAGAAATTATTTGTTGTAGTTCTTTGTATTTTTGCATCAGCTGCATTGAGTGCAAAACCTGATAAAAAAGCTGCGGAAAAAGCCGTTACCAGTTTTCTTGAAAGTGTAAAAAAAGGTGATTTTTTGAAAGCCGGCGGATTTATTGAGGGCGGTTTTGATGTTGAGGATCAATATGCGGCGTTTCTGCCGGTGATGAAAATAATTACAGCTCAGATCACTTATAAGATTATATCATCAAGCGTTTCGGAAAATGGAGATGTTGTTGTTAAAACAAAAATATCCGCACCTGATATGACTAAATTTATGCTTGCAATGGAAACTGAATTTTCATCAGAGAAAGTTCAAGCAGCAGTTGATAATGTAAAGTCAGAGAAAGAAAAGGATGCATTGGTTGCTAAACTTATGGCGGATTTTATAACCAAGTCAGTTTCTGACAAAAAGCATGCAAGAGTTGAAACAGATGTTGATATTTCAGTTTCTGAAAAGGACGGCAAATGGATTCTTAACGGTTCAGATGAACTTGCAAGCGGTATTATCGGCCAGATGGATAAATATACCGAGAAACAGGATGCTCCTGATGTTCCTGAAACCGATGAAGTCGAAGCTGATGATTCAGACATGCCTCAAATTGAAGAAGCTGAATAAAAATATTCTCTCTCAATGAAAGTCGTTATTATTTCGGATTCACATGGAAATAAAAAGTCTTTTGAGCGGATAATTGCCGAATCCCTGCCGGATATTCTGATATTCTGCGGGGACGGTTTTTCCGATATCCCGTCTGATTTTTCAGGAAAATTATATGCCGTCCGCGGAAATACCGATAACGTATATGCTGATAACGAAATAAGTATATGTGTATCAAATATGAATATCTTTATTACTCATGGTGAAGGCTATTCCGTTAAAAGCGGGCTTGATCATATTCGGTTAAGAGCAAAAGCTCTGGGTGCAGATGTTGTTTTTTTCGGACACACTCATGAACAGGTTTATTTGAATTCAGGCGGAATCCGGCTGATTAATCCGGGAAGCGTTTTTTACGGTTATTATGCAGAATGGAATAATTTTCCGGATGGAGAACCCGAGTTAAAAAGATTTCAAGCTGAATAATGAGGTGTTTTTCTCAGAAGGGTTGTTTTGATTTCAGAAGAACCTATGGAAAAATATATTCTTCCTGTTTCTAGGTTTGACGGGTGATTTTCGTGATTTTCTGTTTCATTTTTTTCATTATGAAAAGAGTCGTTTATAGCCTGGAAAGAGATCAATGAGGTTTTTTTCATAAGTCACCCGAAGTTTATTGGATACATTTTTAACCGGAGACTTTATTTGTCTACTTGTTTATCTAGTGATGAAAAAAATCTTTTGTTTGTGATTGACTTTTTTCCTTCAAATTATGCAATTGCTAAAAAGAAAAATTCTGGTTTTTTATGAATACAAAAAAAAATATTTTCATGTTCCTTTTGCTTCTACTTCCTGCGTTTCTATCCGCAAAGTTTACGTTTACGACAGTCAGTGATGTTGTCGATGAAGTTAAAAAGAAGTATGCTTCATTCGAAGGAATGAGCGCTGATTTCGTTATAGAAAGCGAGAAGGGCGGCAAAAAAACCGTTAGAAGCGGAACTTTAAAAACGAAGTTTCCTAATTACCTGCTGGTTGATTTTTTCAGCCCTGCCGGACAGAAGCTTGTTTCTGACGGACGGGTAATGTGGCTCTATATTCCTAGTCTGAATGTTGTTGCAGAGCAGGATTTGAAAGATGATGAAAGCGGTATTTTTTCGTCAAATTCTAGAACCGGACTTCAGAGACTGTTTAAGAAATATCATTATAAGTTTGCCCAGAAAGAACAGCCTTTTACAGATAAAGACGGAAAGAAATATTATCTGATTCATCTTCAGCAGAAAGAGAGCCGAAGCGGTTTTAAGACAATGAACATCTGGATTGATGAAAATTATCTGATAACCAGAGCTGAAGGTGTTACTTCAGCCGGAAAAACAGTTAAAATACGTTTTTCAAAAATTGATACAGCAAAAGATTTTCCAAAGGGAATTTTCAAAATGGATAAACCGGCAAATGCAAGGGTGATAAAGAACCCTATGCTTTCGGAGGAGTAGAAAGTGGATAGTATAGGTGAAAAGCTAAAATCAACGCGCGAAGCACGGAAGCTTAGTCTTTCTGATGTTACCAAGGATACGAATATCGCGCCAACATATCTCGAAGCTTTGGAAAATGAGGATTTCGATTATTTTCCAAGTGAAACCTATGCGATGGGGTTTTTGAGAAATTATGCAGATTATCTTAGGCTTGATTCTGAGTCTATGGTTCAGGCGTATAAGGGTTTCAAGATAGGTGAGAGTGTAACTCCTCTCGAAGAACTTACCAAGCCAACCGGCAAGATGACTTCTATAAATTTCGGCGTGCCTTCTCTTGGAGGAGCAAAAAGAGGAATTTTTGTTGTTGTAGGTTGCGTACTTGCGATTTTTCTTTTTTTTCTTTTGTTTAGATTTATTTCGAGTGGTGTAGATACTTCTTCAGAAGGATCTATTGATGACTTGAAAAGTGAATACACTTCAAAAGGGAAAACTGCGGATTTTGAAAATCTTCTGGCTCTTAAACTCTCGAATGACAAAGGAATGATTCTTGCTTCTAAAGATGAAGCAGTTCAGTTTATTGTAGGTTCTAAAGAGTGTTATTTTCTTGTTAAGCAGATAAATGCAAATTCAGTTGATATTCAGACTCATCCTGAAAAAACAAATTATACACTTAATCTTGATCAGCCTTCAAAGATTGTTTTTCCGGGAGCAAACAGAGATGTTTCCATTACTTTAAAAGCGTTAGCTGGAAGCAGAGGGAAATTCCTGATAGAGCTTTCAGGTGCAGCGGATTCAGCTGTTGATCAGGCAAACGCTTCTGATTCTGATTCGCCTCAGGTAACTGCTCAGGATGACCGCAATCTCAAAATTACTTTTGATGCTGAATTCCTTGAAAATACATATCTTGAACTCTATCTCGACGGACAGCAGAGAATCTCCGGTCTCGTACGTCAGGGAAGAAAAGAAAGATGGGAAGCGTCTAATGCTATTCAGGTAAAAATAGGAAATGCAGGCGGCGTAAAAGTTAAGATTAATGATAAGGATTTTGTTTTTGGCGGAAAAGGAACTGTTGCCTCGAAGACAATAAAGTGGGAAAAAGATCCTGCTAATCCGAATAAATATACTATTTCAATTAAAGATTGGAAGTGAGCCTGACATATCACATAATTTCACTCGGCTGCTCAAAGAATCAGGTGGATTCTGAAAGACTTAATGCTGCCTTGATTGAAAATGGGTTTATACAATCGGAAGACATAGAGTCTTCCGATTTTGTCGTTATAAACACTTGCGGATTCATTCAGTCAGCTAAAGAAGAGTCTATTGCCGTTATACTCGATTCACTTGAGCTAAAACTTTCAGGCGCAAAAATTGCTGTTCTCGGCTGTCTTTCAGAACGGTATAAAAAAGATATTCTTGCTGATATTCCGGAAATTGATCTTGTTTACGGATTGTATGATGAAGGCTTTATTCCGGCAGTTAAGAGTCTATTTGAAATATCTGAAAATTTTGTTAAAACTGATAAACGTATTCCGCTGGAATTGGGTTTGCCTTATGAATACATTAAAATTGCGGAAGGCTGTTCTAACAGATGCAGTTTCTGCGCGATTCCGATAATCCGCGGCGATCATGTTTCTTTTTCCCCTGATAGCATTTATTTCGATGCAATGGACGCCTCATCACGCGGAGCAAAAGAACTTATCATTGTCGCTCAGGATATTGCTTCCTATTCTTACGGATCATCGGATCTTTGTTCGTTAGTTGAAAAAATTTCCAAGATTGAAACGGTAGAATGGATACGTCTTATGTATATTCATCCGGATCATTTGTCTGATAAAATTATAAAACTTATTGCATCTAATGATAAAGTTGTAAAATATATAGATATACCTTTTCAGCATGCTTCTGAGAAAATTCTGCGTTCAATGAACCGAAAGGGAAGTTCTGAAAAGTATCTTGATCTTATTGAACGCCTTAGATCTGAAGTAAGCGGAATTAAAATCCGTTCGACATTTATGGTCGGTTATCCGGGAGAAACGGATGATGATTATAATGAACTTCTGGATTTTATGAAAAAAGCACGTATTGATAAAGCAGGTGCTTTTATCTTTTCTCCGGAGGAAAATACTCCTGCTGCGGAACTGGCGGATAATCCTTCAAAGATTAAAAAACGCCGTTTTGAGAAATTAATGAAGCTTCAACAGGAAATATCACGGGACTCCCTTGTGAAAATGGTGGGCCAGAAGGTAAAAATTCTTGTAGAAGAAAAACTGGATGAATTCCATTATGCCGGAAGAACAGAATATGATGCACCGGAAGTTGACGGAGTTTTTTACTTAACTGATGAAAAAAATAAAGTAAAAATCAACGACTTCTGCGAAGCTGTTATAACTGATTCTACCGAGTACGATTTAATTGGTGAATATTATGATTCCTAATCTTATTTCGCTTCTTAGAATATTTCTAATGCCGTTATTTCTATATCTGATTTTTCAGCCCGAAAGATCCATGAAGTTTGCTGCGCTGATAGTTTTCAGCATTGCTTCACTTACAGATTTTTTTGACGGCTGGAGCGCGCGCAAACTCAAGCAGGAATCCGAGTTAGGTAAATTCCTTGATCCGCTTGCAGACAAAGTTCTGGTTATTTCTACATTAGTCGCATTTCTTCTAATAGATTATCTGATTCCTTTGTGGATGATAATTGTTATAATCGGGCGCGATGTGCTTGTAACTGTTATGCGCTATGTTGCTGTAAAGAAAGGAATGTCTATAAGAACCTCGCGTTTCGGTAAAATCAAAACGGCTTTTCAGATGATTTCTATACTGGTTATCATTATGATTTTTATTGTCCGCGGAGCAAACATGACGATACCGGAAGAAATGATGAAAGGACATTATATGTCCCTTGTTCCGGCATGGTCAATTACTGTTTCGAATATGCACGACAAGTGGCTCATTGCAGGACCTTATTGGCTGATGCTTGTAGTAACAATTCTGACTGCCTGGTCAGGGATACGTTATCTTGTTTTTAACTGGCGTGTTCTTCTTCCGCCTTATAAAGGAAAAGATAAATGAAAACTATCGCAAGATTTTTTTACAGCGGTTTTTTTTCCGGTTATTCTCCATGTGCTCCGGGAACCTTCGGGTCAGTTGTAGGCTTTATCTTATTTTATGCTGAGAATTATTTCTTTCCGATTGAGGCTTATTGGATAAACGCTGTAATATGTTTTATATTAATTTATCCTTCCATAAGACTCGGTGATTTTGCGGAGAAGGATTTAAAGTCAAAAGATCCCCAGGTTGTTGTTCTTGATGAAATATTCGGATATTTCGTTTCAGTATTGTTCATTCCGTATTCGCTCAAAGCTGCTCTTGCGGCGCTTGTTCTTTTCAGAATTTTTGATATATTAAAACCTTTCCCGATCAATAAACTTCAGAAGCTCAAAGGCGGACTCGGAATATTTATGGATGATATTCTTGCCGGTGTAATGGCCAATGTTATTGTAAGGGTTTTAATTATTGCAGGAATTCTATGATAGAAGGCCATTTTTTTAATTTCAATAAACTTGATTATGTAAAAAAAAAGAAATTAGGATGTATTCTCTGCTCATTGATTGATAAATCATCGGATTCCCCTGATCTGGAAATATATAGAAGTCATTTATCTGCCGTCTCAATGAATCTTTATCCGTATAATTCCGGTCACGTGATGATTTATCCGTTAAGACATATAGAGTCGATATGCGATTTGTCAGATGAAGAAGCGGCGGATATTCACAGAATCAGTGCGG
Organism: Spirochaetota bacterium; assembly: GCA_035430785.1. Lineage (GTDB taxonomy): Bacteria > Spirochaetota > UBA4802 > UBA4802 > JAFGJZ01 > JAKJGA01. Next base: position 11,783 of record DAOMHE010000003.1, on the reverse strand, counting down.
CTTCTGTCAGAATTCTTACGGATGAACTCGGACCTACGGGATTTAATATCGGATATAATATCGGTGAAAATTCAGGTGCGAGCATCAAGCATCTTCATCTGCATATAGTTCCGCGTTATAATAATGAATTGGGATTTGCTGAAATAATAGCCGGCAAAAGGGTATGTGTTGTAGATCCGGTTTCTCTTTTGGAAAAACTGCGCGCAAAATACGCGCAGTTATAAATCAGTTTTCTGATTGTGTGATGCAGCTTCCGTTGAATACAGCGCCTTTTTCGATGAAAATTTCCGGTGTTACGATATCCCCGTGAGTTTCACTCTTCTTATAAAGCTCAACAAGTCTGTCTGCTTTGACCTTGCCGTTAAGTTTGCCGTTGATAGCTATCGAACTGACTTTGACATCTGCACTGACGCTTGCTTCCTGCCCGATTATAAGGTGACCGTCTGATTCAATTTTCCCCGAAAAACTGCCTTTTATCTTAAGGGAGTTTTTGAAAACCAAACGTCCCTTGAATTCAATATCCTCGGCAATAACAGTACTTATTTTATTTTCGTCTTCTATTATTTCTTTAACTTCGGTCATTTGTCACCTTCCACGGAAATTCTAATATGCCGTACGCGTGTGTCAAGAATATTTGAAAACAATGATTATGCCTTTCTTGCGACAAGCTGAACCGTGTGACGGCTTTTTTCTTCAAGAATGATTTCTTTGTTTAACGATACTCTTTCGATTGTTTCCTGATCGTAATGACGTATAGTTATCAGTTCAAGTCCGGTATTGTATTTTACTGTGAATTTTGATTCGAGAGTATCTATAATTTTTGTGAGCTTTCTTTCATCATGATCGATGCTTACGGAAAAGCTGAGAGCAGTATTCTGCATGACATTGACTTTTACACGCAGATCAGAAAAAATCTGAAAAATATCACGAAGATTTTCCTCAACTATGAAAGAGAAGTCTTTCGGTGAAATGGTAATCAAAGTCTGATTAACCTTAAATATGAATGAAGGAATCGGATTGTTGACGGTACAGTCTTTTACTGTAGTTCCTTCAGCAGAAGGATTCACAAAAGATTTTACATAAAGCGGTATATTTTTGTTTTGAAGAGGCTTAATCGTTTTAGGATGGATGACGCTCGCACCGTAATAGGCAAGCTCTATTGCGTCGTAATATGTTAAAAGATCAATCTTGACTGTCTTTGCAAAATACTTAGGATCTGCGTTGAGTACTCCCGGTACATCTTTCCATATAGTGACCTCGTCAGCATCAAGACAGTATGCGATAATAGCTGCTGAATAATCAGATCCTTCTCTTCCGAGAGTTGTCGAAAGATTTTCAAGTGTCGAACCTATAAAGCCCTGAGTGAGATATACTTTGCATTTAGAAAAATCGATTTCGGAAGAACAGTTGAGTGTTGTCTGATTCCACAATATTTTAGCATCGCGGTATGTGTTGTCGGTTTTGATGAGATTTCTCGCATCGATCCACCGGTTTTCTACACCTGCCTGATTCATGTATTCGCTGACGATAATTGTTGAAATGACTTCTCCAAGGCAGACAATCTGGTCATATTCATAATCATAATTTTCTGAAGGCTTAACTGATAAAGATTCATTTAATTCATGAAAAACATGATCTACTTTTTTGTAAGCTTCATGGTCCCTGTTCGCGAAAAGTCCATCCATTATACCATAATGAAAGTTTTTCATTTCTTCTATTAGTGAACCTTTTTCTTTTTTAGAGTCCATATATGAATTAAGAAGTGCTTCGAGGGCATTTGTCGTTTTGCCCATTGCTGATACTACAATTGCGATATTGTCTTTCGGGAAAAGTTTCAATATTTGAACGACGTTTTTTACAGCTTCCGCGTCTTTTACTGAAGCACCGCCGAATTTGAAAATTCTTGTCATTTTTTATCCTCCGAAGTAAGTTTAATTTTGCCTTTTATATAAGTGATGAACTGATTTGCGCTTCTTCCGCTTCTGCCTTTCTGTTCAAGAGCCCATTGAACTGCAGCGCGTTTCATTTCATCATCGAAAGGAATTCCGTGTTTTGAAGCAATTCTTTCCGCAATCGCAAGAAATTCATTCTGATCCGGCGGAAGAAAAAGAAGAGTGATGCCGAATCGGTCGGATAAAGAAATTTTTTCATTATCCGTATCCTGATCGAAAATGTCGTATGTTCCTGTGAGGGCTTTTTCGCTGACCATGTGGCGTCTGTTTGAAGTTGCGTATATTGCCGTATTAACCGGTTTTTCTGACGCGCAACCTTCTAGAACCGATTTGAACTCTGTGAATGAATGTTCGTTTTCATCGAAAGAAATATCATCAATGAATAATATAAATTTAAGTCCGCGGTTCGCAAGTTTATTGAAAAGTTTTTCAATACCGAGAATGTTTTTTTTAGAAACTTCAATCAATTTTAATCCGTCTTTTGCAAAATGATTTGCAGCAGCTTTTATCATTGAAGATTTTCCGCATCCTCGACTACCTGCAAGAAGAATGTTATTCGCGGGATTTCCGGATAAAAGAATTTCGGTGTTTTCTATTATGGTATTTTTATAATCGTCGTATCCTGCAAGGTCAGAAAAAGTTATTTTGTCGAAAGAATAAATCGGAAGAACTTCCGTTCCGTTCCATTTGAAAAAATGACTTTCGGAAAATACTCCGCAGCCCCTGTTCCTCCATATTTTTTCGAGGTGATCAAGAATTTCTTTCTCGTCCGCTTCAACTTTGGGAAAACGCAGATTAAAAAGAGGGTGAAGTATTTTTTCTTTATCTGCCGGCTCTGTATTGACAGGATTATTTTTAAGTAATGATAATATGAGTTTGATGTCATTTTCAGCAACCAGGCGGATTTCAACAGGTATATCTTCGCCCTTTTCGCATAGAAGTGAAAAAGCATTTTCGCTTTTTGTCAGAAGGTTGATGACGGTCAAACTGGTTTCGCTGCATAGAATTTCCGCAATTCTTGAAATATGCAATGACGCTTTTTTGCGGTCATTAATCAATGACTCATGGAGCTGTTTTAATTCAGAAAAGAAGGGTGTCGAGAAGATGTCTTTAAACAGGACAATTCTGTCAAACGGCATTATGGCTGAAAATGCTCCAATAATTTAAAAATCATATTAGAGACTATTTCGGCAATAAAATTGTCAAGCGCAAAGACCCGCTTTTTTTTAAATTGTTGAAAAATTTGCAGGTCTTTTTACAATAATCAAACGGGGGCGATGATGGAATATTTTAATAACCTCAATGAATTCTTCAGAGCAAGATCGCTGAAATTTTCGAATAAAATTCTTTTCGATGAAACAATAACTTATGGTGAAGCTTATAATCTCGCGCTGCGCAGAGCGGCATTTTTACGTAAAAAGAAATTAGGAAAAGGAGATGTTGTCGCGATTCTGGCGGAGAATTCTGCCGAGTGGGTGATAACTTACATGGCAATAACTCTTTGCGGATGCGTCGCTCTTCCATTGGATACGAATCTTTCGGAGAAAGACTATTTCCGCATGACGAAATCCGTTAAAGCGAAAGCGGCTTTTATTTCTCCGGCATATAAGAAAAAACTTAAAGGATTTCCATTATTTGAAATATCACTGGATAAAAATATCGAGAAAAAACAATATATTTCGGATATCCAGTTAACTCCGGATGATCCTGCAACTTATTCATTTACATCAGGCACCACGGGTGATCCGAAAATTGTTGTTCTATCTCATGGGAACATTTTTCGAAGTTCAATTTCCTGCCTGAATTATCTTGGTATAAATGAAGAGGACAAGTTTCTCTGCATTCTTCCTCTTTTTCATTCATATGCCTTTATGGCTAATTTCGGAGGCCCGTTCAACGTAGGGGCTTCCTTTTTCTTTCTGCGTTCTTTGAAAGGCGTTGATATAATAAAAACTCTTGGCGAACACGAATTTACTATTTTTCCGGCTGCGCCTCAGCTCTGGGAAATATTCATGGATACGATCATTAACAAGGCCCGTGAATCTTCAAAATTTAAGTATGCCCTTCTGATGTTCTTTCTTACATTTCAGCCATTGTTTAAATATACGGGACTGGGGTTTATTCCGAAAATTGTTTTCCGTCCGATAAGAAAGATTTTCGGGAAAAAGATGAAGTATTTCATAAGCGGCGGTGCGCCTCTTAAGAAAAAATATTTCCGTTACTATAAGAGAATCGGGCTTCAGATTGTTGAAGGTTACGGTCTTACTGAGACGAACGGCCCCATCGCCATTTCTCATCCGAAGAAAAACAAAGAAGGTTCTGTCGGACCCGTGATGAATGGCAATATTCCAAAAATCAAAAACCAGAATAAGGAAGGAATAGGCGAAATATGGCTGAAAGGAATTTCGGTCATGAACGGCTATTATAAAAATGATAAAGCTAATAAAGAATGTTTTGATTCTGAAGGTTATTATAATACGGGTGATATCGGAAAAATAGATAAAGACGGTTATCTCTTTATTACAGGAAGATCAAAAAGTACAATCGTTCTTGATTCGGGTAAAAATGTCTATCCGGCAGAGCTTGAAGCACATTATAAGCGTTCATCTATGATAGAGGAAATTTGCGTTTTCGGAAGAAGAATATCCGGAAGAGAAACTGTATGTGCAGCTATTGTTCCCCGTAAAAAAAATGCAGAAAGTTTTGCAGTAATAAAGAAAGAGCTCGTTTCACTCGGCAAGGGCCTTCCTTCGTATAAAACCATTTCTAGCTTCTCGCTGTCATTTGATCCGCTGCCGAAAAACACAACACGCAAGATTCTGGTGCATGAGGTTATCCGGCTTGTTGAAAGCGGAAAATTTATGACTTCTGAAAATGATTCAGTTGAAACCAGGCTACTTTTTGTGCCGGAGAACACCAAGGAGGAACTTGTTGCAGAAGTTCTGAAAAAAAGACAGAAGCTTAAAGAAATTAAATCGAACGATACTCTGTCTGATCTTGGTCTTGATTCACTTGGCGTAATTGATTTTGCCTCTTTCTGTGAAGAAAAATTCGGAATCCGCGTGAATGCAGATAAAATCAGATCGGCTGATACTGCTGAAAATTTAATAAGAATGATTGCTTCGTTTCCCGAAGGATCTTCTGTGAGTATAGATGAAAAAATTCTGAAAACACCGATTAAACATAGGTCAAAAATGTTTCCGAATCCTGTAGTATCATTCGCTTTCTGGAAGATAAAGAAAATTGCGAGGATATTCTGGAAGGCTGAATTGTCGGGCTTCAATGAAGCAGATTTTGAAAACAGCATTATAGTTGCGAATCATTCGTCAAATCTTGACAGCCTCGTAATGCTTTCTCTCATGCCGAAAAATATCAGACGCAGAGTCTGGGTTATAAGCAAAAAGGAACTTCGTTTTATCAGATATCTTTTTCCGGGATCGAACGGGCTTTTCGTCGACAGGGGCGGTGATATTATTCCTGCAATGAAGGCCGGCGCTGATATACTCAGAGGAGGAGCTTCTCTTCTTATTTTTCCTGAAGGAACAAGAAGTTCATACGGCGCTCTTGGAAAATTCAAGATCGGCGCAGCATATTTATCTAAAAACATTTCTAAAACTGTTATTCCTGCCGTGATAAAAGGAAGTTCTGAAATATGGCCGAGAGAAAAAATGTTTCCAAGATTTTTCTGCGGAAAGAAGATGACCATAAAATTTCTTGCGCCGGTTAAACCGGAAAAATACAAGGATGTAGAATCTTTAAATTCTGCACTTGAAAAAATGATTGCTGCTGAACTTACTAAAGAATTAGGACAGAAAAATGAAAAGAATTCCGGTAAAAAACCTGTTGAACTCAAAAGAAGAAATAAGCCAGTTAAGAGTGTGCGGCTGGATAAGAACAAAAAGAGAAGGTAAGGGAATCTGCTTTGCAGAAGTAAACGACGGATCATCTCAGAAGAATATACAGCTTGTAGTTGAAGAAAATGCAGACGGATATGCCGGCTTTTTGCAATGCGGGACGGGAAGTTCCGTATCGGCGTACGGCTCTCTTGTTAAATCTCCTGCAGCCGGTCAGGCTTATGAAGTTAAGGTTTCATCTATTGAAATATTGGGAGAAGCTCCGGCTGATTCATATCCGCTTCAGAAGAAGCGTCATTCGTTTGAATTTCTGCGTGAGATCGCGCATCTGCGTCCGAGAACTAATACTTTCGGCGCTGTTTTCCGTGTCAGAAATTCGCTCGCGGCTGCAGTTCATTCTTTTTTTCAACAAAATGATTTTTATTGGGTTCATACACCGATAATTACGGCAAGCGACTGCGAAGGCGCAGGAGAGATGTTCCGTGTAACGACTCTTGATATGAAAAATCCTCCGCTTAAAGACGGAAGAATTAACTATGAAGAAGATTTTTTCGGCAGGGAGTCTCATCTGACAGTGAGCGGTCAGCTGGAAGGTGAACTGTTTGCCACTGCTCTCGGAAAAATATATACATTCGGTCCGACATTCAGAGCGGAAAATTCCAACACATCGCGTCATCTTGCAGAATTTTGGATGATTGAACCGGAAGCTGCGTTTTCAACGCTTGAAGATAATGCAGATCTGGCAGAAGATTTCCTGAAGTATATTTTTAAATATGTTTTGGATAACAATCCGGATGAAATGAAATTTTTCGATGATTTTGTTCAGAAGGGTGTTGTAAGCCGTCTTGAAAAAATCGCGTCGTCCTCATTTGAGCGTCTTAGTTATACTGATACGGTAAAAATACTTGAGACTTCCGGAGAAAATTTTGATTATCCGGTTAAATGGGGAATAGATCTTCAGAGTGAACACGAAAGATATCTTACTGAAAAAAAATTTTCGGTGCCGGTTATTGTTACCGATTACCCAACAGAAATTAAAGCATTTTACATGCGGCTCAATGATGATCAGAAGACCGTCAGGGCAATGGATGTTCTTGTAGCAGGTGTCGGTGAAATTATCGGCGGAAGCGAAAGAGAGTACCGGCTTGATGTTCTTGAAAAAAGAATGAAAGAAATGAATCTTGACCCAGCTGATTACTGGTGGTATCTGGATACCCGCAGGTTCGGATCAGTTCCGCATGCCGGATTCGGACTCGGTTTTGAGCGGGCAATGCTTTTTATTACGGGTATGCAGAATATCCGTGATGTTATTCCGTTTCCGCGTACGCCCGGAAACGCATTATTTTAGACGGAGGATTTATGAAAATTGCAATAGCATCGGATCATGCAGGGTTTAAATTAAAAGAACTTATTAAAAAAACTTTTGCCGATATTAATTTTGAGGACTTCGGTTGTTTTTCCGAGGAATCAGCTGATTATCCGGATTTTATTCCAAAAGCCGCACGTGCAGTACGTGACGGTAAAGCTGATAAAGGAATTGCAATCTGCGGAAGCGGAATAGGTGCTTCAATTACTGCAAACAAAGTTAAGGGAATACGCGCTTCTTTATGCTTTAATGAATTTATGGCAGAAATGACGCGCCGGCATAATGATTCAAATGTTCTGGTTTTGGGTGCGCGTATAACCGGTGATGATCTTTCACTTGCCATTGTAAAGAGATGGCTTGATTCTCCGTATGACGGCGGAAGGCATCAGCGCAGGGTCGATAAGATTTCGGCTCTTGAAAATGAGGAGTGCTGAGTTTGAAAAAAATATTCGGATTCGTGTTTATTTTTCCGGCGTTGATTATTTTTGCGTCGGATATCCGTACCGGCGGGACTTTGCTTTTCAATGCCGAAGGTTCTTCTTTTTTCAACATTGATAAAAAGAAGGATGTTCACGGACAAACCGAATACCGAATTTCTGATCTCTCATATAAAGAAAGCGCCTCTTCCGGTTTGTCGGATATGGTTATTTCATTTAATAATGATAAATTTCATTTAGATGATACCCGCAGATACAGGGTAAAGAACGCGGTGTTCAATCATGTGAAAGGAAAGGGATCTCTCGGCGGAGGCTCTGCTTTCTTTTCGAAAAAGGATGACCGCGTTGATATAGTTTCATCAAAAGGTCTGTGGCTTGCCAATTCCGATGATCTGGGTTCATTTTCAATTGAATTCAGAATAAACCCTGCAAGTTTAAAAGATGCAGTTATCTTTTCGCGCGTGGGGCTGAACACAGGCATTAAAAACGGAATTGAAATCAGGCTTGAGAAAGGCAGAATAACAGCTTATTTCTATAAAGTATTCAGTGATTCGCAGGGCAGGAAAATTGACACAGCTCTCACGAAAGGACCGAACATACAGGCCGGAAAATGGCATCATTATTTTCTATCATTCGACAGGCTGACCGGCAAGCTTTCACATCTTATCGGCGAAAACGAATATGACTACAGGTTCATGACAGAGAAGGGAGTTCCGTCTTCCGACGTAATGATTCCTTCGTTCGCCGACGGAGATGCCCCGATTGCGAGAATCGGAAAAGGATTTTCAGGACTATTGGATGAATTCAGGATCAATTATCTTTCATATGAAGACGCCCGAGCCCAAACTGATCTTGCGAGTAAAAATTACCGTGATGTTAAACTTATCGGGCGGACACCTGTGAACAGAGAAGGTATAATATCTAGCAAAGTTTACCAGTTTGAATATACCGGAACAATGATTAAAAATTTTAAATGGGATGGAATATTTCCGCCGAAGACTTTTCTCAGGTGTGAAATAAGGATGTCTGATAAATATTTTGACTCTGAAGATTCTGAACCGAAATGGTACAAGATTGACAACAATCAGAGAAATATTTATCTTACGAGAACCGATGACGGTTATCTTCGCGGAAAGTATTTTCAATGGCGGGCAAGACTGATTGCGACACCCGAGGGTGAAGAGTCGCCGGTTTTTAAATCGGCTGAAATTGATTACGAACTTGATTCACCGCCGTCGCCTCCGCTTTTTCTTGAAGTTGTCGAAACCGGAGATAAATATGTGATAATCCGGTGGAAGAAAAATGTTGACCATGACATAGCCGGTTACAATATTTACTACGGAATTAAAAACGGTGAATCGGAGGGTATTCTACGATATGCCGCCGGAAAGCGTGTTGCGAATTTTTCAAATTCGAATTACGTTACCGTAAAAATCGACAATAATCTGATTGAGGAAAACCGGGGAAGATACGTGCGCGGAATGCTTGAATATCCCGAAATGAAAAACAATGTATTGTATTATTTTTCCGTATCCGCTTATGACTCTTATAAGGTTGATACGCAATATAATCATGAAGGCCGCAAAAGCGCCGAAGTGTATGCCAGACCCTCTCAGGAATCAGAAATAACAAGGTAATATGACAAAAATTATTCCCCTTTCCATCCCCGATAAATATATTCGAGGGATAGAAAAGATTTACTCGACTTTAGAAAAAAACGGAAATGAATGCTTCATGGTCGGCGGTGCCGTCCGAGATCTTATAATGGGTTCACCCGCAGAAGATTACGATTTTGCTACAAACGCGCGTCCTGATGTTCTGATGAAAATATTCCGTCACGCTGTTCCGACAGGAATAAAACACGGAACGGTAAGCGTTATAGTCGACGGTGAAGTCTTTGAAGTTACTACATACAGAAATGACGGAAAGTATGATGACGGAAGACATCCGAACGAGGTTATTTTTTCTGATTCGCTTGAAGTAGATATTTCGCGCCGCGATTTTACCATGAACGGACTTGCTTATAATTACAGAACAAATGAAGTCGTCGATTTCTGCGGCGGCATTGAAGACATAAACCGGCGCGTTATCAGAACCATTGGCAAACCAGTTGACAGATTTTCCGAAGACGGACTGCGTCCTTACCGCGCATGCCGGTTTGCATCAAAACTCGGTTTTGATATAGAAGAAGAAACATTTAACTCAATAAGATTAACTCTCGATGTTTCCGCGAAAGTTTCTGCGGAGAGAATACGCGACGAGTTTGTTAAAACCGTGATTACAGACAGACCTTCGGTCGGACTTGAATACATGCGTAAATCCGGTCTTCTTGAACAGTTTCTGCCGGAGCTCTTCGGCTGTTATGGAGTCGAACAGAACAAGTATCATGCGTTTGATGTTTATTATCACTGCGTCTATTCGTGCGACGCAGCTATCAACGATAAGCTTGAAGTTAAACTTGCGGCATTACTTCATGATATTGCGAAGCCTCAGGTTCGCCGCAAAGGCGCAGACGGTGAAAACACTTTTTATAATCACGAAGTAGTCGGAAGCCGCATGGTTAAGAATATCATGAAGCGGCTCAAGTTCTCAAACGCCGAAATTGACTGCGTTACGAATCTCGTCATCAATCACATGTTCCACTATACGGAAGACTGGAATGACGGCGCGGTTAGAAGATTTATGCGCAAGGTCGGAGTCGAAAATCTCGGTGATCTTGCGCGGGTTCGTCTTGCCGACCGCGCCGGAAACGGTTCGAGAAGCGGAATGCCTGCTCCGATACATGAACTTTTCCGCCGCATAGAAAAGATTATCGAAGCAGAGAACGCTATAACGGTGAAAGATCTAAAGATTAACGGCAATGATATCATGAGTATGTTCGGCGTTAAACCGGGTCCTATAATCGGCAAAATACTCAATGAGCTTCTTGAACTTGTTCTTGATGATCCTGCGGCAAACACTGCGGAAAATCTTGCCGAGAAAGCAAAGGAAATTTACGAGAAGGAAGTACGCGGTGAAAACTGAAAAGTTTATAAACCCAAGAATCGAAAAGCTTACTCCCTTTATTGTAATGGAAATTCTTGAACGCGCCAATGAGATGACTTCGCGGGGAATAGATGTAATACATCTTGAAGTGGGTGAACCTGATTTTGATCCGCCTGAATGTGTAACTGAAGCAGTTCGCTGTTCTCTTTCGTCCGGCGAAACTCATTATACGCATTCTCTCGGAATGCGTGAACTTCGTGAGGCGATTGCTTCTTTTTATAACAGTGAATATGATGTTGAAGTAAATCCTGAATGCATTGCTGTAACTTCAGGTTCATCGCCTGCGATACTTCTTGCGCTTAATGCTCTTTGTAACGAAGGCGATGAAGTTATAATTTCGAATCCGGGATATTCGTGCTATAAAAATTTCATTTATTCAGCAGGCGCAGTTCCGGTTGAACTTAATGTTTCTGCTGCAAACGGATTCCAATATGAAAAAATATCTTTTGAATCCGCAATAACTGATAAAACACGTGCGGTATTTCTGAATTCACCGATGAATCCGTCAGGTGTTCTCGCAAGTGATAAAACATTCGAAATGCTTGCAGAAAGCGGCATTACGGTTATCTCTGATGAAATATATCACGGACTCGTTTACGGCAGACGCGCACGGAGCATGCTTGAATTTTCACGTGACTCGATAATTATCAACGGTTTCTCTAAGCGCTTTGCTATGACAGGGCTCCGCCTCGGATATTTGATTGTGCCTGAGAAATTGATACGTTCTGTTCAGATACTCCAGCAGAATCTTTTTATCTGCGCTCCGTCCATTGCACAGCGTTCAGGTATCGCAGCTTTGCAGTGCGCAGGTGATGATGTAATAAAAATGGTTTCAGTCTATGATGAGCGCAGAAAATATATGCTTTCAAGGCTTGAAAAAATAGGTTTTTCTGTAAGCGCAGAACCAATGGGGGCATTTTATATTTTCTGTGACGCGCGAAAATTTACTAATGACTCGTATTCGTTTGCGCTTGAAATTCTTGAGAATGCACATGTAGGAATAACTCCCGGTGTAGATTTCGGAACTAACGGAGAAGGCTTTGTCAGGTTTTCTTATGCCAATTCGATGGAAAGAATCAAGGAAGGCATGGACAGAATCGAAAAATATTTGTCATCAAGAAATAAATGA
>DAOMHE010000002.1:0-38723 GCA_035430785.1 Spirochaetota bacterium | reverse complement strand
ATCCCGAAAGAAGCAGAAAAGCAAATAGAATAAGTTTTCTCGATTCAACCCTGTCATTTATTATTCCGGAAGGAAATGCGAGAAGAAAGCTGACAAGCGGAACTTCCGCCATCAATATCCCGGTATAGATTCCGGTAATCCCCTTCTGTTCAAGAAATAGAGGAATGAACCACGAAAGCGGAAACACAACCGCCTTAAATATAAAAAAGGCCGAATACTCGGCAAAATTTTTTTTCATTTTTTTGCACCGCCGGATGCTATTATGAACTGCATACACTTTTGTCAACCAACAATATCACGCAATACCTTGTCCGCTCTCAACCGGCAGATAAAATCATCCAATGCTTCCTCTTCGGAATCGAATTCTTTAATTGATCCTGTAATCACACTTGCTCTTTCATCTGTAGCATAAGTTAACCAGACATTATCTGCAAATTTTATCCCGACTTCATTTTCATTATAATATCTGTTTTCATTCCAATTGAATCCAGTCAGTTTCTCATTCTCAATTATCATTTTTGCTTCGATTCTGTTCATATAATTACCCCGGCAAAAATTCTAACTTTTTCAATATTGAAAAGCATATTATATAAAATAAGTAACTGTCCGGACATTATTTAATTTCTTGCAGATTTGAACTTATCCAATAATTCCTTGATTGCATTACGTTTTTCTTCGTCATTTAAAAGATTCCACGACTCATGCGTTACAACCGGCAAATCGACTTCCGCAATCTTTTCTGCACCAACAAATTCAGAATCAAATTTTACCGAACCGCAGCTCAAACATTTTTCCATACTATACGAAAAGTCAATCGGAACTCCGCCAATATTATCACAGGCAATTCCGAATAATGAATTCAATACTTCCGCAAAAACAGACTGTGTAAGAACTATGCTTCTTTCATCAAGTATGCACTTCAGCAAAACGCTGAAATCATCATAAACAGCATCTTCAATCATATTCATGTAGGCATAGCCTGTTCCATGATTAATTAAAACAAGTCTTTCGCCATAGGAATAATCTGATAAATAATAGAATGTTCTCGGCTTCCCGCAATTCGAACACAAAAGCTCTTCTTGCCTGAGTTTAATCTTCATGCCTAATTTAAAATTTTCTAATATTTCAGCACAAGTATTTTATTTTAATCCATACTGCATTTCTCAAACGGTTTTTGACTTGATTTATTAAATCATTCTTACAAAATTATCAAATGAAACATTTAATTATTTTAATTATTCTTTTTTCAATTCCTGCATTGATTAAACCGGAAGATGAATTAAAAGATTATCACATCTACGGATACACTATTGTAAGTGATTTAAGACTCAGAAGCGAGCCGAATCTTAAATCTTCTGTTATTGGAGTTATATCTAAATCCGAAAAAGTTCAAATACTCAGTATCTCAAAAACAAAAACCACAGCCAAAATCAAGGACAAAGATATATCTGCTCCATGGTATAAAATATCCTATAATGGGAAAACCGCCTGGGTTTTCGGAGGTGCCGTTTCTCTAAGCTCCCCGCCGGATAAAGAGTATGAAAATATCATTTCCAATACATATGAAGGATATACAATAGCAACAGGAGACGGAAAGAAAATATTACTTCCAAATACTAATTTTGACCTATCAAAAAATGATTTTGACTGCACTTTTCATGAATTTCAAAAATTTCACAAAGGAATTAATTTTTTTCAATTCGTCAAATATTTCTACGGCGGATCTAATGACTCCTATCCGGAAATAATACTCGTAAATGCCGATAACGGAAACAAATTAAAAATTCCCGGAGAAATTTACATTTCACCGCAGAACAATTATATTGCCAGCGTATATTATTATGAACCAGGCGGATCAGGAATTCTTGAAATATATAAGTTTGAAAAAGGCGTACTGAATAAAATATATTCTAAGAATTTCTTCAGGATAATCTTCAGATCTGCAGAATGGATAAGCCCGAACAAGCTAAAAATCGGATTTATACGAGATTGGAACCAGCAGGAAAAAGAGTACGTGATGTATGAAATAGGGAAAGAACTCGCTATACCTGACAAATAAACACAAACAATTTTAAATATAATTTGAAGAGTGCGGAAGGACTGAAGTTAGTACTCAAGGTACGTTCGGCATCTATGCCACGCCTCTTCCGCACTGAAGCCGGGGAATACTGACATTAAAACCTCGCAGTGTGCTTCTGCAGTAAATATACAATCGACTGCAGAAACGTCAACTGCCGGATTTAATTATTTTTCTTCTGAAGAAATTTTTTGCCAGATTTCAGGATTCTCCTGACCAATGCGCCAGAAAGCGATCTTTGCGGCTCCGGCATTTTTATATATCCCGAATTTTTCCCAAAGCGATTCCTCATCATCATAATAAAGAGACACTTCAACAGTTTCCGTATACCTGACATTCGGTATTCCGTCAGCGGTTCTGCTTACCGGAAGATTCTTCGATCTGATAATATTCATGACACCGCGATTAATATAGGCTTTAGCCGGATTTTTATCAATCCACGCTCTTCCGTAAAACGGTATTCCCATAACCAGTTTTTCTTGCGGTACATGCTTCGCAGCATAAGCTGAAACTTCACGGCACCATGTGTTTGAAGCGACAGGTCCGGGTTTACTCGTGCTCCAATGCTCATCATAAGCCATAATAATTATACGGTCTACAGTCTTTGATATCTTTTCATAATCGTAGGCATCATCAACTTTTTTTCTTCTAGCCGGAAGGGCAACACTCAAAGTCTTTTCTTTGATTTTCGCCTTCAGCTCATAAAGAAAAGAAATGAAATTATCTCTGTCTGCCGGACGAACAGCCTCAAAATCTATCTGAACTCCCGCGAACGGCTTCGACTTGACGGCAATGCTGTCCAAAAGCTCCGCACGAAACGGCAGATCAGGACGCAGAACAAAATGTGTCAGAGAATAATCAGATGTCTCTGCTATGACAAGATGAACTCTTCTGCCGAATTGATTTATTTTTGATGCATCCGGCACACCACGGAGAGATCCATCTAACGATACCTTTGCAGAGAAGTAGCCTATATCCGTAACCGGAGAATTTTTAGTAAAATATTTTTCTTCGCCGCTCATCAAATAACCCCATATTTCAGTAAAAAATACAGGAGACGCGGCATCCGCTTCAATATCCGCACGGACGTAATTAAACGCCAGGCAGAATAAGCCTGTAACAGCACATAATAATAATTTTTTCATTTAAAGATCTTTAGAAATGGATTTCAGGGAGCGCAAGCACTCCCTGAGATTATCGTTGATTACTTAGAAGTTCTAGAAGTAAACTTGTCCGGACCTGCAACGTCGATATTAACTACAGTTTTGATGTCTCCCTGAGAAACAACAAGTTCAGCAGCACCTTCAGCTCTAGCTCTAACAGCGGCTTTAGGACCAACAGGATTAACAAGAGTTATGATACCTGCGAATTTTTTGTCAACAGACCATGTCGGGTTGATAACAACAGGATTACCTGCAGAATCAAGACCTTTAGCTGTAAAAGAGAAAACATTTCCTTTTTCAATCTGTGCAGATGAAGGATCTACAACGATTGTAGAAAGAACTCCGAGAGCAGTTTTAGGCTGTGCAGTTTCGCAAGCAGCAGCAACAGCAACAACTGCCAATAGAACCAAGCATACTAATGCTTTTTTCATTTTAGTCTCCTTAACTTTATCTTTTGAATTTGGTTCGAAAACCGAATAAACTATAATAATATCCCTGTCAAATTATTGTAAAGCATTTTATTTCAGCTCTTTTCAAAGAAATAGGCTTACAAATTCTCACGGAACACTCTGATCAAGAATCAACTGAATCTGTTTAGCCGAATAATTGCTTTTTATATGATGCCGCCTGAGACAGAAATTATCCCTTGTTACGGGATTCATTCCGTATTCTGTTGTAAACGCCCTCTTATAACCCGCAAGACGCGCCATATTGACCAAGTAAGAATTATAATTGCCGTACGGAAATGCTATAAATTCGCAATCATTTCCGGTCTCAAGTGAAATGATTCTTCTTGAAAGATACATTTCCTTAAACAGTTTACGGAACGAATCAGGACTGTCGGAAGACAGAATTTTTGCAAGATCGGCGTGAGAGTAAGTATGCGATTCAACATCGATCCCGGCTCTTTCAAGCGTGCGGATTTCATCCCAGCTGATAAGATTTTTTGATGTCGGATGAACAAAGTCGATATAGACAAAAAGAGTCATGGGATAACCGAATTCCTTCGCAATCGGAAGAAGTTTGTCATACATCGACTTATATCCGTCATCAAACGTTATGACAGCGGATTTTCTCTGGTAAGGAGTCCGGCTTTCTATCCGGCTTACTAGATCACGAAGCGGAACGACATCAACCCCGCTTTCGCGGATAAGGCGGAAATGCTCTCTAAGCTGTTCGGACGTAACCGAAAAAGGCCCCTTCCCGTCAATATTATGATATAGAAGAATCGGAACGGCGAATAACCGGTCAATTTTCTCTTTTTCGCGCTCCTTGTACGATTCCGAGTATTCTCCGCCCGGTTTTCCGGATGAATTTATCCAAAATACCGCCAAACCCGAAAAAACAGCAAAAAGCAGTAATGTTAACAATCTGAATGTTTTCATGTTATATTATCGGACAAGAAAAATCCTTTACAATAATAATCGTCAAATAATAAACTTGCTTAGAAACTGACACCGGCAGGAAACATGACACGACAGAACAGACTTAATGAAGATCATATAGTAAACAGCATCATCGGCGAAGGCAGTGAATTCAAAGGCGAATTCAAGATAAACGGGCTTTTGCGGATTGACGGCAAATTTACGGGAACAATTCAGACTGAAGGAAAGGTTCTAATCGGTCAGTACGGCGAAGCTCTCACCGACATTCAGGCCCGCGTTGTCATTGTAGGCGGAACCGTCAAAGGCAACATTCTCGCAAGCGAAAGGGTCGTTCTTCTGGCTTCCGGGGACGTTAAGGGAAACATCATAACTCCTTCAATAATCATGGAAGACGGAGTCAAATTTGACGGAAGCTGTGTAATCAACAAAGAACATCCGGTATAATATGCTGAGAGTAAATCAATTCAAATCGGCTGACTCGGCAAGAATCAAAAGCGGTTCGGGCGCGTCATCGACAAAAAAGACCGATGCTTCCTTCTCGGCTGAGCTTTCGAATGCCGTCAGCGAAAAAAACATGCGCGATTTTCAGGATATGATGGATGATCTTCACGATCAGGAAAAACGCTTTCTCGAAAAACGCGATCTTGAAGAGCTTGCAAACTACAAGGCTCTTGTTCAGAAACTTTTAACTTTCATAAGCGACAGCTCTTTTGAATCGAAGGAGCTTTCAAGGCTCAAGTCTACCAAGGCTCCGTTTCTGATTACAAAAAAAATCAATGAAAAACTTCTCGAAATCTCACAGCAGATTTCACGCGGCAACAAGGCTTTCAATCTTCTGAAAGAACTTGATGAAATCCGCGGTCTTATTCTCGATTATACAAAGTGATTATGATACCCCATATAGAAGGCCATCAAAAACAGAAGAATTATATCAAAAAAATCATAGCGTCACCTTCTCGGCCGCACGCTCTGCTTTTCACGGGTGTCAACGGAATAGGGAAAAGCGCAGTCGCTGTTGAATCCATTGCCGCGTTTTTATGCGCTGATGCGAATTCTCCATGCGGAAAATGTTCTTCATGCCGTCAGGTTTTTTCCTTTTCGCACCCTGATTTTCTGATTCTCGAACCCGACGAAAAAGGTTCAATCCCAATCGGAGATAAAGACAAAAAAGAAGAAGGCAGCGTAAGAGCGCTTCTAAGTTCTTTAAGCGAAAAACCGTTCGGGGGAAAGCGCGCTGTATTGATAAAAGAAATCGACTGTGCAAAAACAGCCGGAATGAATGCTCTCTTAAAAACAATCGAAGAACCATCTGAAAATACTCTGATAATTATGACAACTTCTTCCGAATCGAGAATTCTCAGAACGATTCTTTCGCGTTCATCAGTAATCCGCTTTCAGCCCCTTCCCTTCGATTCTGTCATAAAACTGCTGGAAGATATGTCTGAAGCAGAAAAGGAATTTATAGCCGCGGCTTCCGGCGGTTCAATGGAAAATGCGATTAAGTTTTCATCAGAAAAAGCGAGAGAAGAACTTAAAAATTTTGCATCAGGAATAAGAAAAGCATATCTTTCAAATTCTTTCATAGAACCGGCGTCTCTTTCAGCAATGTCGGGAAAAGACGGATACGGACTGATTGACGGAGCTTTAAATATTTATTCATTTCTTCTGAAAAACAAACTGACAGGAAAAGTAACCTTCAGCTCTTTTTTGAACGATTTATATATTGACGCGGATAAAACGCTTCACAACATTATCAAAATGCTTCTCTCCGCAAAAAAAGGATCTGCACGGAACCTGAATCCGGCTTTTTCAGTAAAAGCTCTTTCTTATAACTGCATTGCGGAGAAATTTATATGAGGTTTAAATGGAATTTACCAGCGTAAAAATGCGCAACAACTGTGCCATATACAATCTTGACTCGAATAATATCTTTATCAATCCGGGTTCGGCATGCATTGCAGAAACCGAACACGGTGTCGATATAGGTTACGTCTTATCGGGCATCCCTGCATGCAAAAGTCAGGAATGCGAAGCCCGGGGCAAAATACTCAGGCTTGCATCCGATGACGATATCGCTCAGGCCAATTCTCTTATTGATCTCGAAAAAAGATCTTTTGAAGAATGCAAACTGAAAGCAAAAGAAAAAAATCTCGATATGACTCTCGTCAACGTAAAAGCAATATTCGACAAATCGAAAATTATATTTTATTTTGTCGCAGAAAACCGTGTCGACTTCAGAGAACTTGTCCGCGACCTTGCCGGAATTTTCAAAACGCGCATCGAAATGCGCCAGATCGGCGTACGCGACAAGTCACGTATTATCGGCGGACACGGAACCTGCGGTCAGTCACTCTGCTGTACAAAAATGCGCGGAGTATTTTCACCCGTATCAATTAAAATGGCAAAGGAACAGAATCTGAATCTCAACAGTCAGAAAATATCCGGATGCTGCGGGAGACTGCTCTGTTGTCTCGATTATGAATATGAAGTCTACTGTGAACTAAACAACGGTCTGCCTCAGCAGGGAACCGAAATACGCATCGGCGATAATAAATGCTACGTAGATTCAGTTGATACTCTTAAACAGACTATCAGACTAAAATACATGGATGCATATCTTCACATTCAAAAAAATGACATCACTTCCGACGGCATCAATTTCTCGGTTTCAATGCCGGTAATTGAACGGTTGATGAATCACACAGATGAAGAAAACGAAGAAGATTAATATTTAGAGAAGGACATCATGGAAAAAAAGTTTTATATAACAACACCGATCTATTACGTCAATGCAGAACCTCATATAGGCCACGCATACAGCACCATCGTTGCGGATTTTCTCAAACGTCATTACAAGCTCCGCGGTTATGATACATATTTTCTGACCGGCACGGATGAACACGGCGATAAAATCCAGAAAGCTGCCGATGAAAAGAAAACCGACGTCAAATCATATACCGACGATATAAGTGCTAAATTTAAATCAGCATGGAAACTTCTCGGAATCGAATACGACGACTTCATCCGCACCACTGAAGAACGCCACAAAAAGGTTGTTCAGAGCGTATTGCAGAAAGTTTTCGACACCGGCGACATTTATTACGGAAGCTACGGCGGAAATTACTGTTACGGCTGCGAAAGATTTCTAACCGACAAGGATATCGTGGACGGAAAATGCCCTGAACACGGAAAACCGGTACAGTGGATTGAAGAGCATAATTATTTCTTCAAAATGAAAAAATATCAGGCATGGCTTGTAGATCATATCGAAAAAAATCCTGATTTTATCCGCCCGGAACGCTATAGAAATGAAGTACTTGCTCTAATAAAAAATGAAGAGCTCGAAGATCTCTGTATATCAAGACCTAAGTCGCGTCTTGCTTGGGGAATAGAACTTCCGTTTGATGATAAATATGTTACTTATGTCTGGTTCGACGCTCTTATAAACTATATAAGCGCTATCGGATATCCTGACGGCGAAAAATTTAAAAAATACTGGCCGGCAGTAAACCACATCATCGCAAAAGATATTCTGAAGCCTCACGGTGTTTTCTGGCCGACAATGCTTAAGGCAGCCGGAATCGAACCGTATTATCATCTGAATGTTCACGGATACTGGAATATGGCGGAAGCCAAGATGAGCAAAACTCTCGGAAATGTTGTCAGACCGAATGATCTTCTTGAAAAATACGGAAATGACCAGTCGCGCTATTTCTTTCTCAGGGAAATGACTTTCGGACAGGACGCTAAGTTTACAGATGACGCGGTAATAGACAGAATAAACTATGATCTTGCAAATGACCTCGGAAATCTGATTAACCGCGCGTTCAACATGATTGAAAAATATTTTGAAGGCAAAATACCTGAGCGTACAGCAAACGATGCAGGGCTTGACGCAATCAAGGTTCTTCTCGAAAAAGCAGAAAACGGAATGAGAGAAAATACGGACAAATTTCAGTTCAGCAATGCTCTCGAATCACTCTGGGAATTCGTACGCTTTCTCAACAAATACATCGATCAGAACAAACCATGGACTCTTGCCAAAGAAAATAAAACCGACGAGCTCGCATCTGTTCTGAGAAACTGCGCGGAAGCTATTTTTTCAGTAACAGCTCTGATTTCTCCTGTGTGTTTCAACACTGCTCCGAAAATACTTAAAGCGCTCGGAGCAGAACTGCCTTCTTATGACAAAATAACTTCAATGAATAATCTCACAACTGGAATAAAAATCGAAAATCCGGGAATACTCTTTCCTAAGATTGAAAAACAGGTTAAAGCCGAAGCAGTTGAAACAAAAGCACCTGCCAATTCCAACGATTCTGAAAAAATTGAAATTACTGATTTTGCAAAAGTCGAACTCAGAGTAGCAGAAGTTCTTTCAGCCGAAAAGGTCGAAGGATCTGCGAAACTTCTGAAACTTCAGATAGATACGGGTTCCGACAAACGTCAGATAATCGCCGGGATCGGCGAAAAAATGACTCCCGAAAATATCAAAGGCAAAAAGATAATCGTTGTTGCGAACTTAAAGCCTGCAGAAATTTTCGGAAATAAAAGTGAGGGAATGCTTCTCGCGGCAAAAAAATCAAAAAAGGATCTTCCGAGCGTCATCATTGTTGACGACTCGATTGAAACAGGAAGCCGGCTTTCGTAAAAGCTGATAAATATGCTTATTGGTATAATCGCGGATACGCACAACAATGTTGAAATGATAATCAAAGCGGTTTCGTATCTGCGCTCCCGCAGGATTAACACATTGATTCACGCGGGAGATCTTTCTTCTCCCCAGATGCTTGATTTCTTCATGGGGTTTGATCTTTATATTGTTCTTGGAAACGATGACTGCTCAAATGATGAAATGAATCAGAAGCTTGCATCTCTGGGACTTGAACCTGCATGCTGTGCCAAAGAGTTTGAATTTGACGGCAAAAAATTCATCCTGTTTCACGGTGACAATGTTCCGATGTTCCGCGACGCCGTTAACTCCGAAAAATACGATTATATAATAAAAGGGCATCTACACTGCGTAGAAAACTACGAAAGAAAAAACACCAGAATAATCAATCCCGGTTCGCTCCGCAAGGGTGAAGAAAACACAATAGCAGTTCTCGACACATCAACCGGCGACGTAACTCATATTGACATGAATGCAGTAGACCCTTATAATTACTCATGATGCTGAAATCTCTGTTTATAATATTCGCTGCTCTTCTAGCAGGAAATACTCTTTCCGATCTATTGAAACTTCCGCTTCCGGGAAGCGTTATCGGTCTTGTCCTTCTTACCGCATTGCTTGAGTTTAAGCTTATTAAACCGGAAGATATCCGTGAAGGATCTGATCTGCTTATAAATAACATGGCTCTATTTTTTGTACCTGCCGGCGTCGGATTAGTACTTTACTCCGAAGTATTAAAAAAGGAACTTCTTCCGATCGGAGTTTCATGCGTAGTAAGCACTTTCATCGTCATCATTACAGTATCATGGACATTTAAAAAATTATCACGCGGCAGAAAATGAACAATATAATAGACAGTCAATTATTCTGGGTAACGCTTACCATTGGACTTTTTCTTCTGGGAAAATACATGAGCGCAAAAACAAAATTCATTCTTTTTAATCCCGTTCTTTTTTCCGTAACTGTTCTGATAATACTTCTAAAACTCTCGGGAATAGAATATTCATCTTATAAATCCAATACAGATATCATATCGTTTTTTCTCGCGCCGTCAGTTATTGCTCTTGCTCTTCCTCTTTACAAAGAGCTTGAAGAAATAAAAAAAAATCATATGGCTATTTTTATTTCTCTTACGGCAGGAAGCCTTGCCGGTCTTATTAGTGTTTCCGGCATATCCCTTCTGCTCGGCGCCGATACACTTACCGTCATTTCACTTCTGCCTAAATCTGTTACAAGCGCGATTGCGATAGAAATATCAACAAAGATCGGCGGAGAACCGTCACTTACTGCCGGATTTGTCGTAATCACCGGTATCATCGGCGCGGGCGGAGGACTCTTTTTTCTGCGGCTGATAAACGAACACAGCCATAAAGGCGGCGGCCTCGCAATAGGTTGCGCAGCTCATGCACTCGGAACTGCCGCGATCGCCGAAAAAGGAGAAACATACGCCGCCTACGGCGGACTCGCTCTTTGCGTAACCGGAATAATAACTTCCCTTCTCGCTCCGGTTTTCGCTTATCTTATAGAATTATTTTTCAGCTAAACTTTTCATTAAAAAAAATATTTATTATTTATTTTGATTGTTTTACCGTCCGAACATGCAATACTCTGACTGAAACAAATTCGGTATTAAATTTCATTTCAATATCAGGAGAAATATATGAAATCAGTGAAACTTATTATCATGCTGCTGATCTTTACCATAAGTGCAAACTCTCAGGACTTGTCAATTCCCGAGCCTATGGATCTTTTCAAATACTCAGTACCCGAAGGAACAGAATACGGCTATTCTAAACCATACAACTACATTTACGGTTTCCCTGTTGTAAGGATATGGGGCTGGTCTAAAAAAGGAAAACTTGCATATTCGATTGAAAGATCAATCGAAGGAAAAGGCGGGTTTCTGATCGAGTATGCTATATTAGATTTATCAAAAAAAAAGATAGTATGGAAAATCGAAGACGATTCAAATAATTTTGATGACTATTCCGAAGATGATAATTTCTCGGAATTTTCTTACAAAATCAGAAAACAGAAAATTCTCAATGCATTTAATAAGTACGGAATAATAATAAACAAAAATACTTTTTTAAAACTTCCCATTCAACATAATAACAAAACGTATGATTTCACATTAACTGTTAAAAATGAAAAGCAACCTGAATACCATGATACCGTTTCGGAATATTCAGTTGTTGTAAAAAACGGGAATATAACAAAAATTATTAAGAAGGAAACAAAAGTAAAGGCTCTATCAGTATTCCTTTGCGGTTATTTCAAAAGCCCTTATGAAAACAAGGCTGTTATTGTAACGGCTGAAGAACAATTTGTTTTTGAAGGAACAGAACTTTTTTACTCATTCACCGGATTCGATTTAAACAATTGATTATCTTAATAAAACTTTAAACAGCGGCACACAGATGTACCGCTGTTTAAAAATAGTTATGCATTATTTACAATCTTAACAAGACCGCTTATCATTCCCTTCTTTAAATTTTTATTCATGCCGTTCCTAAGCGCAGGAATACGCATAAGCCATGCAAGTAAAGGTATCACTGTTCTGTTGACAAGCTTTCGTGTCGGAAAATCAAACTTCTTGTTCTTTTTATAAAACTTATAGTCAGCAGAAAAAATAACCCGCATATAACTCCAAATCTCATCACGGAAAATTCTTCTGCCGCCGTTACCTAAAAATGTATCCGGCGCAATAAAATTTTCTTTATGATAGAAAGCGGCGCGTTCAGTCAGCAAATCAATATCATTTGAAAAAGCCTGCTGATCATTTGATTCTGAAGAAACTATTCCGGCAATATTCGCTTGAGATACTTCACAGTATGCTTCAATAAACTGTCTTATATTCGGAATTGAACTGAGCTCACCAAGAACAACCCACCCGATCTGCTTCCCTGACAAACTAGGCATGTGGTTTCTATAAAAGCTCCGGTCAAAGAACAACTTGAATCTTGAAGACAAAAATCTATCGCGTATCTCACCGACAAAAAATACAATATCGGCATCCATAATCATTTTCTGATGAAACGCACGGTAATCATCAGTTCCGTCGTAAACACACTCGCCTTTTAATCCGCATCTCAGGCATCCCAGACATCCGCCTTTTATATTAACTTCCGCAAGGTCTCCGGTAACAGTATTATTAAATCTTGCAGCAATTTGCAAAGCGGCTTCTTTTGCAGAACTGTTTCCGGTTGAATCGCAGATAATCCGCACACGGGCGTTTGAATCAATCACCGCATTCTGTGCGCCAATAGAATTATAAATGAAAGAGTTTTCCTTCAGTGTGCTGAACGCCCGTGACGCAGGTTTTTTTGACTCACAATCGCTGAAAATATTATTCGCAAAAGTAACAATGTCTTTTTTTATTTTTTCCTTCATCAAATCATTCATCTCAGGAGTAAACGAAGCGCAGTAATTCATTCCCAAATCTTCGCTGACTGCATGAATATAATTCTTGGCAATATGATCCTGATAATGAATCGAAGTCATTATCGCTGCTGCATACTTCCCCTTAAACGCATCAATACAATTTCTTTCGTAAACAATTTCAATAAAACGTTTCACCTGATAAGGAACAAGAAGAAAATAAACCGGAAAAGACCATATAATAAAATCCGCTCCCCGCACAGAATTAATGACCGCATCAAAGCGTGCGGCGTCTTTTTCAATGACATTAATCATTGAACCGATATTTTCAACGGCCCATTCAAGCTCCGGAAATTTCTTCATAAGAAATTTGGAATACTGCATTGTTACACTTTCTTCTCCCTTCGGACTTCCATGCAAAACTAGTATCTTCATTATTTTCCTCCTTTTTTTATTTTTTCAGAAATAATTGCATCCCTGATCATATTCATTGATGTTTTTATAAATTCATCAGCATTAACCTTGTAATTCTTTTCAAGTGAGTTGCCGCAAGATGCGACAAAATCGAGAACACCGTTTGATGAACTCATCACATACAAAGCTGCAGTTACCGGATCTATGTCTTTTCTTAAAGTTCCGTCTTTACGCCCCTCTGCAAAACTGTCTGACATCAGCGAAAAAACTTCAGACCAGTATTTCTCAATTTTTACTCTGTATTCTCCGGGCTGTTCGACACCGCCGAAGCGCCGCATTGAAAGAATTTTGAAACTAGCGTTATATTCGCGGTAGAAATGAACATAGACATCTCCGATTGCGCTTATTTTATCCAATCCGGTTTTGTTATTAACGAAAACCTCATTAAAAATTCTAAACAGAATTTCTGATGCTCTCAAAATCACAGCGGCAAAAAGCTCATCCTTTGTCGGAAAGTAGCTATAAACAGATTTTTTTGTAAATTCTGCCGAAGCAGCTATTTCATCCATTGTCGCTAAATCATAACCTCTGTTAATGAAAACTTTTTCGGCCGCATCAAGAATAAGCTCCCTTCGTGATTCTTTTTCCTTTTCACGTCTCGATTTCATTATATTCACCCTTATTATACACATTTCCCTTTTCGTATATCTAGTATACTTTCAGTATACTTTTTGTCAAGTATTTTTCACCCGCTCAGTCCTTTCTTGCGGGAAGCTTTTTCCGTGCGGCAATAACCGGTTTAACCGCCCGGTCTCTTGAATTTTAATTGACCCGTTCGATAAAATAGTTCATAATAAATTCAGGAATCAATAATCAGGCTTCTGTTTATTACGTGAAGGCAGGAAATAGCGATTATTTCGGAGTACCAAAGAGTGAGAACAAACGCGGGAAAGCACACAATAGGATTTCTGACCTTTGATATAGCCGGCACCTACAATAACACAATGTGGCGCCATCTGTTTAATGCCGCCCGCAATAGAAATATTGAAATGATAACCTTCTGCGGCGGAGTCCTTCTTGATGAAAGTATTCTTCACAGGCAATGGAATAAAATATACGATCTGGCATCTGCTCAACGAATCGACGGACTGATAGTACTTTCAGCCTCACTGTCTCAAAGCTGCGGGAAAGACAAATTGTCGGAATTCCTTAAACGCTTTTCACCCATACCCGTTGTCAGCATCGGCGTCGAACTGGAAGATGCAGTATCCATTCTTCTTGATAACAAAGAAGGAATGCGCCAAATTGTCAGTCACATGCTTGATGAACACGACGCATCAAAAGTACTTTTTCTTGCAGGTCCGCAAAACAACGATGAAGCTCATTTACGTCTTTCGGTTTTCAGGGAGGAAATGACTAAACGGGGGCTTCCGGTTAACGATGAATTAATCCGTCATGTATCTTACAGATACGATCTGGCAATTGAAGCTGTTGAAGAAGTAATTAAATCAGGAATTGATTTTGATTCTATAATAGCAGTAAATGATGACAGTGCGCTTGGAGCTTTCGATATACTTAAAAAACACGGCATAAAGGTCCCGCATGAAATTTCACTTAGCGGTTTTGACAACACGGATCAATCACAATGCAATGCCGTGCCGCTGACTACGGTTCAACAGCCGCATAAAGAGATGGCAGAAAGTGCACTTGAAGCAATGTGTTCTGTTTTGTCAGGAGATAAATTTGAAAAACGCCGTTTGATACCGGCAAAACTTATCATAAGGAATTCATGCGGATGTATATTAAAGAATTATATCTCGCAAAAAGATTACATAGCAGGCAAAAAAACAAAACAGGAAATTATCCAAAGTACAGTTTTTACCAAACCGGATAATGTTAATATACTACAAAAGAGTTTTGAAGAATTTATGAGTAATGATGATTTTTCAAAACTGCTTTATATATTTAATGAAGAATTACTTTCTTCGATTGAAAATAATGACAATGACGAAGTTTTCACCGGATGGCATAATTTTCTGACAGCATGGAGCGCGGATATTCTTGAATCTTCAGATTATAACAGCATTCAAAATAATTCTGCCGTATCCTTCTTCGAAAGCGCACGCTTTATGATTATCGAAGCCGAAAAAAACCTGTTTGCAGCAAAGCGGCTTGAAACACAAAAAAAGGATTATCTTTTTATCCTTTTCAGCTCTTATTTTTCTCCCCTGATTGACATGAAAAATTATTTAAATCACATCTCAAGAGAATTGCCGAAATTCGGAGTAACATCTTTCTTCATTTCTCTATTTTGCGACAAGGAACTTTCAAAATCAAAAATTGTACTATATTATATGCCGAACGGAAACACATACTGGAATATTGACGGAAAAGAATTTCCGAGCAATGAACTTTTACCGGAAGAATGTTCAATAGGCGGTTCTTCAAATCTGGTCATAGAACCTCTTTTGAATTATGAGGAAATCATCGGATATTTCGTCTTTCAGCTGGCAGAACCTGCCGAAATCATTGAAAACATCCGACAGCTTGTATCAAACTCGTTTTTAAGTATTCTGCTGGCGCAGGAAGTTATTAAAGATAAACAACTCAAAACTCTTCTGCAGAATCTCGAAACCAAGCAGGAGCTGCTCGAAGAAGCTTATCATTCACTGAAAGAAAATCAGGAAAAAATGCTCGTCATTGACAAGATGGCTTCGCTCGGCAAAATGACTGCAGGCATAGCTCACGAAATGAATACTCCGGTCGCATCTATCCGCACTTCTCTCTCGGAAATATCCAGACTGACAGAAGAATATGATAAATCAATCGGAGATCCTGATGTAAGCGATGATGATCACCGCGAAATTGCCGCAGAAATAAAACACTCTCTGACTCTGGCCGAAAAAGCCGCAGAGAAAGCAGCCGCTTTCGTTCACGGCATCAAATCGCAAACACGTGACCTTGATCCGAAAGACCGTTTCCATTTCAATGCCGTAGAAGTAATACGTGAGGCTCTGCTTTTGCTCAGCCATTCTCTAAAGCAAAGTAAATGCGAAATTAAATTGACCTGCGAACGGGACTATATTGAAATAAACGGAGTTCCGGGAAGGCTTTCTCAGGTAATCACAAACCTTGTCAATAATTCTATCGAAGCGTGTCCGAACGACGGAAGCGGTAAAATTGAAGTAAGCATTATTGAAACAGAAAAAGAAGTTATTCTCAGTGTGACCGATAACGGCAGCGGAATAAGCAAGGAAAACCTGACAAAAATATTTGACCCGATGTTCACGACAAAACCTTTCGGGGTCGGAACAGGACTTGGTTTAACACTGGTTCATAATATCGTATGTGCAGAATTCGGCGGAAGCATTGAAGTCACTAACGGCATCAATGGAGGTACGCAGTTTATTATTCATCTCAAGTCGGATCAGGAGGATCACATTGGCACGAAAATATAAACTCAACTCTGAGAAAGGCGGTGATATTCTTCTGGTTGATGATAATCTTGAATATCTCGAAGCTACTCGCTTACTCCTTTCGCGTGAAGGACACAATGTCACAACTGCTCCGGGAGGAGCGGAGGCTCTGGCAATTCTTGAAAAATCATCTTTTGATTTGATTCTTCTCGATTATTTTATGCCCGGCATGACTGGTGAAGAATTTGTCGCAGAACTCCGCAAAAAAAATAAAATAATACAGATAATACTTCAGACAGGATACGCATCAGAACATCCTCCGCGCGAACTGCTTCGAAGACTCGACATACAGGGATATTTCGATAAAAGCGAGGGACCGGACAGGCTTTTGCTATGGGTTGATGTAGGCCTCAAATCCGCTAATTCTATAAAACAAATCAGCAAAAGCCGCGAGAGCCTGAATTACATTCTGAATGTAACACCGGATCTGCACCGCATACAGCCTTTAGAAGAACTTCTTAACGGAATTCTGATTCAGATAATGGGTCTTCTCGGTGTCGGAAATTCCTTTTTGGCTGTATTCGGCGACAATAACTCGATGAATGTTGAACAGCATGAAGATTCATTTCTCGCAATGATGGATGAAGAAGCAGGTCTTATAATTCAGGCGGCAACAGGACGCTTCAATCCAAAGCATCATATCAAGGATTTTCTTGAAGGAAACGAAACTGAAATCATCGGAAAGGCACTGAACGAAGGAATCGTTTATGTCAAAAACGGCAGAACAGCCATACCGTTAAGAGTTGCCGATTATAATGTCGGAGTCGTCTATGTAGACCGCGAAATAAGCCTTGAAGACGATGTTTCGCTTCTGAGTGTATTCGCGAATCAGGCCGCCGTTGCAATTCACAATTCACGTCTGCATCAAATCGCAACGATCGATCCTCTGACAGGAGTCTATGTAAGGGGGTTTTTCATTCAATGCCTCCTTCGCGATCTCCGTGGAGCTTTCCGCAACAACTACCCTCTCGTTCTGATGATGGTCGATGTTGATAATCTAAAAAATATTAATGATGAACACGGTCATATTGCAGGAGATCAGGCGATTGCAATTATAGGCCGTTCCCTGCTTAAGGCAACAAGAAATACCGATGCAGTAGGCCGTTACGGCGGAGATGAATTCACTGTTCTTTTACCGCAGACAAATTTTGACTCAGTAGAGATTGTTCTCAACCGTTTCTACAGCCAGCTTACAGATAATCCTATAAACGTCAACGGAAAGCCTCTCACGATCAAATGCTCAATCGGAGTCGGACTTCTTGAATCACCTGATTTCGATATCAACGAAATGCCCAAACCCATACCTCAGAGCTATTTTCAGAACATGGCGGAAGCATTTATAGATTTCGCAGATCACGTCCTCTACAAAGCCAAGACAAGCGGCAAAAACCGTTTTATGCTTTCTGAAAACAGTTTAAAATGGCATAAGGATTCAGATTAATGCGAAAAACCGGCTCAATGAGCCGGTTTTTATTTATTCAGAAAAAATACTTTCGGTTTGCAACATACAGTTTATTCAAAAAGGGATGTTCTATTGTTCGCCTTCTCTCCCGATTATCTTAAAAGCTGGAGGACAGTCTGCGCTTTCTGATTAGCCTGAGCAAGCATTGAAGTGCCGCTCTGAACAAGAATCTGATCTTTAGTAAGATCAACCATTGTTTCAGCCATATCAGCGTCACGAATACGGGATTCAGAAGCCTGAATGTTTTCATAAGCATTCATGAGACCTTTAGAAGCAAATTCAAGTCTGTTGTAATATGCTCCAAGATCCGCTCTCTGTTTTGCAATCTTCTGAAGTGCTTCGTCGACAACACCGATTGTTCTGTTAGCTTTGTCAGCAGTCGAAAGATTTGCCAAGAATTCACCGGTTTTTTCTTTGAGGCTAAGACCCTCAGCAGTCATAGTTCCGATGTAAACTCTTTCTCTCTGATGCATATTAGCTCCGATGTGGAACCACATAGAAGCCTTAGGATTAGTTCTGGAATAATCACCAAGAAGAAGTTTAAATTTGTTAAACTCTGCCTGAGATGCAATTCTGTCAACTTCATCGATCAAAGCCGAAACTTCAACCTGAATGAGCTGGCGGTCTTCATTAGTATAAATACCGTTTGAAGACTGAACTGCAAGAACGCGTATTCTCTGAAGAATCTGAGAAGTCTGGTCAAGGTAACCTTCTGTAGTCTGAACAAAGCTCATGCCGTCTTCAGCATTTCTTTCAGCCTGACGAAGACCCTGAATCTGAGTTCTCATTTTTTCTGATACTGCAAGTCCGGAAGCATCGTCCCCTGATTTGTTAATTCTCATACCGGAAGAAAGTTTCTCAGTAGATCTGTTAACGTCCCAGTGTTTGAACTTCAAAACACGGTTTGCATTAATCGCGCTCATGTTATGGTTAATAATCATATATACACTCCTTTGTATATTCTCACCCGATCTCCTTACCGGGCGCTATATATGCCGTTAGAACCAAAAGTATTCCGGCTTAACGCCGGTCTGAATTTCAAAGAACATCCCAGTTTGCGTACAATATATTTGTAATGCCAAACCGGCGGGCGGAAAATCCGCCTTCAGCCGATTTCGCAATACCACCAAAGTTATCCGCTTCCATCATCCGGAAGCATTTATCAGTTACAGATAACTATTCGGTGTCAGAGCACTGAATCTGGAAGGTGATTATTGTCGTTTTTTCGTGTTTATATGGATATATTTGCGTTTTTGAGTCTTTTTAGGCATGAATTGGGTATTTATGGTTTTTTTCCGCTGTTCTCCCCCTTCATATATATAATCGGAATAACTCATTTTTTCCGTTAATTTTTTTAAAAAAAATGGCACAATTTATGCTTTGACAGCAAAATTATGAATTATTATACACTTTAATAATGATTTACTACTTTATATTTTTCAAAATGCTTTCAAATTTAAGACAAATTAATAATAATTATTTGAATTTAATAAATATTAGTGTAGAATAATAAAATGAAAAAAGTTGATCTATTGTATATTTCACCCGGTTCCAGTTTTGTTAATCCGCTTTTTTCTGAAGACGGAAAAAAGGTGCTTGAAGCAAGGATTTCAATCACCAAAGAGATGATTGAAAGTTTTCAGGCAAAATACGGAAAATATCTCTATTACGATTCTTCAAACGAAAAGGTAAAGATTCCGCATTACCGTGTCAATATCGTATACAACAACGCAAAAACAATTCTTGATGAAGTTGAAAAAACAAACAAGCTCAGCAAAACAGGCTATCGTGCAGCCGAACAGGTAGTTGACGAAGTTCTTTCCGAACTAAATTCAATTGAAATTGAAGAAATTGACCTTTTGAAGGAGCTCAGCTCTTTCGATGATTACTTATATAACCATTCCGTAAACGTCGGATTCATGACTGCGGTTCTTGCCAAGCGTATGAAAAAATTCAACGAAGACGAACTGCGCTCGATAACACTTTCGGCGTATCTTCACGACATCGGGCACAAACAAATAGACAAACAATTACTCAACAAAGAAGGAGCATTCAACGTCTCTGAATTTCAAAAAGTAAAACGTCATCCACAGCTCGGCTACGAGATGATAAAAAACGTAAACAATACGGACCCTATTATTCAGCAGGGAGTTTTATTTCATCATGAGAAATTCAACAACAACGGTTATTATCAGCTCCCGTATGAAAATCTTCCGGTATTCCCGAAACTGATTTCCATCTGCGACATATATGACGCGCTTACCACGGTCAGACCGTTCCGGAAAGAATCCTTTACTTCAATTCAGGCCGTTCACGCAATAATAAACAGCATTGATACGATATTCGATTACGAACTTGTATCCGAATTTATAAACATAATGCCTTCCCTTCTCAACTGCACTGAAGATATTTTCAAGAAAAATGATATCTGCACACTTAACTCAGAAGAACTTGCTCTGATCGATTCATACAATCCTGACAGAATTCTCCATCCGGAGGTACGTGTATTCTGTAAATTCAAAAGAGTTCAGGGGAAAATAGCGGCGAGTTATTACTCTGAAGCAAAACCGGTAAAGCTTTCCGATGACGGAATACATATCGTCAAAGTAATAAACAATGCAAATCAGCTTGATACTATACGGCTCGCATTGAAAGAAAAAAAGATTATTTAACTTATAACAAAATTGCGGGCATCAGCTCTCATCCGAAAATTGAAAATATTTCGTTTCGGATGTTTTTTATTTCTTCAAAAACGACCTTCTCGTTTTCAACCGCGAGAGACAGCGCTTTTTCAGCGGATGCCGAATCAGCAAATAATACCATTTTGCGCTGAGATGAAATTATAATTTCTACATCGGGGCAATTCATTTTAACAATAGACTTTATCCGGCTTAAAAGAAACAATGATTCAGGAAGTTTTTCTGAAGCGGAAAGTGAAATAAGAAAACTCTTATCATAATAATCCGTAAGCTGAATCATAATCTTTGCAAGACTCATAAAATCCGGCTCATATTCTCTGGTTTCAATTTTCCTCATAAGCGCATCAATCGAAGCGAGTTTAGAAAAATCACCGTCAGGTGAAACAATAAAAGGCGGAAAGAATTCGTTATCAAACAATTCAGTAAAATCCGCGAAAGGAAATATTTTTAAAATTGATCCCTGAAAAGAATAATCAAAAGGTTTCTTTTTGCGAAGTTTGCGGAAAAAATCTTTCGTCGGTATGATCGATTTGGAAGAATTCGATGAATACAGCGATTTATCACAGTCATAGCAGTATATTTCAGCAGAAACAAATGATTCTTCCGAAAATATACGGAATTCCCTTACTTCAATAAAATCTGAACCCATATATGGTCTATTCAACGCCCGGTAAAAAAGATTAGATGCCGAATATAAAGGATCCGGTTTCTTAACCGAATCTCCGGGGTGAACTTCACGTGTGACTTTTGAAATAAGCCCTTTCAGCTCTGAACTGAAAGCCTTTTGCCTGATGCGGCTTAAGTCTTCTTCCGTAAAAGAGTTTTCTTCAGTCATTCATTTCCACCGTAATACAAAAATCGCGCACGGAGAAACGCACGCACAGAACTGATAACACTTTTTTACAATCAGTCAATCAATTATTTATAAATTGCTAACAGGTAACCTAGCTTTTTCCGATTTCCTGAACCATGTCAAGCCAGTCATCTTTATCAAGAATCGTTCCGTCAAATTTCATCTTTTTACCGGATACCTGAATTTCGATCTTAACATAAGTGTCTTTATCCGTAACACGGAAATATCAACTCTCATATTTATTCTCCGTTATCTTTAATTTTCCGGAAAACCAATTACTTTGTCCGTGCTATACGGAATCCGAGATATGTCTGTATTGATGAAGAAATATCTGACTGTTGCAGACCGCATAACAAAACTTATTGATAGCGGCGTTTTAAAATCCCGCGATAAAATTCCTTCTATACGTGAAATGTCCGTTCAGATGAATCTCAGCATGATGACAATCCTGAACGGCTACAGGCTTCTCGAGGAACAGGGAATTATCGCGAGCCATCCGCAATCCGGCTATTACGTGCGCCCAGAAAACATGAGATTCAGTCATTCCGCCATCAGCAATTTTATCGAATCAGACACGAAAATTAAAATTTTAACCGATCATGTAAAAATTTCTCCGGAGACGGAAAAGCTTCTTGAAGATTCTATGCGCGAAGATATCATCCCGCTCGGCATAGGATTTCCCTATTCGGACGAAAAAATAAATGAAGAACTTTCTCTTCATTTGTCGAGGCGCATACGCGAAAATCCCGGAAAAAATAACCGTTACAATTTCGGCAGAGGAAATAACGCTTTAAGGGAAATTTTTTCACGGAAGATGATCGAATCATTCTGCGAAACATCATCCGATGAAATAATAATAACTTCCGGAGCAACACCGGGACTTTTGTCGGCTCTGCTCGCAGTTACTAAAACCGGTGATTCGGTTGCCGTTGAGTCACCCGGCTATCACGGATTTTTCGGTCTGATAGCAAAACTCGGTCTAAAAGCGCTCGAAATTCAAACAAATTCCGTTTCAGGTTTTGACGTTGAAACATTTGAGAAAACTGTTAAAAAGAAAAAGATTTCAGCAGTGATACTGTCGCCGAATTTTTCAAATCCGACTGGAGCTAAAATGAGTGATCCGGCGAAAGAAAGACTCGCCTGCATTTCGGCACAATACGGAATTCCTGTTATCGAAGACGACAGCTACGGTGATTTGTTTTTCGCGTCAAAGCCGCGCGCAGTAAAATCATATAATCCCGACAACACAATTTACGTATCGAGCCTCAGCAAATCAATCGCGCCGGGATATAAAACAGGCTGGGTTGCGGGGGGAATCTACCAAAAGGACATTCACAAAATACTAAACACGGCCTACTCCGTTCCGTCGGCATTTATTCAGTCAGGACTCGCTTCTTTCATGTCTAAAAGCTTTTACTCTCATTCAATGAAAAAACTCCGCAGAATTTATAGAGAAAACATATCGGCGTATCAGGCATTTTTCTCTGAACATATCCCCGAATGTGAAGTCAGCAATCCGGAAGGAGGATTTTTTCTCTGGATAAAAGCGCCGGAAAAAACTGATTCAAGGAATACAGCTTATCTGGCGGTTAAAAACGGTTTTACAATCGCGCCTGGAATAATTTTTTCTGCAAGAAGCAATTTTGCTAATTATTTCCGTCTCAACTCCGCATGTCTCTTTTCTGAAAAAACCGAGAAAGCGCTTAAAATTTTCGCGGAACTTATCAGAAAATAATTACTTTACATAAAATGTAACTGCTCAAATTCTGTTTTTGTTCATATTTTGGAGGAATAAATGCAGCTTGAAACATTTGAAAAGAAGCCTCTCGGCGGGGCTGATTTGAAGGTTATCATGAAAACCCTCATGTCAGAGGGACAGAAAGGCGCAGACGAGCTTCTCGAAAAACAGATAAAAGAGATAAAAACTCTCGGCGTAAAACTTCCGTCAGACCATGTTGTTCTAATGCTCGGCGGATCAAACGGAATTCTCCGCGCAGTAACGCTTCAGCTTCTTTTCGGCGAAAAGATTCCGGTTTACGGAGTGCATTATGACAGAGCCAATCTTCAGATAGGCTACAATCATGTTGAATCTATCAAAAAAGAAGCGGCTAAACAGAATGTTGATTCAAGATGGTGGAATATTGACGCGACTGATCCTAAAGCAATAGAAGAAGTAGTTAACACAATCAATGAAAAGTATTCAGTTGTTCATCTGATTAACGGAATTGCAGCCGGTGCAACAAAACGCTACGAAGAACACGGCACAATAAAAGTCAAAGATATTGATCTGTCTTATCATCCGGTTTATCAGTATCCTGATTTTTCAAAAATCGACAATTTCAAAAAATTCGGAATGGTTGATGTTGCAGTAGCAAACGAGGGCGACATAGAGAGAACAAACAAATTCATGGGAACTTCTACAACCCTATGGGTTGAACCTCTTGCAAAAGCAGGTCTTATAAAAAAAGATGTAAGCATAGTTGCTTTCGCAGATTATGATTTTGAAAAAGATGATCCCGTCTACGGGATGGGACCTCTTGCAGGAGCCAAGATTCTTCAGAGAAAGAGTATGTCTGATGCGAAAAACAATTTCGGCGTAAAAGCTGTCAGACTTTGCTATCCTGCGATGGATACAACGGCAATTGGAGCAATTCCGGGCGGATTATTGATGCTAGCAATGACAAGCGTTGTTCTTAATGAAAAAGGAAAATTCAAGAATCTTCATACTCTTGCAGAAGAGACAATGGAAATATTCAAACCTGATTTCAACAAAGAAGAACTCCGCACTGATGATGATTTTCAGAAAATGCTTCCGGAATTTCATGCAAGAGTCGATGCACTTAAAGTTGAAGACTTCCCTAAAGCATTCGAATCTCTTACAAAAGTTTCAATGCCTTAATCAGCTGATAATTCAGCAAATCACTTGCAAATAAAAAAGACCGCGACAGCGGTCTTTTTTATTTGCAATCAAATTAATGTCTTATTTTATCTAAAGAATAATTTTGATAAAATAAAAGTTCTCCCTCATCATCAAAAATATATATTGTGGCATAATTAAAAAACTGATACTTCTTTCTATATTTAGCCAAAAGCTCCGTTCTTACGGGAAGATAGCTTTCAAGAACATATGGTTTGCCTGTGTCAGGATTGATCCCGGTCTTGAAATCTTTCGGATACTTATTAATCACTTTCTTTCCGTCTTCTTCCTTTTCAAATTGCGATTTATCATCAGGCGTAGAGGCGAAATCTTTAATGACTATTTTCTTTAAGCTGACTTTACGGTTGTTAAAAGTGTTCCATACCCATTCTTTGTCTTCAACCGTTCCCATCATAAAAATATAGAGTTCAAGCGGCGAATCCGTATTATTTTTAAGAGCAAATTCAACCTGAAGAAGTTCACCTTTTCCGGCCGGGTCAATTTTTTTATTAAATGAAAGATGCTCTATTCCGAAAACATCAGTAGAAATAATCTGCTCAGGCTTTTCGATTTTTGTTTTATTCTTTTCGTCTTTTACCGCATCACTCTGAGAAAAAACGAAAGACACGGGAACAAATAAAGCCAGCATTATAAAAGTTCTTCTAAACATCGAATCCTCCGAGACAGAAAACATTCCGCTTCTTACTATATATCGGCTGATTAGCTTATGCTTAAAAGAAAATTTCGCATCTTTTGAAATAATTTGCTAGAATCCGAGAGAAATTCCGCAGTCAAGTACGATATCATACTGTTTCTTAGACGGCGGCACTATTTCGACAGAAAGCTTCTGATAGAATGAGGCCTGCCCTGACTTTTCTTCAAATTTGCACGAAATTACATGAGAATTCGAATAATGTCCGCTCATGGGAGACCCTCGGAACCATTTGAACCTGTTGAATCCGAAAAAACCCTGACCGTTCATTCCTGAATACGGCTTGTCATTCAGAATATCTATCATATATATCCGCTCGCAGAATTCGCCGAAAATACTGAAATTTTTACTTTGTGAGAAAAGTATACCCAAAGCAATATCATATGAACCGGCATAATTTGAAAGTTCTGCGCCATGATCATAAAAAGTAAATCCGTAAGTAGTAAGACGAGTCTTAATGCCTAGATTCTTTATTCTGAAAAGATATTCAATATTCAGATGAGATACATCAAGAGTTCGCACCGGACTGTAACCCGCATCATAGGGAATGAGTGCCGGATAAAACTGTAATATAAATTCACTCTTCTCAGAAAATGTTTTCAGAGCAAATCCGATTTTAAAATCATTGAACTTTTCTTTCTCTCCCCAGACTTCATCCCCGCTATAATGATAACCCGAAAATCCAATACCCAGATATACATTTTCCCGGCCGTAATATACTTCAACTCTTTCATAGAAATTTAAAACTTCAGGCATCAGCGCACCGAAATAAGGAACACCGCAGACTGCGGCAAAAGACCAGTTGTCGGAAGGATCAACATTAACAGCCGCCTTTAACGGAAAATCTATTGAGCCAAGACCTTCTGTTTTGACATACTTAAAGTCTTTATCATCTACGGAAATAAATGCGTACCGAAGCATCCCTGAAAGCGAAATTCTGAAAACATTTTTTTTCTCTTCAGCTTTCTCTTCCTTTGCCGACTCAAGAGACTTAGAATAAAGCTTTTCTTTTTCAAGCAGTGTGATTTCATTTCTCTTAACTCTGAATCTCTCGGAATAAGCCGTTTCAAGCCACGGCAGAACATTCTTATTCATGGGATCCAGCTTAAGAACTTTCTCTCCCGCGACAATTGCGTTCGCATAAAGACCCGATTTTGAATATAATTCGCATGCCCTTTCGAGAGAAGGAATCAAATTCGGATCACGGCGCAACGCCTCTTCGTAATATTTCAGAGCATTGGTTTCATCACCTTTCAGTTCAGCAACATGCCCCATGTTGTGATATACTTTTGCTGAAGATATGTCATTTTTTTCTATAGCTGAATCAAAATCTTCAATCGCGCTATTCAGATTATTTGATTTTGCCTTTTCTACGCCTCTTCTGTTGAGTTCGGATGCGCTTTGGGCGTAAATAGAAAAGCCGGCAAGTATCATAATTAAAGGAATAATTTTTTTCATAAATTTATTCCTCCGCCGAAACCGAGCAGAAGCTCCTGATGATCTTCGTGACGGTCAACAATTTCAAGAATCAGTTTCTGATAGAGATATGATTTTGAATCAATTTTCTCAGAAGCTCCCATGCGGAGTATATGGCTTCTTGAACGCTGTCCCGAAAAATAAGAAGGGTCTTTCGAAGAATCGAATCCGAGAAATCCCTGACCGTTAAATGTGTTATAAGGTTCATCCTCATTGAGTTTTCTGAGATTAATTCTTTTAGCATATTCGATATAAATAGAACCGCCTTTTATAAGACTTCCGGATTTATAATCAAGCGACAAACCTATTGCAATTTCAAAAAATCCCCAATAATGAGATTGAACTGCATCATGATCAAAAAGATAAAAATCATACTGGGATATTCTCGAATAATACCGAAGAGCCTTGTGAACGGTATAAGAATAAGCGAATTCATACATTCCGCAGTCAAGGGTTCTTCCGTCAGAAAATTTTTCAGTATCGCGCAAAAAGAGTCTGGGATAAAGACGGATATTTGTTTCGGATTTATCATCGGAATACGACATGAGAATTCCCATTTTGCAGTCATTAAGGTTTTCGGAACTTTCAAAAACAAAATCTTCCGTATAATGAGTAAACCAGAGACCGCATCCCAATGAAAACGAACCGATTGAAAACATTCCTTCAAGAAATTCCTGCTGCGAAACAGCACGGTCAACAGATGCTCCCCAATAGGGATTTTCAGCCTTCATGCTGAACATAAAAAAATCATTCGGACGAAACCACATGTTCAGTGAAAACGGCAAGTTTACTGTTTTGGATTCTGATTTAATATAATAGGGTCTTCCGCCTCTGACGTTTCTTCCGTAACGCAAACTGAGATCGAAAGAGAAACCGAAATATTCAAAGGCATTCTCTTTCTTTTCTGATTCTGCCTGCGGCTCTTCTTCAGATTCTATTTCTTCATTTATAACTTTTCCGGGCTCAGATGATTTCGCCAGAAGATTCAGCCTGTAGGCCTCAGGAAGCCAGTCATTAAGATACGGCACACGCGGATTTATCCCAGCAGCTTTTTCCCCGAGCTCAACAGCTTTATCATATTCGCCTTTTCTATAATGATGATAACCGAGTCTTTCAATCGAATCTGCCTGGGAAGGATTTCTTTCAAGGGCCTTTTCGTAGAACTTTACAGCTTCATCGTTTTTACCCTGAAGTTCAAGTGCCCATGCTTTATTATGATAATATTTGGCACTCTCTTTGTTATATATTTCCGAAGCCTTGGAAAATTCCTGCATTGCCTCGTCATACTTGTTCTGCTTACCGAGCTCGGCACCCCTTCTGTTAATTTCCTGAGGGGTATCTGCGTAAAGAGCCGGAAAAACAGCTGAAATCAATGTTAGAAATAAAACAAGTCCGCGCATAATACTCCAGATAAAATGAGACACGTATTATTTTCGCACTATTCGTAACATTTATAAAGAAATAAATATTGAGACAATAAGTTTTATTATATCATTGATTCAATCATCACCGCGAAATCAGACGCAGAAGCCTTTACCGGAGAATTTTTACTTTCGGATAATTCTGCGATTTTAACTGCAGCCTGAGAGTCAATACCGAATGCTGAAAGTTTCGGTACTCCGATAGTTTTGACTATTGTCTCCAGCCGATCAATAAATGTCCGTGCAGAAGAGACATCATGAGGATCAGCTCCGGTCAAATCACGTCCGACCATAGCCATCTTTTTGATATAAAATGAATATTTCTTATTATCTTCTAAAAACTTTTCAAGACTGTATTTTAAAGAAGGCACTATCATATTCGCGCATGCTATTCCATGAGGGATATCTGCAATTCCGCCCATGGGACCGGCTACACCGTGACAAAGCCCGAGCCCCGCATTTGCAAGTGTCACACCTGAGATATAGGCGCAATATGCAAGTGATGAACGGATACCGATATCAATAATATCACCGCGTGAAAGTTTCTCAAGGGATTCAAGAGCTTTGTTGAGAGAAGGCAGTGCAAGTGAATCCGTAAATATATTCGCTTTGTCCGAAAGATACGACTCGATAAGCTGGGCAAAAGCATCCAGCGCGCAATAAGCTGTTGTAGCCGGAGGAAGTGTTGATGACAAAGCCGGATCAATAAGCGCAACATCCGGCACGAATAAATCATGACGTAATGATTTTTTAAAACCGTGTTCACCTCTTTCTGTGATTACGGCATTCTTGGTAGCTTCGCTTCCCGTACCTGCAGTCGTCGGAAGAGCTATAAACGGGAGTTTTCTTCCCGACGGTTTATGTTTTCCGACACCTTCAAGATAATCCGTCACGCTTCCTGTTTCTTTAAGCATACAGCTGATTGCCTTGCCCGCGTCAATGGAACTTCCGCCGCCTATTGCAACGACACAGTCTATTCCGTGTTTGGAATGAATGGAAACAGCTTCGTCGATTATCGAAGGCGATGGTTCGGCTGCAACACGGTAGAAATAAAGTTCGATTCCCTTTGCTGCAGAGTGCTCAATTAAGCTTTGAAGATTTCCGGATTTCTCAAAAGAAATACCTCCGGTAATAATCAGAGCACGTTTACCGTAGCGGAGAATTATATCAGTAAGAAAAGGAAACTTTCCCGCGCCGAAGTAGAGTTCAGGCATTTTTGAAACAGAAAAATTCATTTCCATCCCTTTTTATCAGAAGGCATTATTACCGAATGCGATACACCTTCCCGCGGTTTTTCCATCCACGGAGCTACCGCGTCACGCCATTTAAGATAATGAGCGGTTTCCTTATGTTTTGCCGCAGCAGCCTCAGATTCATATGCTTCATATAATGTAAAGCGGCAGGGATCGGAATTATTCCTAAGCACATCAAAGCGGAGATTACCCTCTTCCATCACCGAATGAGTGTGGTTTTCAACCGTAGCATTTATAAAATCGTCCAGGTGGTCTTTTTTAACCCAGACATTTACCAGTGTAACAATCATTGTTCCTCCGAAACTAATAGATAATGATTTTATTTCATGCGCGAATATAATCAAATCATTTTTGTAATCTTTTCGTCATTGATTAAGCTTTCACTTATAAGTCCGCTAGTGCAATACGAAATATTTATTGACGAAAAGAC
This sequence comes from Spirochaetota bacterium, assembly GCA_035430785.1. Lineage (GTDB taxonomy): Bacteria > Spirochaetota > UBA4802 > UBA4802 > JAFGJZ01 > JAKJGA01. Next base: position 8,932 of record DAOMHE010000002.1, on the reverse strand, counting down.
GCTTTTTAAGGAATCTCAATAACTGCAATAAACGGGGGAACTAATGAACAAAATTTTCAAGCGAACCGCTTCGATAACACTTTTTACTCTGCTGTTTGTTTTCGGCTGCGGATCACGCGCCGAAAAACTCAATCAGGGTGATATTATGCCGCTGATGAACCGCATTCTTTCAATGCACGTTTCCCAGCATAGTTTCAATGATGAAATTTCGGAACGCACACTGAATCTAATGCTTTCATATCTCGATTCATCTAAACTCTATTTCCACCAGTCGGACATAGACGAATTTATGAAAGATAAGAATAATCTCGATGATTACACCGCTTCAAAAGATTATACATTTTTAAACAAAATTTTTGCGACATTCACAAAAAGATTTACCGAACGGATGAAATATTTTGACGAGCTTGTAAAAGCCGATCATAATTTTGATGTTGATGAATATATTGACCTTGACCGCGAAAAACTCGCCTACTGCTCGGATGAAAAAGAACTTAATGAAAGATGGCGCATTTTCGTCAAATACCAGCTTCTGAACTACATGAAGACCGGCAAAAGTCTTGACGACGCAAGAGAGAAGCTTTCAAAAAAATACAATACCGTCAAAAAAGAAAACGAAGATTTTTCAAAGGACAGAATATTTTCTATTTATTTAAACATGTTCTGTATGGCTCTCGATCCGCACACAAACTATCTGACGCCTGAAGAATTTCAGGATTTCAGAATATCCATGGAACTTCAGCTCTCGGGAATCGGTGCGGTTTTGAGATCTGAAGACGGATTTGTTTTCGTAGAATCCATCATCAAAGGCGGACCGGCGTCAAAACTTCCCGAAGCTGCTGCGCTAAAGGTTAATGATAAAATAATCGCCGTTGCACAGGGAAGCGACGAACCGGAAGAAGTTATAGATATTCCGCTTTCAAAGGCTGTAACAAAAATAAGAGGAAAGAAAGGAACTAAAGTAGTTCTCACCGTTGTAAGAACAGATCCGCAAACCAAGCAGGAAAAAACCGTTATCATTCCGATAGTAAGAGATACTGTTGCACTCAAAGATAAAGAAATCAAATATGATGTTTATAACGGCAAAAACGGAAAAATCGGATACATCAAGTTTCCGGAATTTTATGCACCCGTAAAAGAAGGAAGCAAATACTGTTCACAGGATTTGTACAATGCTCTTGTTGAACTTCAGAAGCAGAAAGTCAAAGGAATAGTTGTCGACCTCAGAGGGAATCCGGGCGGATCTCTTGCCGAGGCAGTCAGAGCCGTTGGTCTTTTCATAAAGAGCGGTCCGGTTCTTCAGGTAAAATACAGCGACAATATAGATATTCATAAAGATGAAGATTCAAACATTTACTATGACGGACCTTTAACGGTGCTTATAGACAAAGGAAGCGCGAGTGCGTCTGAAATTTTTGCAGGCGCAATAAAAGATTACGGCCGCGGAATAATCCTCGGTTCATCAAGAACTTTCGGAAAAGGAACTGTTCAGGATCTAAGAAGCTTCGATTCTACCGGGGCAATTAAAGTTACCATTCAGATTTTTTATCAGCCTTCAGGAACTTCAAACAACCTAAACGGTATCGAAGCTGACATTAAGATTCCTGATCTTATGGAAGTCTTTGATTTCGATGAAAGCAAGATGAAATATCCTCTCGCATGGCAGCCGATTAAAAAGGCCGAATACCGTTCGGTAGCAAATAAATATCTGACTCCTGCAACACTTTCAATGCTGAAGAGAAATTCTGAAAGAAGAATCAAGGCCGATAAGGAATTTCAGGATCTGAACAAAAAAATTGAAGAATACAAAACTGTTCTCTCCGCAAAAAGAGTCAGCCTGAAAAAAGACGCAAAGGCAGAAGCTGTTGAAGATGATATCAGAAAGATATCGGAAGAAAAAAGCAAGGATGAAAAAGTATTCGATGCAGCAAAGGACATTTTTCTCCGCGAAGCCTTTACAATCACAGAAGATTATGCTAAAATGCTCGGAGCAAAATAATAAACAGCATTACGGACGGGTCCTGCCCGTCTGTAATTAAAAGGAAAACATATGCCTCCTAAAAAAACAGTTAAAAAGAAAACATATCTTTCGGTTGTTCTTCCTGTTTATAATGAAGAAGAAAATATCGAAATGCAGTATCAGAAGATCAGAGAAAATCTGAATTCAATTAAAAAAACTTATGAAGTAATCTTTGTCGACGATGGAAGCCGTGATAACTCATACTCAATTCTTTCAAAGATTGCGGCAAAAGACAAAAATGTAAAACTTGTTAAATTCAGACGCAATTTCGGACAGACCGCTGCTATGGCAGCCGGAATTGATTTTTCCGAAGGTGAAATAATAGTATTTATGGATTCGGATCTGCAGAATGATCCGTCTGACATAAAGACCGTACTTGAAAAAATTGAAGAAGGATACGACGTAGTCAGCGGTTGGAGAAAGTTCCGCAAAGACAAAATGATTTCAAGAAAGATTCCTTCAAAAATTGCAAACCGCCTTATAGCAAAAGTCAGCGGCGTTCCTCTTCACGATCTGGGATGTTCTCTAAAGGGATACCGTGCCGAAGTCCTGAAAAAAGTGCGCCTGTACGGCGAAATGCACCGTTTCATTCCGATTCATGCTTCGTGGGTCGGCGCAAAAATAATTGAAATTCCGGTAAAACACCACGCACGTCAGTTCGGAAAATCAAAATACGGAATACAGAGAACTCTCAAGGTGCTTCTTGATCTTATAACAGTTAAGTTTATGAGTTCGTACGCAACCAAGCCGATTTATCTTTACGGCGGAGTCGCTCTCGGAGTATTTCTTCTAAGCATCATGTCGCTTGCAGGAACAATTCTCATGAAATATTTCAAGGGAATGAACATGACCGGAAATCCGCTTCTCATGCTTTCATCAATACTCTTTCTTCTAAGTGTAATTATGATTTTGATGGGAATTCAGGCTGAAATTCTTATCCGTATTTATCATGAAACAGAAGGAAAAGAACTCTACTACGTCAAAGAAACCGCAAATATCAAAGAAAAGAATTAATTGCTTCTCATGGTCTTATTCCTGAATTCTTCAGGAGTAAGACCTGTATATTTTTTAAATGTCCTGTTAAAATGACTCTGATCGCAAAAACCGCAGTCAAGCGCAGTCTCGATGAGGCTTCTGCCGTCAAGCATCATTGCCTTTGCCTTACGTATACGCACAAGAATATGATAGACTGAAGGCGTCACACCGAAATCTCTTCTAAAACACCTGAGTACCGAAAACCTAGATTTTCCGCAAACGCTCACGTCTTCAAGCGTATTTTTTTCTGAATAGTTTTCACTGATTATATTCCGGATTCTTTCAGAATCCGTCTCCTTGGATGAGTATGACGGTTCAGCCTGTTCAATCAATATTTTCTCGATGAGTGCGGCATCAGGTAAGTTATTCTTATATATTGAAGGATATTTTCCGGCAATATCCTTTAATATTAGATACTTCTTGCGTGTCCGGCATAACATATCCGAATTTTGTGCGAAGGTTATAACAACAATTGCGGCATCATCAAACGTCTTCGCACTATGCGGAGTAAAAGGAAAAATTATATAAGCATCACCGGAAGAAAGCTCATAGGATTCCTCTTCAAAGGAAAGAATTACTTTGCCGGATGAAACAAAACCGGCAATAATTCTTTCATGAATATGAAGGGGAAAGTTATGATCCTTTCCCGAAAAATATACTTCATCCTCTTTAAGACTCATTCCTCCTAATTAAGAGGCGGAACAAATTTTGCAAGAAGTATTATTCCGTCATTACCGGCTTTTACAGAGTGAATGGTATCTTCAGGTATAAAAGCTGCGACACCTTTCTCGTAAGAATAGTCACTGCCGGCAAGATTAAATATTCCGCTGCCGGCAAGGACTTCATGAGTTTCACTTTTCCCTTCATGCATATGAGGTTTAAGTTCAGCACCGGGTTCAAGTCGTACTATATGACAGCTTATTTTTCCTCCGCTGTCTTTGGATGTGATGAGATTACGCATATAAACTCCGTCAAATGACGGATGCGGATTCCATGAATCATTTTCATTCATGCCTGTTGATGTGATAATTTTTGATAAATCGGTTTTCATGAGTTCCTCCTTTTGATTAGAAAAACTTATGACATCGGTGTTAAAATGTATTGGATAATGTTGCAGAATAAAAAAAGAAAAGGACCGCTTTCGCGATCCTTTTGTGCCCAGGACGAGATTCGAACTCGTACAGAAGAACTTCCGCTAGCCCCTCAAGCTAGTGTGTCTACCAATTCCACCACCTGGGCGATGGATACTTGATATAATTCAGTGCATTTTCCGTCAAGAAAATTATCGAATAATGCGGTGAATGAATTTGAAATCTTCACAGCCCGCACGTTCTATAAGCATAAAAAGAATTGACTCAGCCGGAAGAACTTTGATCCCTTCAGAAACAAGTGAATTCAGAGCATACTCCATACTTTTTGAGTTTCTTGAAGCTACAGCATCTGCAACGACATAGGTCTCATAACCTTCCGCAAGAAATGAAAGAGCTGTCTGATAAATACATATATGCGATTCAATGCCGCAGATAACGGCTTTTTTTCTATTGAGCTTTTTTACTGCGTCATTAATTGAACTCTCTTTGAGCGAATCAAAGTGAATTTTTTCCATAATGCGTACTTTGTCAAAACCTTCGGAGGTTTTTAATTTCTTTATCGTAGAACCTACACCGTTAGGATACTGTTCTGTCGCAATAACCGGAATATCAAATTTCGCATAAGCAGCAACAAGCATCTGAATGTTTGAAACAGCTTCCTGAAGATCAGGCTGATTCATTGCCGGAACAAGTTTTTCCTGCATATCTATTATCATCAAAAAAGAATCTCTGAGCATGTCCCCTCTCAATTATTTAAGTAAGTCTTCACCGATATTATCAAGAATCTTATCACCCTTCAAGGATTTTATTCCGCTGTTGATTTCATTTTTATTTTTTTCAACAATACTTTCCTTCGGCCCCTTTATATTGAGATTATATCCGTTGTTTCGGTCAGCACAGAATTTGCAGTCTTCTTTCGGTGTCTTTCCTGGAATAAAAACCTCTTTTATAATTTCCTTGCAGTCATCTGTCGGTTTCATTCCGCTGAAGGCGCAGACTTCCATTGTTTCAAGTCCGGCAAACTCAGGGAAACCTGTAACCGGATAACGGCTGAGAGCCTGACGCATGTATCTGCCCCATGTCGGCGCAGCTATTCCGCCTCCTGTCTGCCCAACACCGAGAGAAATACCCTGAGTATCATAACCGAACCATATCGCAGTTGTAACTTCAGGTGTAAAACCCACGAACCACGCATCGCGCCAGCCGCTCGTAGTCCCCGTTTTACCGCACGCAGGACGTCCAGGATTGGCTCCGGCACCGGTTCCCGAGTTAATAGTACTCTGCAGCATGCTTATCATTATCTGCGAAGTCGCAGGTTCAATTATGCGCCTGCGGTTTTCAAATTTCTTTTTCATCTCGGCTTCATAGTCTTTAATTATCTTCTTGTCGCGGTCTTTTATGTATCTGATTCCGTAAGGAAGAACTTCCATACCGCCGTTGGCAATAGCACCATATGCGCAGGTAATTTCAAGCGGAGTCACATCTATTGAACCAAGTGCAATGGAAAAATTTCTTGGAATTCTTCTCTTCGCGCTTTGTTTGTCCATGCCGAAAAAAGACGCATAATAATCCATTACGTTTTGTATTCCGATTGATTCGGCAAGCTTAACGGAGATTACGTTAATCGACATCGCGAGAGCACGGCGCAGAGTCATCATCCCGTTATAGCCGCCCTCGTAGTTTTCAGGAGTCCAGTCGCCGCCCTCATTATCCATATAAAATGCCGGTGAATCGAAGAAAGATGATGCAGGTGAAAAGTCTCCCTTTTCAAAAGCCGCGGCATAAAGCAAAGGCTTGATTGAAGAACCCGGCTGACGATATGACTGAACTGCACGGTTCAGCTGATTCTGTCTTTCAAAAGTGCTTCCGCCGATCATCGCTTCGATATATCCGTTAGACTGGTTAACAGAAATGAGTGCGCCCTGAACCTTCAAGAAATCCTTATCCTGAAAGTTGTTGAACTTATATTCAGAAAAGGTTTCCCCCATGTTGTCGCTTCCGAGGAAAAAATTGATAATTTCTATTTCGTCAAGTGCATCCTGTTTGAATGCATCGTTGATTTTCTTGCCTTCAAGTGAACCTTTGTTTGAAATTGAATTCAGATCGAAAAGCAATGTAAACATTTCCGCTTCTGCGGCAAACTGTTCTGTAATAACATCTTCTTTGAAAAAAAGCAGATTGGTTGAAACAGCATTCTGCTGACGCAAAGCCGATTCCATAACTTCATTCGCCGCAAGCTGCTTAGAAAGATCAAGCGTAGTGTAAACTGATAGTCCGCCCGAATAGAGTTCCTCTTCTGTCATTTCCTTGAGAAGCTGGCGGCGCACATACTCGGTAAACCAAGGCGCTTTGTCTATTCGTTCCGACCACGAACTTATACTCGGCGAAACATCGCTTATTTCATAACTGTATTCCGGCCAGAATTCATTATAAGCATCTTCGGCTTCTTTAACAGTGATATAGCCGAGATCGGCCATTTTAGCGAGAGCAATGATATGCATCTGTCTGGAACGCTTGATATTTTTAATCGGGGAATAAAGATTCGGCGCCGAAGGAAGAGTCGAAAGAAGAGCGCATTCCGCGAGATTAAGATCCTTTACATGCTTTTTAAAATACAGCTGCGAAGCGGCTTCAACTCCGTAGGTGTCATGACCCAGGAAGATCTGATTCAGATACAGCTCCATGATCTTGTCTTTATCATAAAAGGCTTCGATCATCAGAGCGAGAAAGACGTCTTTGACTTTTCTGAATATTGTACGCTTGCCCGAAGTCATCAAAACCTTGGCAAGCTGCTGAGTTATTGTACTTCCGCCCTGCTTGATGCTGAATGATGAGATATTCACAAGCATCGCGCGGACGATGGCCTTGGGATTTATTCCAATATGATCGTAGAAATCATTATCTTCCATGGCGACGAATGCGTTGACCAGGTTTTTAGGCATATTGGTATAAGGAACAACATCTCTTTTCTGGCGGAAAAGTTCGGAAATCAGAATTCCGTTTTTATCATAAAGCTTGGTGGTTGTTTCAGGCGTATATTCAGCGAGGGCTCTCACCTTCATGAAATCCGCGACTATAAATACCGTAAAAATAAACGCGCACGCACTGAGAGCTATAATTATACGGCGCTTATTTTTCTGGAAATTAAAATTAAGAATAAAACCAAGAACGGTGTCAAAAGTCGGAATATGAATCTCCGGAAAGGACAATCTCGTTAAAAACGAGGGAATCCGAATCATACTCAATTTCGCTTTGCCGCCGAATTTCCGACCAAACATAACTCACCTTAAATTCATTATTTTTGAAACTGAATCAGAACCGTTGTTTTTCCGCATTTAATAGAAGAAAAGCCTAAAACAGCCCGGACAAAGACATAGGATTAAAAGGAAGCTCGGTATTCAACAATAAAAACTAAGTTTTATATCTTTTTTGATTTTGCTATGCAAAATGCACATTTTGATGTCATATTTTTGTTTTTCTGCCTATAATCGCCAATAATGAACCCTAATTATCATTAAAGGATTATTCAATAACACCGACTCTTTATATGACAATAAGGAATTCTCAGTTATCACGGATGATAACGGTAATATTCAAGGAGGAATAGAATGATTATCAATCACAACGTCAGCGCGATTTTCGCACATCGCACACTCAAGTTTCACGACTGGAGTCTCACTTCCGATATCGAAAAGCTTTCATCAGGCTTGAGAATCAATAAGGCCGGAGATGACGCATCCGGACTTGCAGTATCTGAAAAAATGAGATCACAGATTCAGGGACTTCGTCAGGCTGAAAGAAACACAGAAGACGGCATGAGTCTTATACAGACTGCAGAAGGTTATCTTGAGGAAACTCACGGAATCATTCAGCGTATACGTGTACTTGCGGTGCAGGCGGCAAACGGAATTTATACTCCTGAAGACCGTCAGCTGATACAGGTTGAAGTATCTGAACTTATCGATGAAGTAGACCGTATTTCATCACAGGCCGAGTTCAACAAGATGAAACTGTTGACAGGTTCGTTTGCAAGACTCAGACCGACTGCTTCAATGTGGTTCCACATGGGTCCGAACATGCACCAGAGAGAAAGAGTATTTATCGAGACAATGACAACAGCGGCTCTAGGACTAAGAAACCCTACAACGCTTACATTTATATCGATCTCGACTCCGGGCAAAGCAAACAGCGTAATAGGACTCGCAGACGAAGCTCTTAGAATTATATCAAAACAGAGAGCGGACCTTGGAGCATATTACAACAGACTCGAGCATGCAGCGAAAGGATTGATGAACGCGTACGAAAATACACAGGCATCAGAATCCCGCATCAGAGACACAGACATGGCAGAGCAGATGTCTTCATTCACAAGATATCAGATTCTCCAGCAGGCTGCGACATCGATGCTCGCACAGGCGAATCAGAAGAGCCAGGGAGTGCTCAGACTTCTTCAGTAATCGCATTAAATTTTGGCTTGAGCCAATTTCGCAATACCACAAAACAAAAAGCCGGACATCCCATCCGGCTTTTTAAATTATATGAGGGAGATGAACTTACTATTCTTAAATAGCAATAAGCATACTATCGTTAATATTCAACATACCATAAATTCAATTCTTTGCTATTTATTTCACTTACATTTTTTTTTGCAAATCGGACACCAACGATTTCTATATTTCACCTTTTCATATGATTGATTAAATCTATGACCGAATTCGCATTCCCATTCAAGTTTTTCATTTTGATTTATGTAAGTCGTACTTATCAATTTCCCGTTATTCAGTTC
>DAOMHE010000001.1:0-45482 GCA_035430785.1 Spirochaetota bacterium | reverse complement strand
CAGACTCGGAATTATAAATTCATAAAAAACCTCTTCTTTTCAGAAGAGGTTTTTTTATTTCTGCGGGGTTTTATGATACCTGTTAAAAAACTTTCAGATCTTTCAAAAACTGAAAAATCCGGATTATTTTTTCGTTTTGGTGATGATTTCAGTAAAATAATGACTGATACGGTAATCCCCATTGTTAATGATGTCAAAAATCACGGAAATTCTGCAGTTATTAATTATACCGAAAAATTTGATAAATTCAAAATTGATTCTGTTCTTGCTGAAAAGACAGAAATTGAAAAAGGTTATTCAAATACCTCTAAAGAAGTAATCATTGCCCTTGAAAAAGCTGTAGATAATATCCGTGAATTTCATTCAAAGCAGATTAAAAATAATTTTTCTTACAGCCGTCCTGACGGATCTCTTCTTGGGTTAAAATACCACGCTATCGACAGCGCTGCAGTTTACGTACCTGGAGGAAAAGCCGCATATCCCTCCTCCGTTCTTATGGGGATAATTCCGGCACAGATTGCAGGGGTTTCTGACATTACTTTAATTTCACCTCCAAGAAACGAAGGAAAAATCGCTGATCCCGTTTGTGCTGCATGCAAGATTCTAGGTATTACTAATATAATCAAGGCAGGAGGGGCTCAGGGAATAGCTGCTGCTGCTTTTGGAACCGAAACTGTTCCAAAGTCAGAAATTATAGTAGGTCCCGGCAATGTCTTTGTTACAGCAGCTAAAAGTTATCTTTTCAGTCTGGGCGTAATTCAAATTGATTCTCTTGCCGGCGTAAGCGAAGTTCTAATAATTGCTGATGAAAGTGCAAATCCTAAATGGACGGCATGGGATTTGCTTGCACAGGCAGAGCATGAGGAAAATGCTAAATCTATTTTAGTAACAACATCTGAAAAATTTGCAAAAGAAGTTATTTCTTACATAAAAGAAGATCTTGATAGCGGCAGAGGCAGAAGCAGAATAAAGCACGAATCAATAAAAAATCATGCTTTAATTCTTTTATCGGATAGTCTCGAAGAAGCTATAGATTTCTCAAATAAATATGCTCCTGAACATCTTCAGGTTATGGTAAGTAATCCGAATTCTTACTTAGAAAAAATTAAAAATGCAGGTTCCGTCTTCCTTGGTTCGTACTCTCCAGTTCCAATTGGCGATTACTTTTCAGGAACAAACCATATTCTTCCTGTAGGCGGCGCAGCAAGATTTTCTTCCGGTTTATCTGTTGATTCATTTATGAGAAGAATGACATTTCAAAATATTTCTGAAGAAGGCTTAAGAAAATCAAAAGATTTCGTTCTTAAAATTTCCGAAGTTGAAGGATTTGATGATAAGCACGGCGGAGCTGTTAATATTAGATTTGAAAATTAGTACTTAAGATAAAGCCGCGCTAAAGCGCGGCTTTTTGTTTTATCTTGGACATATTTCTGTTTCAGAAAAAAAGTATGCTATTTCCTGATTAGCTGTTTCCGGAGCATCAGAACCGTGAACAGCATTTTCTGTAAAGCCATCAGCAAAATCCGCTCTTATTGTTCCAGGTGCTGCATTTGCCGGATTAGTTGCACCCATTATTTCTCTGTTTTTTAAGATTGCATTCTCGCCCTCAAGAACCTGAACAACTACCGGACCGGAAATCATAAATGAAACCAAGTCGTCAAAAAAAGGTTTACCTTTATGAACTGAATAAAATCCTTCAGCTTCTTTTCTTGACATATGAATCATTCTTGAAGCAATTACTTTAAGTCCGCTTTTCTCAAATCTCGTCAAAATTTCACCAATTACATTCTTCTTTACTGCATTGGGTTTAATTATTGAAAAAGTTCTTTCTATAGCCATTAATATCTCCTAATAAATCAGGTTCTTATTTAGCACCCATTAAGATCAAGGATTTTTCTTCATAATTCTTTCTCTTTCTGTAAACTTTTCTATTCTCTTATCTATTGGGGGATGCGAAGAAAAGTAATCGACACTCTCAGTTTTTTTAATATATTTAATATTTTCATTTTTTAGCTTAATTAATGCGTCAGGTAATCCCTTCGTTTTTAAGTTTGTCTCACGAAGAATACTCCATGCATATTCATCTGCCTCATTTTCCTGTGCCATTGAATATATATTATTAATAATTATACTTGTTCCTATGTGTGTCATTTCTCCTAGTGTTTCAATTTTCATTTTTTTTGCAGCAATTTCTATTCTTACTTTATCAAAAGCATGTGACAGTTCAATATGTCCCATTTCATGACCTAAAATAGCTGCTAATTCATCATCATTCATTAAATTGCATAGCCCTCTAGTTACAACAATTACTCCTCCAGGCATTGCGTAAGCATTAGGAGTAAGATCTTCTAGTACAAAAACTTCATAATCAAAATTTTTCTTTTTTTTAACTGCCAATATCTTCATTATATTATTAATTCGATTATAAGAAATATTTTTTTTTCCGGGACTAAATCTTTCTTTTAAAGCTTCTCCATACTCTTTTTCATCTAAATTGTCAACAGGCACTGATTTAACGAGAATACCTGTTAAAGATTCAGCTGACGCCCCCATTAATCTAAAAAATGCTGATGACGAAAAATCTATTTTAGAATCAATCTTCTGATTATAAAGATTTATTATCAGAAAAATAATTAAGGCTATAGATATCGGCAAAAAAATAAATTTAATTTTCATTACTGTATACTTTCTTTTTATATATCATATTTATCAATATTAAAAGAATTCCTGCGATAAAGAATATCGCTGATTTTATTATCAGATTCTGTTCTTTCAAATCAACTATGATCATTCTGAAAAGACATAAAATAATAAACGAAACTGCTATCATTCTTAATGTTTTATCCTTATGAATAACTCCGGTTATATATATTATGAATGTTTCGATTAACCATAACAAAGAATGAATTGAACTATCGAAAGAACTCTTTATATATAATGCAATACACAAAAATAATAAGTAATACATATATCTGTCATATTTTAATTGAATTTGCTTTTTAATAATTCCTATGAGTCCATTTCTATTTGAAATATCTGGAACTTCCAGATATTTACTCTGTCTTATAGTAATTATGAATACGCATTGAAGAGATACAGCGATGATACCTAAAAACCATCCCTGTTTATAGAAAATTCCATCAGCAGAAACTTTTGTACCTAAATAAAAGGCAGTTTGAATCATTGATGCTAAACAAAATAATACTGAATATAATTTTAATCTCCATGGATTTCCATTTAAGTATTTACAGCCAAAGAATATTAGAAAGGATATTAATACCCAAATTGGAGAATGATATATTCTTTGAATTTGAGATTTTACTGCAAATATAATCACTAAAACAAGAATTTCTATATTTAAATTATATAGTTTGCTAATTATAATGTTTGATATTTTTCTTTTTGATAAACAAAAGTATAAAAAAACAATTATTGCCGCAATTTCTATTAATAGTCTTACTTGAAAATGAAATCCTTTAATATCGAAATACTTTTCAGAATTTAAAATGATTGCTAAATGAAAAATTAAAAACAATATACTTAAAAGAAAACCCCATAAATAAAAATTATTTTTTAATCTGTATAATAATTTAACTTTCGTAGAAGATATTAAATCTCCGATTTCATAAGAAAATATCGACAACAGTAAATAAATAACTCCGGGTAGAGGCGATGAAATAGGGAAAAATATTTTATAACAAAACCAAAGAACAGAACTAAACATCGTAAACATTGAAACAAAACGGCAAAAGAAATCATTGTTTTCAGAATAATAAAAAAGGCTTATCAATGGAATAATAATGAAAGGCAGAAAATGATATAAAGAAGTTGTAATATCATATGAAATTTCAAAATTAATGAATCCACTAATGCAATAAATAAAAACAGAAATTACCTGCCCATATTTCAATGATGCGTTTTTTAATCCAAAACTTACAATTGTTGAAAATATTAAGAAAATTCCCCAAAGAAGATAATTTCGAAAAGAAAAGCTTGTAGAAAAAAATAATGCTGAAAGTATTATAGAAGGAAGAATTCCTGTTATAAACCATATTTTAGTATTTAAATATTTTACTTTCTTATCTGCTGACATATAAACAATAAAGAATATTCCCGACACAATTGCGGTTATTCCATATTTTACTAATTCTAAGTTATTCGAGAAAGAATTTAATCTAATTAGATTAATCAATCCAAATATATAAACACTGCTAGCAACAGATAATACATTAAATACGATTTCATCTTTGTATTCTATCAATAACATTAGATATAGAAATATTATTGATGAACAAATAATTAGACCATTACCAATACTAAAATTATTTAATGAATATATAGCATAAAGAATGATAACAATAATTGCAAAAATATTAACAGTCTTAATATATTGATAAACTGATTTCAGCATTTTCTTTGTTATTATATATAACACTAAAGCTGATCCAAATAGTAATATTTCTTTATTTTCTTTGCTGATTGAATACTGATATATTGTTATGAAAAACATAAAAATATTTATCAAATAAAATATTAAAGAAAATGGAAATCGTATTTTAACCGTATCTCTTCTATAAATATATAATAATAATGGAAACAAAACTATTACGAAACTTGAAACTATACCTACATTATTATTTAATTGAAAAAAGTAAGCTGAAGTAAAAGAAACATATAATTGATAGATAAAATAAATAAAGGATATTATATAGACCGAATAAAGATCTTGTCTTTTTATTGAGATTAATACCGCACTAACGGAGAAAATAGCGGATATAACAAAAATGCTGTTAGTCTGGTTTAAAAAAGATAATGCAAACAGAGATAATAGTAAATGAATCTTATCATAATTATTGTCATTTTTTACATAAGCAAGTAACACATTAACAATAACAGAGAATAATGAATAAATCATTAAGTATAATTCATTATTTGTCCAATGAAGCAGTTGAAATTTAGCTGAACCAACTGCAGAAAACAATAAAACTGCTCCGCATAAAGTTTTTAATATTATAGCTATATTAGGTTTTCTTTTTTTCTGAAAAAGAAAACCTAATATCAAGAGTAATATCGATAAAGCGTTTAATAAAATAAATCTAATGAAAGGAGATATTTGAGAAAAGGCATACCCTGCAAAAAACAGTAATCCGATAGAAAGAAAAAATAATCCGATAATATTGGTTATATTTCTGAAATATTTTTTTTCAGCTTTTAAGATTATATCTTTATAGTTTTTTTTTTGATCTACTAATTTTGACTTTTTAGAAGTTCTATTTGGTATATCTATTTTGGCTTTAGAAGACGGCTCTTTCTTAAATCTACCTTCTAAAAGTCTTTCTATTTTAATAAAAAGAAAAGCTGAAACAAGCAAAGAAGTTAAAGAAAGAAAAATACTGATAAATAGTAAAAAATATTCCATTTACGCCCCTTAATATAAGGCTCTTTATATAAAGAGCCTTATGAATAAGAATCAATTTTCTATTCTTTATTATCAGCTTCAGAATGTTCAGGAAAAACCAAAGCCGCAACAATATAAAGAATTGCAGCAAGAATCAGAACAAAATTGAATCCTGCAATCTGAGACAATATTTTTGCACTAACGGATGAAATTACAGAAAACGCTCCGTTAATACTCCATGCCCATGGAACAAAAGCGGATTTTTTTCCCTTTAGCTGACCAAGACCTAAAGGAAAAAAGAAACCTAGAAAAATAGCTACAGGAGCTGAAATAATCAAAGAGATAACTATACGTAAAGGAAAAGAAGCAAAACTGAAAAAATGAATTAGTGAAGGAAGAATAAATATAATGAACAAAACTCCCAGGACAGTAAAAAATGAAGCAAACCTGACACATCGTTTTGGATTATTAACAAATTTTTCTGAAAAATAAGAACCTACTCCGGCATAAATCAATATACTAGAAAGAACAATCGAGAAAGAATAAATTATATCTCCAAGAAACAGAGCTAATTTCTGAATAAGAATCATTTCAATAAAAAGAAATCCCAGACCTAGACACATGAAATATGTCCCGCTTTTTAAGTAGAATTTCGGTGATAAATGAAAATGCTTTTTTCTTTTAATTACAAATTTTGCTGCAAAAGGTATCAGAACAACAATCAATGCTGAAACCAGTACATTAAAAAAGTTTGAAAATAATATTAACGATCCGATTTCCTGTTGAGGAAGTCCGCCTAATTCATAAGTAGATATTGCTTTATTTAGCTTTGAAGGCTTTAATAGAGAATAGAAATAAGGACAATTATCTCTTGCCGGCTTAAAATCGAAAATGCAATTATCAAGCTTTTCTGATCCGTTAATAATACCGCTAACCAAAGAATATAACTGATCATCCTTCATTTTCATCACAGGAGCAATGTCCATAGGATCTGTATTATCATTTTCTTTAATCTTTATATACTGAGATATGTTGTAAATAGCTCCGTCACCTGTAATCCCAGGATAGTACATTAGATCAAAAGCTAAGTCTGAACAGAATTTATTTAAAGTATCTATTTCAGATTTTTCAAAATCACCTTTTTTAACCAATATAAGCATTTTAAAAAGACTTTTGATAACTACTATTCTGTTATTCGGATTATCTCCATTCTCAGAGATATAATCTCTCACAGTTTTAACAAGTCTTAAAGCGTAAAAGAAATTCTCAGAAACATCTATTCCTACAGATAAAATTCCTTTTTCTTTTAAAAGATTATCATAATCTTTTAAAGCTTCAACTGTCAGAAGATAATTTTCCTCCTGACGGGAAGAAACTGCATAATCAGAAATTTCAACTAAATCATATTTCTTCTTTTCTCTTAACGCAAACGTCCTTCCGTCATTTACAATAATAGTCTGGTCTTTTCTGTTAAGAAGATTTCCGTTCATTTCTGAAAATTCATCTTTCAAAAGAGATATCATAAACGGATTCGGTTCAACTATTGTAAGATTTTTTGCACCCAGTTCATAGGCTTTAAAGACATTAAATCCTCCGCCGCAGCCGATTAAAAGAGTTTCCGGATTCTTCTTTAAAAGATACTGAGCGTTGTATAAACTGTAATGAGCAAATCGCGTATCTTCAGATTTTACAAATAGACCGTCTGCTCTGTTTCCATCTATGTATATACCTGGATAAATATCCGGTAAAATTCCGTCAGGAACATATGTTGCAAATTCCTGGGAAAGAGGAAGATTACATTTTTCAGTCAGATTTGAATTTACTTCAATCATTCCAACAGGGGAATAGATTGGCTTTTTTAAAAGAGGTTTGTTCCCAGCAACAAGTTTAATCTGACTTGCCGGTTTATAAATATGATAGTCGGATTTATCAAAGAAAATAAAAGCAGATATTGAACTCAAAACTAAAATTAAACAAACCGCAGTTTGCTTCTTTCCTATTTCTGAATTCTTTAATGTTAAAAAAGTCGCAACCAATGCAAGAATGAAAACATAAACTACCAGATAAAATGGATTCAGAACATACATTACAAAAATTACGGATAATGCACCCAAACCAGCACCGAAAAGATCAAAGAAATATATCTTACCGATCTTCTCATGATGAATAATAAAAGAAAGACCTGTATAAAGACCGCCAAAAAAGAATGGAACAAAAAACACTGCAAAATATTTTGCAAGGTTTACGACTTCTCCCGGAATAGTTGAGGGGTTCAGCATTTTATTCGGATTAAACTGAATATAAGATGCTGCTAAAAAAGAAAGAGAAAGAGAAATCAGGTATAATATTGCTATATAAGAAATCTTCTTTCTGGTCTCATGATGAAAAAAGTCCTTAAAAATAGTAAGAACCGTGCCGCTAACACCGAATCCCATCAAAGCAATACTTATAACCATTGCTCCGAAGGACTGCCATGATGCTGCGGAAAAAAACCGCAGCATAGCAACTTCAAGAGAAATAGTAGAAGCACATATAAAGAACAGAGACCAGAAATAATTTTTCTTAATCATTTTTTATCCTTTTTCCCCTCATTAGCTCCCAGCATAGGAATAAACAAAGTACTTGCTAAAAGTCTCTGTGAAACAACTTTTCCTGTTTCAGGATCTTTCCATACTTTAAGCATCTGCTGATTTCTTGACCATGCAGGACCAACAGGAATAACCATTCTACCGGTAGGTTTTAGCTGTTTTATCAATTCAGGCGGAATATGATTTGCCTGGCAGGTTACAATAATAATATCGAAAGGACCTTTTTCTTCCCAACCATAATATCCGTCACCGGTTTTCGTTTCAATATTATCATAGCCGACTGCTTTTAAAGTATGATTTACTCTTTCTGCAAGTTTTTCTCTGATTTCTATACTATAAACTTTTTTTACAAGACGTGAAAGGATTGCTGACTGAATCCCTGAACCGGTACCGATTTCTAGAGCGACTTCATCTTTTTTCGGATTAAGATTCGCAGTCATAAAGCCCTGAATACTCGGAGCAGACATAGTAGAACCCCAGCCTAAATCAAGAATAACATTGAAATCATTTGTCTGCATCATTCTGCTTTCATTTTTTTCATAATTATAAGCAAAGAAAGGACGCGGAACAATTGACATCGCCTCTATCAATTCTGGTGTAGCGTATTTTCTGGTTTTTAAGGTAGCAATTACAGTATCGTTATAATTTTTAATTGCTGTTTCCCAATCTTCCTTAGTACACTCGAAATTTCTTATATTATTCGCTTTATCACTTTCTATAAGTTTGCTAATCTGCTCCCAGGTAAACTGTGATCTTCCGTCATTTTTTGATGAATCAGAAACGGAATTTTTATTATCTGTTATTTCCTCTTTTGAATCAGAACTATTGTTTCCGCAGGAAATAAAAAACAGAAGAAGTAATGCAGTAAAAAATCTCTTTAACATATATTTCATCCTCGTGGTTCAAAAATCAATTCAAATCATTAATTGTCAATTTCAAAATACTATTTAATATACAAGGAATTATTTATCTTTGATGTTTTTGGTAAATAAAGTTTTATTCTCAAACAGATCATTGTTTTTTATTATTTTTGCAATAATTGATAATTCATCTTTTAAGGAATCCGCACCGGAATAATCAGCTAAAGACAGAACCCAGTGTCTTCCGTAAAAAGGATCTTTGAAATAGATTACCTCTGAATACCATCCGTTACCGAATCCAGGTTTATTATAAAATTCAAAATCCTTACCGAATTCTTCTTTAAATATTTTTACTGTTTCATTAAATGTAAGTTTATCTTCAGATAACGCATTTGTTAGAATATTTCTATAATCTTCCTTTATATTATAGCACTCATCTTGCGAAAGATCATTCTGAAAAATAAATCTATGCATGCATTCTCCAACATCATAAAGACTTGTTTGAGAATACCTTTTTTTATTAACCTTAAGGCTGGAATAAGTTACTTTTTTTCTGACATAATATTTCTTATCTCTTTGTACATAAACTGGAATCATTTCTGTAAAAGAAACGGGAGCGCGCATTCTTCTTTTCCATTCGCTGAGACCATATGCTTTAAAAAGCATCGTTTTCCTGAAACCGTTTTCATTCCACAAAAAATTTCTATTCAAATAATCAAATCCCGAAAATTGAACTAAAAAATTGTAAGAAATATTATCACTATTAATAATGGATTCGTTTATCAGATTTTCCAGAGTATCAGAATAAGTTCTTTTCTTAATTTTAAAATATATTTTTTCTTTTGGAGATATTTTTAATGTTTGTGCTTTTTTTAAAGCGGCAACTGAAGCAAATAATTTAACTGTAGATGCCGGCCAATAAGATGTATCATTTGCTGTTCCTTTATAATCAAAGCGGTATTCTTTTTCAATATGAGAATTTTCACCGGATTCAGCACAAATCAGATATGCCTTAAATTTCGGACTTTCTTCATAACCGTATTTTAACATTAATTCTGAAAGAATATCTGATTGTATTAAGTTAAAATTTTCATTATTAATCTTCTCGATACCCGTCAGACTTGGATAAATAATTCCGGAAATAAATAATATTGATAAAAATAAAAAACTTTTTTTCATAATACTAATTTATCGGTTATTTCTTCATTTTATTACAGAATAAAACAGAATTTAAGATTCTGTTTTATTCTGTAATTTTACTATTCTTCGGGCATTTCCTCATTTACAATCGCAAAATCAGAAACAGTATCATTGTCCTTTGTATGCAAAATTCTTACTCCTACCGCAGGTCTGCCCTGCAAAGGAATATCTTTTGCAATCAGACGGATGGTCATTCCTTCTTTTGACATTATGATAAGCTCATCATCGTCAAAAACAGAACTGATTGCTGCTGCATTTCCATTTTTATCACTCGGTTTTAGAAAAGTCATTCCTTTTCCGCCGCGTCCTTTTGTCTGAAAGTTCTTATACTCAATCCTTTTTCCGAAACCTTTTTCACTTATCACGAAAAGAGAAGATTCCGGTTTTACGGTATCAACACCTATTATTTGATCTTCTTCCTCAAGACGCATTCCTATGATTCCGGCAGCACCTCTTCCCATAGGACGCATTTTTGAAAGATTTGTTCTTAAAAGACTTCCGAACTTAGAACCTAT
This sequence comes from Spirochaetota bacterium, assembly GCA_035430785.1. Taxonomy (GTDB): domain Bacteria; phylum Spirochaetota; class UBA4802; order UBA4802; family JAFGJZ01; genus JAKJGA01. The sequence goes on along the minus strand of DAOMHE010000001.1, from coordinate 34,921 downwards.
TACAATATCATCATTTGTAGTACATTCAACGACATTAACAAGTTCATCTTCTTTTTTCAAACCGATAGCTATTATTCCGTTTTTCTTAACGTTTTTAAACTCAGACACAGTTATCTTTTTCAAAATACCCTGCTTAGTAGCCATACACATATATTTTTCGGCATCAAAATCTTCAACAGGACAAATAGCTGTTATATTTTCTCCAGTTGCTAGATTGATTAAACCTTTAAGAGATTTTCCTCTTGTGGTCTTTGAAGCCTGCGGTACTTCATGAGTTTTCATGGCAAAGACTTTACCTTTGTTTGAAAAAAGAAGCATGGTATCATGCATAGCCGTAATTTTCATCAGCTTAACAAAATCTTCTTTTTTTGAAGAACTCATTCCGGAAACGCCTTTTCCGCCGCGTCGTTGTTTTTTAAAAGAGTCAAGAGGCAGACGGCGGATAAATCCGTCGTTTGTAATTGAAACCATTACATCTTCATCAGCAATTAGATCTGTTAAATCAAAATCAGTTGAAACTTCTCCTGTTATAGTAATTTCAGTTTTTCTTTTTGAAGGATATCTTTCTTTAATATCAATTAGTTCTTTTTTAACAATTCCAAGAACTTTTTTATCACTTGCAAGTATCGATTTCAATTCTGCGATAAGTTTATGAAGCTCTCTCAATTCTTCTTCAATTTTTTTAATCTCAAGACTTGTTAATCTCTGAAGACGCATATCAAGAATAGCTTTTGACTGACGTTCAGAGAGCTTAAATCTTTTTTGAAGTTTATTATCAGCTTCATCAACAGTCTTTGATCCTCTTATAATAGCAATGACTTCATCTATATTATCAAGAGCTATTTTCAGTCCTTCTAAAATATGAGCTCTTTCTTCAGCTTTTCGAAGTTCATACTGAGTTCTTTTATAAACGACTTCTTTTCTATGCAGTATATAGTTTGAAAGAATTCCTTTCAGATCCAAAACTTTTGGTTCATTATTTACAAGTGCAAGCTGGATAATTCCAAAAGACGACTGAAGAGCAGTATGCTTATAAAGAAGATTCAGAATAATATTTGAAGATGCATCTCTTTTTATTCCTATTACAATACGCATTCCTGTTCTGTCGGATTCATCGCGAAGCTCACCTATCCCTTCAATTACTTTTGAATTTACAAGGTCTGCAATTTTTGCAATTAGCTGTGCTTTATTTACCTGGTAAGGTATTTCAGAAACAATTATATACTCTTTTCCCTTTTTATCTTCTTCAATCTCCAGTTTTGCTCTTACAGTAATACTTCCTCTACCGGTAAGAAAAGCCTTATGGATTCCTTCGGTTCCGATTATTATACCGCCAGTAGGAAAATCAGGACCTTTAACATATTTGATAAGAGCTTTTGAAGAAAGTTCAGGCTCATCAATCAATGCCGTACATGCATCAATAACTTCATGCAGATTATGAGGCGGAATGTTAGTAGCCATACCAACAGCAATACCAGATGATCCGTTAACAAGAAGATTAGGGAAAGCTGCAGGAAGAACAGTCGGCTCTCGTCTTGTTCCGTCAAAGTTATCCACAAGATCAACAGTTTCCTTGTCGATATCTTTTAACAATTCCTCAGCAACTTTTTCTAGACGCGCTTCTGTATATCTGTATGCTGCAGCAGGGTCTCCGTCTACTGAACCGAAATTTCCCTGACCGTCAATCAAAGGAACATTCATTGAAAAATCCTGAGCCATACGGACCATAGTTTCATATACTGCAGCATCTCCATGAGGATGAAAGTTACCTATTACTTCACCGACAATCTTAGCGCATTTTACATATGGTCTGTCATGTCTCCATGCCCTTTCGTTCATAGCATGCAAAATTCTTCTGTGAACCGGTTTTAAACCGTCACGAACATCCGGAAGAGCTCTTCCGACAATAACACTCATTGAATAGGCAAGATAAGAATCTTTCATCTGATCTTCTATTTCAACAATACTTATCTTTCCATGATTTTCTTTTATAAGAAGTTCCTGCTTCTCATCATCCTTCTTAGCCAATTTTATGCTCCTGTTACGTTTTTATCAAAGATCCAGATTAATAACATTTTTTGCATTATCTTCAATGAACTTTCTTCTTGGTTCTACATCATCTCCCATTAATACGGAAAAAACACCTTCCGCACTTATTTCATCATCCATATTAACTTTTAAAAGAGTTCTGTTTTCCGGATTCATTGTTGTTTCCCAAAGCTGATCAGGATTCATCTCTCCAAGACCTTTATATCTCTGGATAATATATTTACCTTCCGGAAGGCCTTTAACCAGTCCGTCTTTTTCATCATCAGAATATGCATAAGTAATTTTCTGCTGATATTTAACACTGTATAGAGGCGGCTGTGCGATATAAAGATATCCCTGACGGATAAGCTCCGGCATATATCTGAAAAAGAATGTCAGCAGCAGGGTTCTGATATGAGATCCGTCTACGTCGGCATCCGTCATAATGATCAGTTTATGATATCTTGCCTTTGAAATATCAAACTGCTCTTCACCTATTCCCGTGCCCATCGCTGTAATAAGAGTACGTATTTCATCATTCGAAAGAATTTTATCCAAACGTGCTTTTTCAACATTAAGAATTTTTCCTTTCAACGGAAGAATTGCTTGAAAACGTCTGTCTCTTCCGCTTTTAGCCGAACCGCCCGCAGAATCTCCCTCTACAAGATATATTTCACATTTCGAAGGATCCTTTTCCGAACAATCTGAAAGTTTACCCGGAAGTGCGTCATGTTCAAGTGCGTTTTTTCTGCGTGTTAAGTCTTTAGCTTTTTTTGCGGCTATTCTTGCCTGAGCACTAACAATACACTTATCAAGAATTTTTCTGACAACCTGCGGATTTTCATCAAAATAAAGAGAAAGATGTTCATTTGTCGCAGACTCAACAATTCCTTTTACCTCATTATTCCCGAGCTTCATTTTTGTCTGCCCTTCAAACTGAGGATTCGGAATTTTTACGCTTATGATTCCTACCAAACCTTCCCTAACATCATCTCCGGAAAGCTGCTGTATTTTTTTGTCATACTTTTCTTTTTTAAGGGATTCATTTAACACTCGCGTAAGAGCGGATTTAAAACCTACAAGATGTGTTCCGCCTTCTCTTGTATTAATATTGTTAGCATATGTATAAACTATTTCATTGTAAGAATCAATGTAAGAAATAGCTATTTCAATATCTATATTATCTTTCTGTGTATGGAAATATATGGGCTTTTTGTTTATTGGACTTTTTGACTCAGTTAGAAATTCAATAAATGAAGAAAGACCTCCTTTAAAATAAAAAACTGCCTCCTTGCCCTTTCCTCTCAAATCCTTGAAATTGATTGTTATTCCGGCATTTAAAAAAGCCAGTTCTCTAAATCTTTTAGCAAGTATATCAAATTGATAAACAGTTTCCTCAAATATCTTTGCGTCAGGTTTGAAAGTAACTACTGTTCCGTTCTTTGTACTTTTTCCGCACTCTCTAACATCATATTTAGGAATACCTCTTTCATATTCCTGTTCATATTTTTTACCATTTTTACTTACAAGGACATGTGTTTTTTCTGAAAGAGCATTTACAACCGAAACCCCTACTCCGTGAAGTCCGCCTGAAACTTTATAACTTTCATTATCAAACTTTCCGCCGGCATGAAGTTTTGTTAAAACAATTTCCATTGCACTTTTCTTATAAACTGGATGCGGTTCAACAGGAATACCTCGGCCGTTATCCTCAACAATTATGGAATTATCTTCAGTTATAAATACGTTAATTGTATCACAATGTCCGGCAAGAGCTTCATCTATTGAGTTATCAACAATCTCATAAACAAGATGATGAAGACCGTTTATATCCGTTGAACCAATATACATAGCCGGTCTTTTTCTTACTGCTTCAAGACCCTCTAAAACCTGTATATTACTTGCACCATATTCATTACTCATATTATGTCTCCACCCTTAATATCACTTAAATTTCTTTTTTCTAATCTTCCAATCAATGTGTAGGAACTTAATTTGCTTACTGTAACTTCATCATGTTTGTCAATAATAATAGATTTTGTATCATTTTTTATTTCATCAAGATAATCTCCGTTTATCTCGCTTTTAATTAAAGTGTCAGCATTAAAAATACCTACTATATTTTTTAATGAAACTATTTCTCGGTTTCCTATGTGTAAAAACATCATCTTCTCCTTGAAGTTTCAATTCGTATCTGCTTAACTGTTTTATTAAGATAAAGAGTATTAATTTTTTTTAGAATATAACCCTTCTGCATTATTAATTCATTTGAATAAACGCTGTGATCAGAATATATATACAGGCAATCATCATTTATTCTTGAAGGATAAGAATGAACAGCCAGCATTTCTCCGACTATTTGACCCCATTCATCAGTAATTTTTTCAAGTGAAAACTCTTTCTTAATATTAAGTCTATCAAGCAAATCAGGAAGAATTGTTCTAAAATCTGCAGCTGATTCTCTTCTTTCATATTTCATTGCAAAACTATTCCCTTATCAATATTTATTATCTTTTTTTCCAAACTGAAAAAATCAATATTTCTTGTATCGGCTATTGTAAAAATGCTCTGATTTGTGAATGCTGTCATTTCCACAAATTTTTCTTTTCTTACCTTATCAAGTTCAGAAAAAACATCATCAATTAAAATAACAGCTTTTTCATTTCTTATCTTCTCAGTAATTCTTTTCTCGGCAAATTTCATTGAAACTGATGCAATTCTTTTCTGTCCCTGAGAAGCAAATTCAGAAAAAGTTCTATCTCCGAAAGAATTTAGTATAAAATCATCCTTATGCGGACCAATTGATGTTGAAAAACTGTTCAAATCTCTTTTAACTGATTTTTCAACTTTAAGTAAAAAATCATTCTTTGATAATGATAAATTATCGGATTTAAATTTAAAATAAGAATTATTATGATTAAATGAAAATAAATCGTAAATTTCTGAAAATTCACTGTTAAAATCTTTTATAAATTCATGTCTTTTATTAGTAATATAAACTGCCTTTTCTGAAAATGCATCATTCCATACTGATAATTCTTTTTTTATTGTATTTTCATCTTTTCCGGATTTAAGTATATAATTTCTAAACTTCAATATTTTTTTATATTGCATGAGATTTTTAAGATATAAATCATCAAACTTTGATATCACTCCGTCAAAATATTTACGTCTAATCTCAGGCGAAGAATCTATGATTAATATATCTTCCGGAGAAAAAATAACTGTAAGAATCTTTCCGAAAAATTCTGAAGCAGATAATAAAATACCGTCAATTTTTCTTTTCTTTTCAAAACTCTGACCGTTAAGTATACATCCGCTTTCAAAAGCTGAGCTATTTCCTTCTTCAACAATAGCTTTGCAAAAATAAGAATCACTGCCCCATTTAATTATATCTTTATCTTTTGAGTTTCTAAAAGATTTAGATCCAGATAAAATAGAGATAGCTTCAATGATATTTGTTTTTCCGCTTCCGTTATTTCCTGTAATAATATTTACAGAATCTGAAAATATTACTTTTTGATTCTCATAATTACGGAAATTTTTCAGTAAAATTTCCCTTAATATCATCAGTCTGCTTGTTTAATCTGAATCGGCATTATTACTGAAACATAATCAGCCGAATTTTCAGGAGTTATTGTAACGGGACTCATATTTCCGGTAATTGATATTTTGAATGAAATTGAATCAATCTCTCTTATTGAATCCATTAGATATTGAGAATTGATACCCAAAGAAATATCGTTTCCAGAATATTCAATATCAATAATTTCCTGAGTTTCACCTATATCCTGAAGTTTAGATTCCATAACAAGCTGATCTTTAGAAAAATTAAGAATAATTTTATATGTAGGTTCTTTTGTAAGAATCATTACCCTTTTTAAGGATTCAGTAAACTTCTTTGTATCCAATACAGAAAATGAAATAAAATCTTTCGGCATAACCTGTTTATAATTTGGAAACTGTCCGTCTATTACTCTTGATATAATATCAGTATTTCCAATTTTGAAAAAACACTGATTTTCCATTATACCTAAACGGCATGAACCGCTCGAAAGAAGTTTATAAACCTCATTTATAGTTTTTAGAGGAATTATTACTCCGCCTTTAAAATCAATAGTTGAAGAGACTTTTGTATTTATATAAGATAGACGGCGGGAATCTGAAGCAACAGCTGCCATTTTATTATTTTCTTCAAAAATAAAAAACAAACCGTTAAAAACAGGTTTTACAGTATCTGTAGAAGCCGCAAATATAACTTTTCTAATCATGTCTTTTAATAAAACCTGATCTATTTCAATTACATTATCATTCATTTCAAAATTGATATCAGGAAAATCTCCTTTCGAAGTTCCTACTAGCTTAAGGTTTCCCTTTATCTCCTTTGACTTGGATCTGATAGAAATAGAATAAGTATCATCTATATCAAGAATAACTGATCCTTTAGGTAATTCTTTTAGAACCTGACTAAGTATTTTACCGTTTGTAGTAAAAGATATATTTCCATCGGTTACTGAATCAATAGTTGTTTTTAATCCAATCTCATTATCTGTAGAAACAATTTCAACAGAATCCTTTGATACATTGAAAAGACAATTTGATAATATGGAATTTACATTTTTTATATTTATTACTGAATCAGCAATATTAACAGCTTTAAGAAGCTGATCTTTATCAATTTCAATTTTCATTACTAATACCTCTATATTAATATTTTTTATTAATAATTAATAGCAATAGTAGTAGGTGCTGTTAATTAGTTAATAATAAAAACTATATTTCATTTTATCAGGCTTTATGAATTTTATAGTTTGTTTATAAAGTTCATTTAACTCAAAAATAAAAATGATAAATCTTAACCGAAAAAAATATGAACAAAATATCTAATTTAAAAAACAAAAAAAAGGTTTTAATAACACAAAAAATGATGTTATTAAGCAGTTATAAACAACTAATTAACTTTTAAGTTCCGATCTTATTTCCTCAATTATTTCACGTATGTTATCATCTTCTTTTAGAAGCGATTCTATATTCTTTCTGGCGTTAATAACAGTTGAATGATCCCTTTTTCCGAATTCTTTGCCTATTTCAATTGTTGTTAAATTTGTTAATTGTGTTGATAAGTATATTGCAATAAATCTTGGCATAATTATACTATTATGTCTGTTCTTTGAAATTATAAGTTCCGGCGTTGTTTCATATTTAGCCGCAACTTTTTCAAGAATATCACTTATGGTTATCTGCTTATTCTGATTTTCTTCAAATAATGGCTTAAGATGTGTTTTAGCCATTTCTATTGTTATTCTTTTATTCTGAAGAATGTTAGCAACGTGATTAATATTAATAAGAGATGCTTCAAGAGATCTTATATTAGATTTAATTCTTGATGCAATATAGTTTATAACTTCTTCGGAAATGTCAATTCCAAGAATTTCGGCTTTTCTTCTTAATATGGCTTCCCTGGTTTCAAGATTAGGAACTTGAATATCTGCAAGAAGACCCCCTAAAAATCTTGTCTTCAGTCTTTCTGTCAAATGAGATATTTCTTTCGGAGGTCTGTCACTTGTCAGAACAATCTGTTTTCTTTTGTTATGAAGTTCATCAAAAGTATGAAAAAACTCTTCCTGAAGCTGTATTTTGTCAGAAAGAAACTGAATATCGTCAATAAGGAGAATATCCACATATCTGAACTTCAGTTTGAACTGATGCATTGACTGATTTTTCATTGCATTAATAAATTCATTCAGAAATTGTTCTGTTTTAATGTATAAAACCTTTAAATAAGGCTTATCTTTTAGTATTTGATGACCGATTGCCTGAAGAAGATGAGTTTTTCCAACCCCTGAATTACCATAAAGGAAAAGTGGATTATATACTCCTGCAGGATTTTTTGATACATTAAGTGCGGCCGCGTGTGCAAACTGATTATTTGCACCGATTACAAAAGTTTCAAAAGTATAATATGAGTTAAGTTCAATACTTGAACTGTTTTCTTTATCCATTTTTCTGACTTCCGTCTCAGGTTTAACTATATCTTGTTTATTTTCAATTACATTTTTATTAAGATCGTAAATGAAATTGCATAGATAATCTGTTCCTGTATTCTTTTTCAGAAGTTCATTAATAGTTTTTGAATATGAATTTGTTATATATCTCTGAGCAACATCATCCTGAACTTTTATTGTCAAAATGTTATCAGAATATTGAATAACAGAAGTATCTTTAAACCATGCATCAAAAGTTTGTTTGTTAATATTGGATTGCAGGTCATTTAAAACCATTCCCCAGAGATTCTCAGCAGAATTTAACATAATACCCCTAAAAAATAACAATAGAATATCGGAAAGAATTGACAATTCTTCCTGGAAATAAATTTCCGTGAACATTAAAAGTTGTTACGAATGATATGTTCTAATATCTCTTTCTAATTCTCTTTCTTGGCAAGAAATTAATTCACATTGATAAGAAATTAATAACAATTGTTAATAACCTGTTGATACATGTTATTTAACCAGATATTAATGTTATTAGTTAGGAATTAATTGTTTAAATGTTGTTGATTAAAAAGACGGGTCTTATTTGTTAGGAAATCAACAAAAAATGGAGGCTTCATGGGAGCAATAATCGCGGATATAAATAAAAACGCCAGAGAAATAGTAAGAATAGATGTTTCTGAATTTAAAGAAAAAGAATATATCAATATTAGAATTTGGTTTCATGATGTAGACGGACAGACAAAACCGACTCAAAAAGGTATAGCTCTTAGTGTTGATCAGTATGAAGAACTCTTGAAGGCAGTAGAAAAAGTAGGGGAGTATATAAAGGATAAAAAAGAAAACGGATAAATCAAAACTCAATAAACATAAATGTTAAATCATCGGATTTATCACTAAAATCGGAAAAAGCCATAACTTCATTAAGAAGCTTACTGCAAAAATCATTACCTGAAATATCCCTGTTTTTGGTTATAAATTTTGCAAGGGCTTTTTCTCCGAAATCCTCCCTGTTTTTATTTTTCATTTCAGTCAAACCGTCAGTATAAAGAATCAGACAGTCGCCTTTTTCAATTTTTACGGCTTTTTCCTCATAATAGGATTCTTCCATTATACCGACAAAAAAACCTGAGTTGGTATCAAGTGATAAAATTTTACCCGAAGAACTGCGGTAGAGAAGGGGAAGAGTGTGACCTGCGTTAGAAAATTTTAAAATTTTCTTTTTGTTATCATAAAGAGCATAAAACGCCGAAAAATATTGTCCGTCGAACATAAACTTATAAACATCTTTATTAACAGAAGATAATAATTCCTTTGGAGATTCTGTTACAGAAGAATATACGCTGAAAATCATTTTAGCCATAGTAACAATAAGTGCAGCCGGAATTCCATGACCGGTAACATCAGCTATTACAAAAGCTGTTTTATCTTCGTCTATTTTATAAACATCGAAAAAATCTCCTCCGATATCTTCCATCGGGAGATATTTACCGGATATTTTCGGGTAAGGGATGTGTGAAAAATCATGAGGTATAATGAACTGCTGAATTTTTTTGGCAGCTTCAAGTTCCTTTTTTATCAGCATGTTTCTTTCAAACAAGAGATCATGCGTTCTTTTCAAACGGAGCAGGGACATTGTCCGCGCTACAAGTTCTTTCTGGTTAATGGGTTTCTGAAGGAAATCATCAGCCCCAATATTCAATCCCTTTATTTTTGCATTAAGATCATCGTTTCCGGTCATCAGAACAAGAGGAATAAAGTCATTACGCTTTTTGCTTTTAATTTCCTTGATAAAGTCAATTCCGTCCATTTTAGGCATGACTGTATCTACGAATATAATATCAAATTTTTCAGATAGAGATCTTTCAAGACCGGATTCACCGTCTTCAGCTTCATCAACTGAAAAATTCAGTTCGGATAAAGTTTTTCTTATAACAGTTCGATTCAGCTTGCTGTCGTCTATTACCAGAATTTTTGCATTTGAAAGACTTATGTTTCGCATAAAAGCTTGAATTTATTCCCTCATATTGCTACATAGTTTATTTCAAAAACTAAAATGATTAATAGCAAGAAAAAAATTAAACTTCTTTTTATACAGCTACCGCTGATTGATCACGGATATAATTATATAGACGGTAATATTTTTACTGCTCCTTCATCTCTTTCTGCATATATTTCAAAGAACTTTAAAGAATATGTGGAAGAATTATATGTAATACCTGCAGAAATTCAGAATTTTGCTTCTAATAAGATTATTTCGCAGATTGCTGTAAAATATGAACCTGATATGATTCTTTTCTCTAATTATCTATGGAATGCAGAAAGGCATATTTCTCTTGCTGAATTAATTAAGAAACAGCTCAGAACAACGATTATTTTCGGCGGACCTGAAATATCAGAAAATTCATATCTTCTTTCCAAAAAACAAAAAGCAGTAGATTTATTTGTAAAAGGGGAAGGGGAGTTCTTTTTTAAAAAGTATTTTACCAGAAATTATCAAAAACATCTCCAGACAATAAATGACAATCTATTCTTTCTTCAGAGAGAAAATGAACTTCTTTCTCCTTCTGAAATAGTTGAACCATATTCCTCCGGATATTTAAACAGATCAAATGACGAATCCGTTTTTATTGAGCTTACAAGAGGATGTTATTATAAATGCAGTTATTGTAATTATTCAAGATTCGGAAAGAAAGTAAGAGAGCTTCCTTCTTCAATACTGTTAGAGTCACTCAAAAACAAAAAAAGACCATTGAAAGAAGTATATATTCTTTCTCCTTCTTTTGGAAACAGAAAAGATTATCGTCTTATTCTTGAAGAATTGTCGAAATTGAAACCTAAAGTTTCTATTCATACCGAACTTAGGACAGAAAGCATAAGCAAAGCAGATGCAATACTGTTAAAAAAAGCCGGAGTAAATTCTCTCGAAGTTGGAATACAGACTTTTACTGAAAATGCATTAAAGCAGGCTGGCAGAAAGTCAGAGAAGATAAAAGCTCTGGAAGGATTAAAAAATTTGAGATCTGCCGGTATATCTCTAAAAATCGGGATGATTCCCGGTTTACCCGGAGATTCTATATTATCTTTCATGCAGGGTGTTGCAGAATTAGTTGAAGAAGGTTTTGCAGAAGAAATTGAATTCTATCCTCTAATGGTTCTTCCCGGAACGGCTGTCAGGGATTATTGTGATGCCAACGGATATAAATATATGAAGAAGCCTCCTTATTATTTTTTAAAAGGAGGTGAATTTAATGAAGAGGATATTTTTGCGGCAAAACAGGAAATAGAAAATATAACCGGATTTGAAGTTTCATCAAAAAAAATTCCTGACTTTACTTCAGATGAAGATTCACTATTTGTAAAAGGAATAAGAACTGATTCATCAAAAATAGGACAATTATTAAAGAAGAAAGATTTTATTGATACAAATGTTTTTTCTTTTCAAATCAATATGTTAAAGAAAACGGATTCACAAAAAATTTTAAAGTTTTTTTCAGAATATGAGACTGAATGGGAACTTCTAAATATAATTTTTACGGGAGATTTCCTTATAAAGGAGAATCCGTCATTACTTGAAGAGAAAGAGCATTTTTTCAGAAGAATGCATTATTATGATAATACTTCAACGGGAAGAAAAAAGCAGTATTATCATGCTACGGAAGATGTCGGTTTTTTTGAAGAAATTAGTGCGATATACTTCTTAATTGAACCTCTTATGAGACTTTCCCAAAAGAATATTTCTTATATTGAAAGTATTGATAGTTCGCCATTAATAATTTCTTCAAAAGGAATATATACTGACAATAGAAAACTTATTTCTGAAAAATATGCAGAGTATTATGACTGTATTTCTTTCGAAGATAAGAATGAAATGAAAATGTTTTATTCTGATATTGGAAAAGAGATTTCTGAATATTATTTCAGATCAAGGTTCATTTCTGTCTGAATAGGTAATATCTATATCTTTTAAAAGCTGAATATCCTCAGGATTGGCCACGTTACTTGAGCAAATATCAATTTCCAGCTGATCAGCAAAAATTTTAAAACCATTAAGAATTTTTATTCTGTCTTTGAAGCAATGCAGGCACATTGTAAGATGTTCAGAGAGAATAACAAGACGGAAATCAAAATGTGATATTAGATTCAGAATTTCGGAACTGATATAACAATCCGATATAGCAAGGTAAACGGAACTGTTGGAAATAAAAAAATCTTTGGGAATATCAAATTTACCTTCGCTAATTTCAGTTTCATTAATAGAAATAAAAACCTTTTTCTCCGGAAGTATCTTTTTGATCAGATTAAGATAATCGATAAAATCTATTTCATGAAGTTTTGGAAGAACAATCGAACTGTTATCCTTTTTCGTTAACTTTGAAACTGAGTTTAAGAAAAGTTCAGCTGTTTCAATAGAAGAAATTATACTGTTTAAAAATCTGAATGAAGAAGAAAATGAAGAATAAAAATTTTTTAGAGAAATGAAGACATATTTGTTAAGCTCAGGACCGGAAATATACTTCTTTTCAAAATTATCTTCAAAAAATTTATTTTCTATCAAATCAGGATATTTGATTATGTTTTCGGGTTCTTCTTTTCGTGATATTTTTTTGTTTAAGAAGGAACATTTTTGCAGAAGATTGTCTATTTCACCGATAATTGCACGAGGATTCTTTTTGTTGAAGAAAATTATTGAATCAGCAAATTTCAGATGAACAGGAAGATGTGAAAAAGCTTTTTCAATTTTTCTGCATATTTTCCGGTATAGAGTCCGGCATTTTTCATCATTCACAGAAAAGTCTATTATGCTCGGAAACTTAATTATAAAATTATAATCGGATATATCACTTACCGAAATAAAAGTATCGGTTGAAAAGTTTGTTTCACATGTTTTTTTTATAATTATCTTGAGATTCTCTATTATGAAGTCGGTTACAGGTATTCCAAGAATCTGGCGCAAAGAAGAGATGTTTTCTATTTTAACGGTAATAATTCCTATACTTTTTATTTCAAAACTCAAATTAGAAATGCTTTCAAGTGAGGAGTGCAGAAAAGGCAGATTTGTGACAGCATCTCTGTTTTTCTTATCAGTGAAGAAATGAGAAGATTTTTTTAAATATTCCCAGAATCGGTCGTTTTTTGCCATGATAGGATCAAAGATATAGGTTCTGCTTTTTCCTTCTTTTTTCGCAGAATAAAGAGCCTGATCCGCCCGGGAAAGAAGTATAGAAAGATTTTTTCCAAAAACAGGATATTCTGAAATTCCGGCAGAAAAGGAAATGCTGAATTTTTTTTCATCCGAAGTGGTGAAAACTATGGAATCAAACTCACTTCTGATTGAATCAATTATCTCTTTTGCTTCAGTACCGTTTTTTCCTAATAAAGTAATTACAAATTCTTCACCGCCGAAGCGAGTAGGGAAAAAACTGGGAGAAAGATGTTTATTCAGAATTTCTCCGAATTTCATGAGAACGGAATCTCCCATGGGATGTCCGTAAAGATCATTAATCTGCTTAAAGGAATCTAGATCAATAATAGCCAGAGAAATAATTGAATCAGCATTTTTAGCGATTTCATTTTCAAATCTTTTAAAAAATTCTCTTCTGTTATAAAGGCGGGTGAGTTCGTCTGTGGTTGATAATAGATAGAACTCATTAAATTGAGAAATTTTACCTCTTACATGAGCGATGAGTTCTTCCTTTATTACAGGCTTCAGCATAAAGGTGTCTGCTCCGCTTTGTATAGCCTGAACGCGTGAATTCTGGCAATCGATATCGGATATTGCTATAATTGGTATAAGTTTTGTCCGCTGACTTGTTTTAAGCATACGGCAAAGATCAAAACAGTTCTCGTTTCCGAAAAAAGTTTCTACAATGATGAGTTTAGGCGCTGCAAAAGAAATAATGTTTATAGCCTCAGAAGAACTCTCAGCATAAAGAAATTCGAGATTCAAACCTTCCAGCATGGACATTAAATCCCTGCCGGAAGATTTTGAATGCGAAATAAGCAATATCTGATTTTTCTCAGAGCTGTTCATTTATTTTCCAATAGTTTTAGAAATTTCACTATTTAGTTTCTCTATTTCATTAGCGGCTGCAACAGCGAAATTTCCGCCGTTTTTCTCATAAGCAAAGTTGATGGAACTTGAAGCATTGATTCTGTGAAGTGAAATATCATAGGCGTTAATAGTCTTAACTATTGCTTCGAGATCTCCTCCCTGTGTGCCGACACCCGGAATGAGGAGGGGAAGAATTTTCCCGGATTTTGAAAATTCATCAAGAATGGCTTTAAGCTGATCTGGATAAGTTGCTCCTGCAACAGCTCCAATACCTCCATTATCCCAGCCGGAAAGATAACCGGCGACAACAAGATATAATGGTTTTCCGTCTATCAGTTTGTCCTGAAGTTCTCCTGAAGATTTATTGGATGTTTTGCACAAAATGTAAAAACCCTTATTTTCATATTTTTTTGTAAAAGGTTCTATTGAATCATGACCCAAATATGGAGATAATGTTACAGCATCGGCTTCAAAAAAATCAAAAGATTCTTCTGCGTAAGCTTCGGCAGTTGTGCCGATATCTCCTCTTTTAACATCAAGAATGACTGGAAGATCATTCTTTCTGTAAAGCTTGATTAGATCATGTAAGGCTTCAAGACCAGGAAATCCGTAGCGTGCATAAAAGGCATAATTCGGCTTAACACATGCCGGATATTTTTTTGTTTTAATTATCTCGTTGAGAATTTCTTCATAAAAGCTGTAAATTTTCTTTTTAATGTCATTTTCCTGAATGGGAATCTTTGATAGAACCGGATCCATTCCCATACATAAAATACTATTATATTTGTTATAATAGTTGCTCAGAGACTGTCTGTAATTCATTTTTCACCTTTTCAAATTCGTTTTTGTAAATTAAGTAATTTTCGTCATCGTAAAGAACGAAGTATATTGTAGGAAAGTATTTTTCTTTGTCAACAAAAGCTAATACCGTTTTTAGAGCTATCTTACAGGCATCCTCTTTAGGATAAGAATAAATTCCTGTTGAAATAGCCGGAAATGCTATTGAAGAAACATTGTATTCTTTTGCCAGCGTCATACAGTTTTTATAAGAAGATTCAAGTAGAGCTCTTTCTCCGCAATTTCCGTTTTTATAAACAGGACCAGGAGTATGAATAATATATTTTGCCTTAAGCCTATACGCTTTTGTTATCTTTGCTTTTCCGCTTTCACATCCTTTGAGGGAAATGCATTCTTCAAGCAATTCGGGTCCTGCAGCTTTGTGAATTGCTCCGTCAACACCTCCGCCTCCCAGGAGAGAAGTGTTTGCTGCGTTAACAATTGCTTCAACATCAAAGGAAGTAATGTCTCCTTTTGCTATAATGATATTATTTAATAATGAATTCATGCTTCCTGTTTTACTTGAGAAATGTTACTTTATTATTAATCTTTACATCAGAAATATCAATTCTTTTATTGTCGGGGAAAGAGAGTTTACTGAATTAAATTTTCTTTAAGAGGTATAAATAAAATATGAAATATGAAATAATAGTTGTCGGAGCCGGACATGCCGGAATAGAAGCTGCACTTGCTTCTGCCAGAATGAAAGTGCCGACTTTGCTTGTTACGGGAAATCTTGAAACGATTGCACAGATGAGTTGTAATCCTGCTATCGGAGGATTAGCGAAAGGAAACATTGTAAGAGAAATTGATGCTCTCGGCGGAGAGATGGCAAAAGCAATTGATAAGGCCGGAATACATTTCAAAATGCTGAATAAGAGCAGAGGTCCCGCTGTATGGTCGCCAAGAGCTCAGGCAGATAAAAAAAATTACCAGATCTTCATGAAGCATATTTTAGAGAATCAGGACAATCTGGATATTGTTCAGGATGTTGTGACATCAATCGAAATTGAAAATGCCGAAGTTAAAGGACTGCGGACTGAAAGAGATAATTTCTTTTCATGCAAGGCAATAATTTTAACAACAGGAACTTTTTTAAAAGGACTTATTCATATAGGAAGTTTCAATCAGTCCGCAGGAAGGATAGGGGACTTTTCAGCCGAACATCTTTCTCAGTCTCTTCTTGATATGGGACTTGAACTTGGAAGATTAAAAACGGGAACACCTCAAAGAGTAAATGGAAAGACAATTGATTTTTCTAAATGCGAGATTCAGGAGCCGGATGACGAACCTTTCTTTTTTTCTTATTCTTCAGATATCAAGAGTTGGAAAGAATTAAAACAGCTTCCATGTTATATTACTTACACGGGAGAAAAGACACATGAAATTATTAAAGCGAACATTCATAGATCTCCTCTTTACGGCGGAGTAATAAAAGGAGTGGGTCCAAGGTATTGTCCATCTATAGAAGATAAAGTAGTTAGGTTTTCAGACAAACCAAGACATCAGCTTTTTCTTGAACCTGAAGGTTTAATGACTAATGAATATTACATTAACGGTTTTTCGAGTTCTTTGCCGGAAGACGTTCAGCTTGAAATGGTTAGAACAATTCCCGGTCTTGAAAATGTACAGGTCATGAAACCGGCATACGCAGTAGAATATGATTTTGTTCCTCCGCATCAGGTTTATCCGACACTTGAAACAAAGAAAGTTTCAGGACTTTATAATGCAGGACAGATAAACGGAACTTCAGGATATGAAGAAGCGGCAATGCAGGGATTGGTTGCAGCGATAAATGCTGCGGCTAAGATACAAGGAATGAATCCTTTGGTTCTTAAAAGAACGGAGGCTTATGGCGGAGTTTTAATAGATGATCTTACAACTAAAGAATTAACCGAACCATACAGAATGTTCACTTCGAGAGCGGAACATCGTTTAGTTTTAAGGCAGGATAATGCAGATAAAAGACTTATGCAATACGGACATTATTACGGGTTAGTTTCTGACGAGACTTACGAATCAATGAAAGAGAAGTATGAGAAGATATCAAAAGATTCCGAAGGTTTAAAAGAATTAAAAGTTCTAATAGATGATAAAGCTAAAGAAGCTCTTGGGAATAATGATGAGCTGTCCGGTTTGTCCGGACGAATCAGTGTAGAAAGACTTGTGAAACGTCCGGGGATTTCTCTTAAAGCAGTATATCAATACCTTAACATGCCGTTTGATGAAACAATCGCAAGCATCATTGAAATGGAATTGAAGTACGAAGGTTATATAAAGAAAGAAGAAAGAGAAATCGCTAAGTTTGCTAAAATGGAAGACAGATCAATTCCGGAAGACTTCGATTATTTTTCTGTAAACGGATTAAAAACAGAAGCTGCTCAGAAACTTCAGAAGATCAGACCGGCAACAATTGCACAGGCATCGAGAATATCAGGAGTCGATCCTTCTCATATTTCTGTGATACTTTTTCATATGGAAGCAGCAGATAAAAGAAAAAGAAAAGAAAAAGAATCCGATCAAAGCAAACAGGGAGGTTCCACGTGGAACAATTAGAATTTAGATCTTTTCTGGAATCAAAAGGATTCTCTTCTGAGTCTTATGATAAATTAGAACTATATCTTTCAATGATAGATGAAGCATCAAAAAAGTTTAATCTTACAGGATATAAAACCAAGAGCGACATGAGAAGTGGGCTGATCTTTGACAGCATTTCTCCTCTGGCGGATCTTTGTGTTCCACGTGGAACACACTTTGTTGATATAGGTACTGGGTCGGGTGTTCCGGGAGTTGTTCTTTGTATTTTGTTTCCTTTTTTGAATGGAGTTCTTGTTGATTCGAACAATAAGAAAATAGATTTTATTTCAGAATCTGCTTCAAAGCTGGGTTTGTCTAATTTAACAGCTGTAAGTGCAAGAGGAGAGGATTTCTCTTTAAGTAAAAACAATAAAGAGAAGTTTGATTTCTGTGTAACGAAAGCTTTCGGACCTCTTTATTATTCGGCTGAGTTTTCTGCGCCCGTTTTGAAGGAAACCGGATTCCTGTATATATATTCTCATCTCTCAGATGAAGTTCTATCTCATGTGCTGAAAATTCATTTTTCAAATGTTGGTTTATTTCCCGGGAGTTCGGAAGAAAGAAAGACTGCAGGAATCTCAGGGAAGGGCTTATTCTGGGTAAAGAAAAATAAAACACCTTCCTGCTATCCAAGAAAATTCCCGATTATAAAAAGGGAAGCTTCAAAAACCCCGGAGACAATTCCTTCAGAATGATAAATATGCCATTAATTAATTGCTAAAAATTAATTAATGGCTGTTGAGCCTTCCGCCAAAGATAAAGACTGAGATGAAAGTGCCGGATTAAACTTAGAATAAACCGAATAAGAATTTCTGTCTTTTAATCCATATTCATGAAAGACTACATCGTCTATCGATTCGAGAATAATCTTTCTTTCGGTTTCAGAGTTTGTTTCTTTAAGTTTGTTAACCATAGAAGATATCTTAAGCTGAGAATCCTTTTTGATCAGGCGGATTGGAATTCTTTCGAGATTTCCTTTGAGAACTTTTACGGTAAAGAACATGTTTTGATAATAGTACTGAATCAGTGAAGAGTTTAAAACTGCAAGCAAAGCTTCATCTTTTAACAAAAGAGACTTGGAAATGAAACCGTTTACATTATTAAGAGAGAAAAATCCTTCTTCGTCATAAGCGAAGGTAAGACGGGATCCTATAAACTTATAAAGAAACTTGTTCTTTGTTTTGTAATAGTCTGTCTGAGCTGTTTGCTGAAGTTCTTCCGGTGTAAAGCGGAAGTATTTGCTTGGATTCTTAATATAGAAAGGTAATAGATCTTTTCCTGTAATAATCGGATCAGGGTGTTCCTCTGAATAGTGATCAAAGATATGCTTCTCGTTGTTTCCTGTGACAATTCCAAGGAAGAACGATGCATTCTTTTTAAGATAAAGATTTTCTCCGGAGTTTATCAGATTAATTATACTTTCGGCTTTGTGCCCGAAATTAACATTGAAAATATATTCAGGATTCTTTATAAAACCGGCCTGAGGAATCAGAGAATAAGTATTTTTTTCTCTTTCTTCCTTTCCTGATACTTTTACGATATTGGTTTTTCGTTTGTCACTCGAATCTTTCTGAAGGAAAAGAGATATCGAAGGGGCAAACACGTTTTGAAACTGTTCTCCCCATATATTGATTTCTTCGATGATGCAGGAAGAAAGAATGTCAGCTCTTGATTGCTGGTGAGCTTTAATGTTCAGATAAGCTTCAGGTAGAAGAAAAGAAAGCTTTCCTGAATCGTTTAATGAGCTAAGTGCTTTTTCAATAAAAAGCGTAAAAGTATTGATTCCGCTCTTTGCACAGGAGTATGTTTTTCGATAATGAATCTTATCAGATGAAGATATAGAACTTCCCCAGGGAGGGTTTCCTATTATACAGTCAAAAAGATTCTCCTGGTTGTTTTCTTCGAAGATGCTTTTTTCTGAAAGAAAACTGCCGCATACGATATTGATCGGAAAAGAAGAGGTGATTCCGGAAATCATTGCAAGATTATATCTCGCTATTTCGACAGCTGTTTCATCATAATCGATTCCGAAAAGAGAATTATGTATGATGTTCTTTCCGGCTTCTTCGGGAGAAACTCCGTCTTCAAGATAAAATTGTAAAAGTCTTTGGAACGCTGAAATCAAAAACTGACCTGAACCGCATGCCGGATCAAGAATTTTTATTTTTTGATAATTGTCTTTAGTAATTGTTTTCTCTGTCATTGAAGAAACAATCCCCGCTGGAGTAAAATATTGTCCCTTCTTGTTTTTTGCCTTTTTATTCTGAAGTTCCAGATAAATATATCCGGCAAGATCTCCATCTGTTTCTATTGACCATCTTTTCAAAAATGAATGTAATTCAGAGATCTCTTCTGATATGTCGCCCGAGTTATATTTTTTTCCGCTGAGGATTGAACTCATGATTTCATGGATTTTTTGATCCTGTTCTTCTTCGTGAAGAAAGAATATGTTTTGAGATATCTGACTGATTCTCGAATCAACATAAAAGCTATGGCGTTTAAGATAGTTCTTTTTCATTAATAATCCAAAGTTTGATTTGTTTCTCTTTAGATTATCGAAATAAGTTGAATTTTTTTATAGAGGGTGAGAGGATAAAGAAGAAAGAAAAAACGGCAAAAGCCGATTTTTTTCGGGAGATTAATAAAAACTTCCGATAATAGATATAGGCGGTTTCAGAATGAAAAAATATTATGTCTTGATATTAATATTTGTATGCGTATGTTTGAATTCGTCACCGTATTTGCAGGTGTCATCATTTGATTATACTACAGAGTATCCTGATGCTTCGATTAAAGTAAAAATTACCGCAGGGATAGAAGAAAGCGCAGGATTGAATGAAGATAATCTTTCCGTTTATGAGAACGGATTCCGTGTCGGCTATATCAGCGTAAAATCATTAAAGAATGAAGAAAAACTTAATTTGATTCTTGCTATTGACTGCAGCAAGAGTATTAAATCAGAGCAGTTTGAAAAGTACCGCAGTGAAGCCAACGAGATAATTCTTTCTTCACAGCAGAATGTGAGACTTGGTCTTGCATCCTTTTCTGATCAATCGGATTTTGAGTCGGCGTTTACTGATAATAAAGATGATTTAAAATCTAAGCTTTCCGCTTTCAAACAGGAGGGCAAAAATACTCTTCTGTATAATTCAATTTATGATTCGATTGAGCTTCTTTCAAAAAACGGCGGAGAGAGAAAAGCTGTTGTTATCTGGACAGATGGAAAGGATGAAGGAAGCGGTATAACCGCCGACGATCTTGCCTTCTTTTCAAGGGGATGTGGAATACCCATACTCTTTGTGACAAATGAAAAATCTCCTGCATTACTATCCATGAAACGTATTGCTAAAATTTCCGGAGGAGAAGTTTTCTTTGAAGGAAAAACCGATAAATTGAAACGCTTTATCGTATCATTTAAAAGCGGTTATGAGATAAAGTATAAGACTTCTCTGAAAAGGGGAGAGGACGCAAAAGTTGAGGTACGACTGAAATCAGGGAAAATCAGAGACAGGTCGGAACTTCAAATTAAGGTTCCGGAAGAAAGTTCGATAGGTTTAAAATTTCCCGATATAAAGAAAAGCTTTTTGTTTCTTTTCGCCGGATTAGCAGTTTTCCTGATACTATTTCCTTTAATTATTTTTCTCTTTTATAAGAAATATATATCTAGGGACAAAAAATACGATAGTGAACCAAAAACTGTTTTTGCCGGTGAAGAAAAAACTAAAGATTATTCATCCGTAAAAGATGAGAAGGCGGTTTTTACTGATAAAAGCTCTTCTAATGAATTGCCGGAAGATTCATCTGAAGGATATGTTTTTCATGCATGGTTTTTTGTGAAAGACGGATTAGATAAAGGACTGCGATACGATATTGTCCGGGAAGAAACGATAATAGGAAAGTCTGGAAATTCGGACGTAGTTATCCGGGATAACAATATTTCCTCAAATCATGCCAGATTGAAATTTACCGGAGATGATTTTGTACTCTTTGATATGGCAAGCGACGGAGGAACTTTTTTGAACGGTAAAAAGCTTTTAAGACCGAAAAAGCTTTTTGACTGGGATGAGATACAGCTTGGAACCACTGTTCTTATTTTCAGAGTTGTTTCTGAATCTGCGTCAGGGTGAAAATAAATTGACACAACTTTCCTGCAAGAGTGTATTGAAAATGAAAAGGAGATAAACTTTTCAGGAAGGCATTAAATGGAAAAAAAAGAAAAAAAGTCAGAACTGCTGCTCAATACAGAAAACGGATGGAATCGTATTGATGATAAAGAGCTTCCATCTCTGGAAGCCTATGCGAAGGAATATATTTCATTTTTGAGTAAAGCGAAGACAGAAAGGCTGGCTCATGATTTCGCTGTAGAAAAAGCAAAAGAAAACGGATTTGTTTCAGTTTCTGAAAAGGAAAAACTTCAGCCGGGAGATAAGGTTTATATTTCTCATTCAGGAAGAACTGTTTTTTTTATTCTTATAGGAAAGAAAGATATTACTGAAGGAATGAATCTTCTCGGCGGACACATTGATTGTCCGAGAATTGATCTCAAACCGAACCCTCTCTATGAAGATTCTGAACTGGCTTTTTTCGACACTCATTACTACGGCGGAATTAGAAAGTATCAGTGGGTGGCTCTTCCTCTTGCTGTTCACGGACATGTTGTTAAACAGGATGGTTCTGTTGTAAATTTCTCGGTCGGAGAAAATGAGGATGAACCGGTGTTTTCGATAACAGATCTTCTTCCGCATCTGGCTCAGAAGCAGGCTGAAAAAACCATCGCTGAAGCCGTTACCGGTGAAAACCTTAATCTTCTGATTGGAACAGTTCCTGTGAAATCAACAGAAGCAAAACTAAAAGTTAAAGAAAAAATTCTTCAGATTCTGAACGAAAAATATGGAATGAAGGAAGAAGATTTCAACAGTGCAGATATTCAAATGGTTCCGGCAGGCAAAGCAAGAGAAATGGGGTTTGACAGATCCATGATTCTTGGCTACGGGCAGGATGACAGAATCTGTTCATTTGCAGCGTTTAAGGCTTTGATGGATATGAATGAAATTCCGGAATATACGGCAGGAGTTCTTCTTTGTGATAAAGAGGAGGTTGGTTCTTATGGTGCTACGGGAATGCAGTCTTTCTTTTTTGAAAACGCTGTAGCAGAAGTTCTGCACCGTATGGAAAAGACTTCGCTTGTAGATTTAAACAGAACACTTTCAAAATCAAAAATGCTGTCTGCTGACGTGAATTCTCTTCATGATCCTAATTTCCCTGAAGTCAGCTCTCCGAATAATAACATGCCGCAGATGAACAGAGGAACGATTATTCAGAAATATACCGGTGCGCGCGGAAAATCCGGTGCGAGTGAAGCCAGCCCGGAGTTTGTTGCCGAAGTAAGAAATATTTTTAACACCAACGGTGTTCTTTGGCAGACGGGAGAACTGGGAAGAGTTGATCTTGGCGGAAGCGGGACAATTGCTTATTATATGGCGCGTTACGGTATGGATGTTATTGATTGCGGTCCGGGACTATTCAGCATGCATGCTCCTTTTGAAGTGAGCAGTAAACTTGATGCATATATGACATGGAAAGGATTTAAGGCGTTTCTTAATTATAAAAGATAAAGTTATTAACACTTATTAATAATATGTTAATAACTTATGTGTATAAGTGTTATTTTCTAAAACGGAGAGAATATGAGATATCTGGTAATTGGTTCAGGCGGAAGGGAGCATGTTATATATTGGAGGCTTTTGTTCGACGGAAGTGCTTCTGAAGTTTTTGTGGCTCCGGGTAACGGAGGAATAGATCCGGCTCATTGTGTAAACATTAATCTCAACAGACATAATGATATTATAGAATTCTGTAAAAACAAGAAAATAGATTTTGTTGTTATCGGACCTGAGGCTCCGCTTGCTGACGGTGTTTCTGATACTTTGTCTGCATCAGGTATTCCTGTTTTCGGACCTTCTGCGAAAGCTGCTAAAATTGAAGGCAGTAAAATATTCGCAAAAGAGATAATGGAGAAAAGCAAGGTTCCTACCGCTTCACACAGGGATTTTACAGGAAAAAAAGAAATCACCGAATTTATTGCAAATTGTAAAAAATATCCGATTGTTATCAAACTTGACGGTCTTGCTGCCGGAAAAGGTGTTGTAGTTGCTGAAAATGAAGAACAGGCAATGGACTTTGTTTCAGAAAACGTAAAAGATAATTCTCTTCTTTTTGTTGAAGATTTTCTAGAAGGGGAAGAAGCCTCTGTTCTTGGAATATCAGACGGAGAAACAATTCTTCCTTTTATTTCAGCTCAGGATCATAAAAGAATTTTTGACGGAGACAAAGGTCCTAATACAGGCGGAATGGGAGCCTATGCTCCGGCGCCTGTTGCAGGTAAGGATGTTATAGAAAGAGTAGGCAGAGAGATTCATAAACCTGTAATCGATGTAATGAAAAATCAGGGTATTCCTTTTAAAGGAATTCTTTATGCCGGACTCATGATCGGTAAAGAAAACAATGTTCTGGAATTTAATGCCCGTTTCGGAGATCCTGAAGCACAGGTTCTTCTTCCCCTTATTGACGGAAAAATCGGAGATCTTTTTATTGCTTCATATGAAGGAAAGCTAAAGGAAGGAATGCTGAAGTTTTCTGATAAACATGCTATAACTGTTGTAATGGCATCTAAAGGTTATCCTTCAGATTACGAAAAGGGAAAGCTGATAACAGGACTTGATTCTGTGAGCAAGGACATTCTCGTTTTTCATGCCGGAACGGTTAGAAACGGAAATAGTATTTATACTAACGGCGGAAGGGTTTTAGCTGTTACTGCGGTTGCAGATTCTCTAGAAAATGCGAGAGATAAAGTATATTCTGAAATAGATAAGATTCAATTTGAAGGGGCTCATTACAGAAAAGATATCGGTTACAGAGCTTTTAATAGGGGCTAAGATGAAACTATTATTATTTGTTTTTTTATTTTCTTTCATTTCAGCAGATAGTTTAGATATTGATTTTTCAGATGCTGTTTTGAAAGAAAAAAAAGCTGAATTTGAAGTTTATATAAAACCAAACGGAACAGAGATAAAAAAGTATAAAAATTATTCAGAAACTGTTTTACGGGATAAGACTACTGTAAGGAAATATTCAGGCGGAAAAGCAGAATATCTTTATGCCGATGGAAGAAAGCTGATTATTGACAGACAAAATTCTCTTCGAACTTATGTTTCTTCGGATGGTAAGGAACAAACTATTTCGATGAAAGGTAAGACTCCATATGGTGAAGAAATAGATTCAAAAAGTGAAGTTATTCAAAAAGAACCGCTAATTGAAATAAGATATACTTCTGAAAAATCCGATGATATTCTGGATAATGATGAAGAATCTAACGGGAAAAAGATTAATGGGATAAAGATATTTTTTGATGATCTTTGTTCTTCTACAAGAAAGCTTTTTGCATCTGATAAATATGAAAATGGTGAATCTTTTCTAATTGAAGTATCTTTTTGCAGATTTGCTGAATACGGATTTTGCTATGGAAAAGATAAAGCGGTTACTGTTGAAATTATAAAAGGCGGAAAAAAGAAAGAAACATATTCATTTACATGGATTGATCTGAAATCTCCTCAAAAAAGAAAAGTTCACATAGAAAAAATTATAAGCAGGATTAACGAACTAAGATGATTCTTTTTAAAAATGCGAAAATATACCCGATAAATTCAGAGCCCTTTACGGGCTCTCTTTCTGTTAAAGATGATAAAATTGAAGCAGTTTCTTCTTCCGATATTCAGGGAGAATTTGATGAAATCATAGATTGCGGTGGAAATGCTCTTCTTCCTGGTTTTATTGATGCACATACCCATGAAGGCCTGTTTCAGGGAGAAATAGGAGATGCCGGTGATGATGTTAATGAAATGAGCGACCCCATAACGCCTCATCTTCGTGCAGTTGACGCGATTAATCCTTTTGATCCTTCTCTTAGAGAATCATATGAGGGCGGAGTCACTTTACTTAACACCGGCCCAGGCAGTGCGAATGTTTTCGGCGGTTTGTTTGCGGTAATCCGTCCTATGGGAAGTGTTGTTGATGAAATGTTGATAAAGTCTCCTTCTGCTCTCAAGATTGCATTTGGAGAGAATCCGAAAGATGTGTATTCAAAGCATGAAAAAGAACCTCAAACACGTATGGCAATAGCCGCTCTTATCCGTGAATGGTTTTACAAGGCCCAGGAATACATGGAAAAGAAAAAACATGACGATTCGGATGATGAAGACAAGAAACCTGAATTTGATCTGAAACTTGAAGCTTTGTCTCTTGCATTGAAGGGGGAAATTTGTGTGCATGCTCATGCTCACCGTTCTGACGATATAGCTACTGCGATAAGAATTTCAGAAGAATTCGGTTTAAAACTTGTTCTGATTCATGCGACTGAAGGACACAAGATAGCGGATTACATAGCTAAGAAAAATATTCCTTGTGTTGTGGGACCATCTTTTCCGGGAAGAGAAAAGGCTGAATTAAACGAGATTTCCTTTAAAACTGCCGCTGTTCTTTCTGAATGCGGAGTAAAAGTTGCGCTTCAATCTGATACTTATCCGCCTGTTAAGTATTTTCATTCGATTCTTTGCATGGCTCATAAATATGGAATGAAGAGAGAAGAAGTTTTAAAATCTGTGACAATAAATGCAGCGGAAATTCTGGGAATAGATAACTCTTTTGGATCATTAGCTTCGGGAAAAACTGCCGACATTCTGCTTTTTGATTCACCTGATCCATTAAATTTCTATTCGAAAATTATAAAGGTTTATGTATCCGGAAAAGCTGAAGTTATCTGATAGTTATTAACAATCTTGTCCACATCATCCACAATTTATGTGATTTGTTCAATTAATTGACTCAATTAATTTCCGGAAAGGTTTTTAACAGCGATTTCTGGAAATTAATTGAATAAATAATCTGCTGATTTTTCAATACGCACGTATCTCCTAAATTTTCCAGAAGTTATAAAATTAAAAAATAAATTATTAACTGAAAAATTATAATTGATTATGTCAGCTTACTGATTACAAAAAGTTTGTTTCTGTATAAAATGTGAATAAGTTCATTTTATTGAATTTCTATGAAAATTTAACAAATAAATTATGTCGCAGAAGAGGGAGTGATGAGCGAAAATTACCGAAAATATTCTAAATGCCTTGAAAGATCGGTTAAACATATTTTTACAAATTTTCTGGGAGATGCTTCGGTTAAAACTGTTGCGGAAGCCTGCAAAAAGGCTGATTACAAAGTCTGGCTGGAGATTGAGGGATCTTTCTGCGGAGAAATCTTTCTTAAATTTCCGGACGGAACCATGAAAAAAATTACGGAGCAGCTTTATTCAGACGTTAAGGGAAAAGCACTTAAGCAGGCGTCAATGGATATAATGGGAGAGCTCGCTAATATGATAACAGGAACTTTTGCAAACCAGCTTCAGTTTCTGAATCTTGATCTTATTCTTAATGCTCCCGAATTTGAGAATGACCCCATTCCGATGAAGGCTTTATACGAAAACATATCTCTGACTTTTGAATCGGCTTTTGGACTTTTTGAAGCTGAAGTTTTCTTTAGAAATGAAGAGTGAATGAATCTCTATTTTCTTAATGGGTATGATCTGAATGGAAAAAGATGATGGATTATATGGAATAAAATGGTTTTAAGATTCGTAAAAGAAAAAAATTTCTTAACCAGGGAACATCGGTTGAAAAGGCTATTTCTATTATCTAATATGACAAAAAACTGAAGTAAAAGCTTTGAGGAAAAAACAAAGATGATTCAATATCTGATTAAGGGACTGGTTTCTGTAATAACTGTTGGATTTCTTTTCTCTTGTGCTGGGACAGATAAGTTTTTGATTGTTCCTAATAATGGTGTTGGTGATTTTAAGATAAATAAATCAAATAAAGAGAATAAGAAAAAATATGATCCAGATGAAATTCACTGTCAGTATGAAAAAGATAAATTTCTTAAATCCGTTCTGGTTTATAGCAACAAGTATTATACTGATAAGAAAATAAGAGTTGGAATGAACAAGGAAGAGGTTCTTGTAAAGTGTGGAAAACCTCTTCAAACTCGAAAGATGGATATTAAATCAGGTGATTATATTCTATCTGCTTATGGGACTGCTCTTATCTATGAAGGAATTGCGTATATATATGACAAAAATGATATGATAATCTCTATTTTTGTTTTTTCTGAACCATTGAAAAAATAGTTTAATTGTTTGTTTTGTCATAACTGTTCGGAAAAGAAACTGCCGAGAAAACAGCTGTTTATCTGGAATACGAGAAGCGGAATTAATATTGACTCAAACAGGTGTGCTTTTTAGGTGATACTATCAATGAAGGAAGAGGTGACTTAATGTCAAAACTGTTGATTATAGGTGCGGGCGGAGTTGGCCAGGTTGTGACTCATAAGTGCTCGCAGAAACCGGAAGTTTTCAGCGAAATATGTCTGGCAAGCAGAACAAAATCCAAATGCGACAAGATTGCGTCTCAGTTGAAAAGACCTATACGTACTGAACGTGTTGATGCTGATAATGTTCCTGAGCTGGTTGCTCTTATCAAGGATTTTAAGCCTGAACTCGTAGTAAATGTTGCTCTTCCTTATCAGGACCTTACAATAATGGATGCATGCCTTGAGACCGGCGTTAATTATCTGGATACGGCAAATTATGAGCCGAAAGATGTTGCGAAATTTGAGTACAAGTGGCAGTGGGCATATCAGGAGAAATTCAAGAAAGCCGGTTTAATGGCACTTCTTGGTTGCGGATTCGATCCGGGTGCGACTAATATCTTTACTTCTTATATGAAGAAACATTATTTTTCTAAAATGAAATATGTGGATATCGTTGACTGCAATGCCGGAAACCATGGAAAGCATTTTGCCACTAATTTTAATCCTGAAATAAATATCCGTGAAATTACACAAAACGGACGTTTTTTTGAAAACGGCGAATGGAAAGAAATTGAAGCGATGAGCATTCACAAGCCGATTTATTACCCTGAAGTCGGTGATAAGGAAAGTTATCTTCTATATCATGAAGAATTGGAGTCTCTTGTAAAAAATTATCCCGAGATTGAAAGAATCAGATTCTGGATGACTTTTTCAGAAAACTATATCACTCATTTGAAAGTTCTCGAACATGTCGGAATGACCCGTATTGATGAAGTTGAACATAAAGGAATGAAAATAGTTCCACTCGAATTTTTAAAGTCTCTTCTTCCTGAACCTGCAAGCCTTGGTGAAAACTATACAGGACAAACATGTATAGGTGTTCAGATAGAAGGAGAAGATAAGGAAGGAAAACCGGCAAAGAAATTCATTTATAATGTTTGTGATCATGCAGAGAGTTATAAAGAAACTTTTGCACAAGCCGTTTCTTATACAACCGGAGTTCCTGCGATGATAGGCGCGATGCTTATGATGAAAGGAATCTGGAAGGGAGAAGGTGTTTTCAATGTTGAAGAAATGGATCCGGATCCTTTTATGGAAAGAATGAATCTAGACGGGCTGCCATGGAAAGAAACAACATTCTAAGTGAAGATTTAAGCAGGGTTGAAACACCCTGCTTTATTGTAGATAAAACTTTGATTGAAAAGAACCTGAGAAAGCTTAAAGAAGTAAAAGATGCAACCGGATGCAAAATTCTTCTGGCTCAGAAAGCTTTTTCAATGTATTCTCTTTATCCGCTGATAAGCTCTTATCTGGACGGGACTTGCTCAAGCTCTCCTCATGAGGCAGAACTCGCTTATGAATATTTCGGAAAAGAAGTTCATGCTTTTGCCGCGGGATACAGCACAGCAGATATTGATGAGCTTTGTAAATTTGCCGATCATATAGTTTTTAATTCTTTTGCACAGCTTGAAAGGTTTAAGGATAGAATCAAAAACTGCGGAAGAAAAATTGATCTGGCTGTAAGAATTAATCCTGAGCATTCAGAAGGTGCTGTTGAAATATATGATCCGTGCCAGAAAAATTCACGTCTTGGAATAACTCTGTCGAATTTCAGGGAAGAGTTTCTTCCGGAATTAAAAGGGATTCATTTTCATACTCTATGTGAACAAAATGCTGAGCCTCTTGTCAGAACTCTTGAAGCAGTTGAAGAAAAATTCGGCAGGTATTTTTCAGGACTCGATTATGTTAATTTCGGAGGCGGGCATCACATAACAAAAGACGGATATAATTCTGATCTTTTGATTTCAACGATAAATAAATTTAAAGAAAAATATGGCGTACAGGTTTATCTTGAACCCGGAGAAGCCGTAGCTTTAAATGCAGGATATCTGATAGCTGAAGTTCTTGATATTATTAAGAATGGAATGGATATTGCTATTCTTGATACAAGCGCATGTGCTCATATGCCGGATGTCATTGAAATGCCTTACAGACCGTTTATTATAAATTCTGGTGAAGCGGGCGAAAAGAAATTCACATACAGATTGGGGGGAATGAGCTGTCTCGCTGGAGATACTATCGGAGATTACTCATTTGATGAAGAATTATCCGTCGGCGACAGACTGATTTTTACTGATATGGCACATTATTCAATGGTTAAAACTAACACTTTTAACGGATTAAAACTTCCTTCTATTGGGATTGTGGACGAAAATAAAAATATAGAAATATTAAGAAGATTCGGTTATAACGATTTCAAAAACAGACTTTCGTGAGGTTAAGATGTTCAGTAAAAAATTTCCTTCTTTTCTTGAAAGTGAATCTGAGCCAAAAAGCGCGGGGAACGCTTTTTTTCATGTGATTCCGGTTCCTTGTGAAAAAACGGTTTCTTACGGAAAAGGAACGGCCAGCGGTCCTTCTGCAATTCTTAACGCGAGTAATCAGCTTGAGAGTTTTGACGGATATTCGAATCCTTCAGAACTTGGAATTTATACTTCTGAAGCTGTTGAATGCAAGGGGAGCATCGGGAAAATTCTTGATAATGTTGAGAATGCCGTTTCAAAAACACTTGCTCTCAAAAAGTTTCCTATTGTTATCGGCGGCGAGCATTCTATCAGCATCGGAACGATAAAAGCATTGATGAAGTATGAAAATAAATTCGGTATAGTTCATTTTGATGCTCATGCTGATCTCAAAGAAAATTATGAAGGTTCTCCTTTCAGCCATGCCTGTGCAATGAGACATGCTGTAGATGCAGGGATCCCTGTTTTTCAGATTGGAATAAGATCTATGACGGAAGAAGAGAATAAGTTCAGAAAACAAAAGAAAATGGAATACATAAACGCTGATAAAATTGATTCGATTAATTATAAAAAGCCGATTCTTCCAAAAGCTTTTCCGAAGAAAATATTCTTTTCAATAGATGTGGACGGATTTGATCCGTATGTTTTTCCGGCTACCGGAACACCTGAACCGGGCGGGTTCAGCTGGAGAGAATTCTTTAAAATGACTGAAAATATTCTGCAGGGAAGAAAACTTATCGGATTTGATCTGGTTGAACTGGCACCTATAGATAATCTTCATTATCCGGAATTTTCAGCGGCACGTTTAATCTATAATCTGATGGGAATGGTACAGAGACGAATTTAATAATAGATTATGATCAGGCTTGAAGAAATAACTAAACCAGATATTTCAATTCTGACGGAAATGGCTATTTCTGCTTTTGAAGAAGATAAAATTAAATATGGGGAATATCCTCCTGTAATTGATGTTGAAAACAGAACATTACGTTTTATTGAAGACGGATTTGCTTTTAAGTTTGTTAAAGAGAAAGATATAATCGGCGCTGCAGTAGTTTTCAAAACTGCCGGCGGAAGCTATCGTTTGGGATGCCTTTTTCTTTCTCCAGAATATCAGAATCAAGGTTGTGGACAAAAGATATTAAAATTGCTGGAAGAAGAGTTTCCTGATGCGCATAAATGGGAGCTTGACACACCTCATTTAAGTTTCAGGAATCATCATTTTTACGAAAAAGCCGGATACACAAAAACCGGAGAATATTATCCGGATAGTAACAACAAAAAGCTTATACTATTCCAGTATGAGAAAATAATTGAATGAAAGCATCAGTATTTGCTTTTAATGAATTTCTATGGAAGATAGAAAGAGTTATGAAATTGATTATAGCCGCTTTTTTAGTTTTATCCTGCTCAAATGAATCCGGCATTAATGAAATAGAGAAAAAGTTTCTGGCAGAAGGACTTGTTGATGTAAAGAAATATGATGACAATATTAAAGTTGATCTTGTAAATTCAGATTCAGATAAAAACTTTTTTGGAAAAGATTTCTATGATGGACTTAAAAGATGCTACGTCAGAGAAGAACTTGCCGTTAAATTATCCAGGGCGAGCAAAATAATAAAAGGCATAAATAAGTCATATTCTCTGATGGTTTATGATGGAGCCAGACCAAGAAGCGTAAGTCAGCAAATGTTCGATCAGCTGAAGAATACTCCTTTGAAAAAATATGTAGCCGATCCAAAGTTCGGTTCAATGCATAATTACGCTGCTGCGGTTGATGTCGTCATTGTTGATGAAAATGATGATGAAATAGATATGGGTCTAAACCCTTTTCGTAAAAATAAACTTCAGCTCGCAAAAATGCTTTATCATATGAAAAAGAATAAAAGGTTAACGGATGAGCAAAAGAATAACCGGATGTTGTTAAAAAGTGTTATGACTAAGGCCGGATTCTATCCAATTGAAATTGAATGGTGGCATTTTGAAGTGGATAGAAAGGAAATTATCAGAAAGAAATACAGAATAATAGAGTAGGATGATGTTACAGTTTCGTGTGGATGACTCTAAGCAAAAAGCAGAAGACTTGCAGCCATTACAATCATTCCGGCGATGAGACCCCCGATAGCCAGATGATGCTCTCCATATTCTTCAGCGGTTGGAAGTAATTCGTCAAGAGAGATATAAACCATGATGCCGGCAACTGCGGCGAAAATTACACCAAAGGTAGTTCCGTTGAAAAAAGATCTTAAAACAAAATATCCTATAATTGCTCCAACCGGTTCAGCGAGTCCTGAGAGAAAAGAAAGTACAAACGCTTTTTTGCGGCTTTTGGTCGCGTAAAAAACAGGTGCGGAAACTGCCAGACCTTCAGGAATATTGTGTATAGCTATTGCGACGGCAATGCTGATTCCCAATGTCGGATTAGTCAAACCGCTCATGAATGTAGCAAGGCCCTCAGGGAAATTATGAATTCCGATTGCTAGAGCGGAAAAGGCTCCCATTCGCAGAAGCTTTCTTTTATCTTTCTCAGATGAATCTTGAATCTTTTTTTCAACGTTTAATTCATGAGGATTTTCGTAAGAAGGGATTAGTTTGTCGATTAAAGCAATGATAAACATACCTGCAAAAAACGAAACAACTGTAAAGATATAACCCTGTTTATTTCCCAAACTTATACTCAATGAGTCTTTAGCTTTAACGAATATTTCAATCATTGAAACATAAATCATTACACCGGCAGAAAAACCTAAAGAAATAGTCAGTAGTCTGGGATTGAATTTTTTAGAGAGCAAACCGATGAGGCTTCCGATCCCTGTTGATAATCCAGCGAAAAGAGTAAGTGAAAATGCGAATAAAATAGAATTATCCATTTAAAAGCCTCAATCTATACAAGCGATATTATTGAAATATATCATTCAAAGAGATTGATTTCAACAAATTCTTTGAGATTAGGTACTTGATAAAAAAAGCCGGTATTAACCGGCTTGTATGGTAATCGATTATTTCGGTACTGCGTTCAAGAAGTTTTTGATTTTGACTGCATCTGCCGGGCTGACAATATAAGTTGATTCTTCAGTTCCAAAGTAAAACCTGAAAGTTAAATTTGATGATTTAAGAATCTTTTCTTCCAGAGCTTTGGTTAGAACTATTTCAGCAGTATGTTCTTTGTGGCTGTTTGAATCAACTGAAGTTGATTTGTTTGTTTTGGTAAAATCGACAAAACCTGTTTCGTCCATTTCCGCAGTAGTTGTTGTGGTAGTCTTTATGTTTGTTATTACCTGCTCCGAAATATTAGAAAGATTGATTTTTTCAATTTTATCATCAATTTTAATGAAAGCCTGTTCTTTTAATGATTTCTCCCTTGTGCCGGTATTTATTGTGCAGTAAACTACGGTTTCTCCGGGTTTTCCGTTTTTAAATTCCCGGACGAATTCTGAATGGAAACGAAGAGAAATGTTTAGTTTCATGGAAGCAATATCCGTTCCTTTGAACTCATCTTTTTTAAATTTTATTTCTCCAGTTGCGCATCCAAAACAAATTGAAAGCATGAAGCTTAGAACTAATAGTTTTTTCATTGAATCCTCTGATTTTATTATGATTGTAATGTTCAATTAATTGATAAAAAATTCTAGGTCAATAAGATAATATTATTATCAAAAATAATTATCAGTTGATAAGTTTATCTTCATAGTAATTTATTCTTGATATCATTAAGAATTGCGTCATTCATAGTCTCTATGGTTAAAGATCATGTTTTCTTTTTCAAATATAATATTGATTTTGATTGATTAGGGAAAGAAATGAAGCTATCACAAATTAAAGAAAATTTATTAATTGAAGAAGAAGTTACTCAAAATATTTTAACAGAGATTGATACTATTTCAGATCCAAGTAATTTGTTGATGGGTATTTTCGGAATGATTATTGATCATTTTTCTATTGGGAATTTTGATAGATCTTTATTATGGGAAAAAAAATATTTATATATATTAACAAAATATAAAGATAAAAACTGTGTAAAAAATGAAGTTATGGGATTTGAGCATAATTATTTATGTCCATTTATAATTTCTCTTAAGAATAAGAATCCAGATTTTTTACAATTAAAAATGTATCTTAATGAATTAAAAAAGTGGGCTCATGAATACTATAAGAATAAAATTCCAAAAGAATGCAATGAAAGTGTGATTTTATGTTCAATAATACTAAACGAAAATATAGAATTAAACGAAGAAATAAGCCCCTTAGCTAAAAGGTATATCAATTGCATTAATTCGGGAAATAATGAAAAAGAAATAAAGGAATTATATAAAAGAATAAAACAAAGAATTAAAAATGAAGGGAGCATTCATGTATATAGTATTATATATTTAATGGCTTATTATACTTTATGCGGAAAAGGGTTTACCCTTTATGATTATATTGATGAATTATTTGAAAATGATTTTTTGAAAAGAGATTAACCTGACCTTGAAAGATGAACTGTTTTTAGGTAAATGATGTTATTTATTTAAGGGAGAAATTAAATGAAAATAACAAAAAAAGGATTATTTACATTATTTTTGATATTTGTTTTAAGTTCCTTGCTTAACACAACTTTTCTAATTTGGTTTTCTTCACATTTGTTAAGTAGCTATATTGATAATAATAACAGATACCATTCCGCTGAGCAATCTATTTTCAAGAAGCACATTATCTCTAGTGTTATAAGT